>NZ_JAYWLR010000058.1:0-220 GCF_040946405.1 Corynebacterium sp. LK2510 | reverse complement strand
CGTGTGTGTGGGGGGTTCACAGAATGATAATTGGATACCAACAACAGCAGTAGTTTTTGTTTTGCCGTGTTGGCTCCGACAGGTGTGTCGGTGGTTGATGGCGGCGGGGAAACGCCCGGTCCCATTCCGAACCCGGAAGCTAAGCCCGCCCGCGCTGATGGTACTGCCCTCGGGAGGGGGTGGGAGAGTAAGTTACCGCCGACCCAACAACTTAACAACA
>NZ_JAYWLR010000057.1:0-248 GCF_040946405.1 Corynebacterium sp. LK2510 | reverse complement strand
CACACCAAAGCAGGGCAGTAAAAGCGGCTAACGCACCACACAAACACCACAGAAGGTGAATGAAGTAGAACGCTTCATCAACGACGTTTTCCTGGCCGCCATCTCACCACACTCAACCAAGTTACTCACTCGGTTTCCGTGTCGGCGGGGCGTTGTCGGTCTCGCTGACTCACACAAAGTTACACACCACCAAGAACAAACACAAACCCCCAGCTCAACACGCAAAAACAAGCACGCTTAAACGCGTT
>NZ_JAYWLR010000056.1:0-261 GCF_040946405.1 Corynebacterium sp. LK2510 | reverse complement strand
AAAGCCACACGCAACAGGGTGCAGTTCACCAACGACGAATCCGCAGTCAAAACCCTCTGGTTGATGATCTGCAACATCGAAGACAAACGAGCACTCCGCCGCGCGAAAGAAGGAAAACGCGCCCGCACCGGAGGCAGACTCGTTGAGGGAGGACGCGTCACCGGGTGGAAACAAGCCATCAACCAAATGGCCGTAGCCTACCCCGACCGCTTCAACAAATACCTATAAAACAGCCCCACACACAAACAACTTGACACGCTC
>NZ_JAYWLR010000055.1:0-265 GCF_040946405.1 Corynebacterium sp. LK2510 | reverse complement strand
GCCACGTATAAAGAGTCCACCGGCCTGGGTACCCGAGCTCCCGGATTGTCTTTGTGACCGATTGGGTGCGCTTGCCAACCTTCAGCGCTGTGCGGCGCTGTTGTGCGGTGTAGGAACGGTTCATAATGAAATCCTCCAAGACTCCGTCCGCATCCCCTTCTTCGGCCTAATCCCCTCTACTGGCGACGCGTAATGGGAAGCGGCCCGTTGGGTGAAAACTCGTAAGGGGCGTGGGAATAGATTTAGAGATAGCTGATTGTTGTGT
>NZ_JAYWLR010000054.1:0-306 GCF_040946405.1 Corynebacterium sp. LK2510 | reverse complement strand
AGTGCGGCCAGTTGCAGCGGCCCAAAGCGCTTGCGCAACCGCAGCGACACCACTCGTTTGACCACCGCCTGGGGTGTTTTGTTTGGGCTGGAGGCCGGCCGTGAGGATCGGTCGGTCATCGGTTCGCCGGCGCGGTAGCGGTCGGCCCAGCGTTTGACGGTGGGCCAGGAGCACTGGAACCGGGCGGCGACTTCGGAGATGGGGTAGCCGTCGTCGACGACGAGGCGGGCTACTTGAAGTCGGTGTCGGGGCGTGAGTGCTGCGTTAGGGTGAACCACAGAAGACCTCCTGTGTGGCTGGGTTGGA
>NZ_JAYWLR010000053.1:0-441 GCF_040946405.1 Corynebacterium sp. LK2510 | reverse complement strand
ACCCCCACACGCGGAATGGGGCCGGTGGTGATTGTAATCATGCAGCCACCGGCCCAGCGCCTGTCTGCGTTCCTGCTCCGACATGTAATGCCGGGCATAGGCCCACCCATCGGCGAGTGTGCGGTGGAACCGCTCGATTTTGCCGTTGGTCTGCGGCCGGTACGGCCTGGTCCACTTCGGCACAATCCCCATCTCGTTGCAGGTCTCGGCCCACAACCTAGACCTGTACGCTGACCCATTGTCACTGATGACTCGCTCGACGGTGATCCCACGTGCACCGAACCAGGCCACCGCCCGCCGCAGTACGCCGCTTGCCGTCACCGCCTTTTCATCGTCGTGGATTTCGGCGTACGCCACCCGGGAGTAGTCGTCGACGACGGTGTGGACGAAGCAGTGGCCCATCTTCGGGTTGTAGTGGGCATTTTTCGGTTTCCCCGGGGT
>NZ_JAYWLR010000052.1:0-519 GCF_040946405.1 Corynebacterium sp. LK2510 | reverse complement strand
ACGGGAGAGAATCTGGGTGTGGCGCGGTAGCTCGTCGCCGGTCAGAACGGTGGTGGTTCGGTCAGGTCCAGGTTCGTCGGTTTTTCCTGCATTTCTGCTTGTTCTGTGTCGTCGACGCGGGTGGCTTCTTCTCGTGCGCGGGTGCGACGCGAGGTGATGGCTTGGGCGATGGATTGTGCCCAGTTGCGGTTTTGTGCGGCGGTGGGCCCGTGTGCTTCGGTGCGTTCGTAGTGGCCGTCGTCGAAAAGCCAGACAACGTCGTCGGTGGCGGGGTCGATGATGTAGCTGATCCGGCCGTCGGTTTTGATGTTGTGGTGGTGTTGGCACAGGCTGACGAGGTTGAACGCGGCGGTGGGGCCGCCGTCGGCGAAGTCGACGCAGTGGTCTTTTTGGCAGGTGTGTGCTGCTCGTGAGCAGTGGGGGTAGCGACACGTGCCGTCGCGGGCTTCGACGGCGCGTTTGATGGCATCGGGTGTGGTGTAGCGCGGGCTGACGGTGCGCGCGTCGTGGTCGAGGTCT
>NZ_JAYWLR010000051.1:0-583 GCF_040946405.1 Corynebacterium sp. LK2510 | reverse complement strand
CCCAACGAGCCCCGGTACTCAACAGCGGGATTAGCCCAGTTGTTAAAAGTCGTCGGGTAATTACGCAGAGACCCGATGGTCGTCCGAGTATCGGAAGCGATTGTGTCGAAGCGACCCGTTTCCACGGTAGGCGCGCAATTGCCAGTGCCGCTGATTCCGTGAGGAGTGTCATTGATCTCGTAGAAGCTGTTCACCTGCGCGGCGTTGTCTGCCGTCGAGACAGGCGGAAGCTCGCCAGTACGAGCCCAGTCATAATCCTTCAGAAGCTGACACCCTTCCTCGTAGGATCCCACTCCGCCTCCCTCCTGGGAGCACTTGAAGAACTTGTTCTCAGCACGGATCGGCACCCAGGTGTTCTCCGAGGTCGCGGTGACCTTCCCCTTCACAGTGAAGGTGTAGACACCAACCCGTTCAAGACCCATCGTGTACGCCGACCACGCGCGCGAGGCACTGACAGCAGATTCTTCCAACCCAAAAAAGGCGAAATTGGTGGCAGGCTCACTGAGGTCCTGGTCAAGCGGGATTTTCCACACTCCAGTAACGAGCGGCGGATAATCAACGCCGTCCTCCATTACTTGCGAAA
>NZ_JAYWLR010000050.1:0-702 GCF_040946405.1 Corynebacterium sp. LK2510 | reverse complement strand
TAAGCCCTCGCATAATAAGTTCCCGTTGAGGTAACAATTTTTCCTTCAGTTACCCCGATAAATGAGGTTTCGACGTCTCCAATGCAATCTTGTTCCACGTCAAGCGAGCTGTACCTATGTGGAGGATTCTTTCTTTTATCGAATTTATAATCCGGGTCATTATCTGTGCCGCCCCTTAAATCAGGTGCTTTTTCCACCATGCATAGTACTTATAACGCAATGTATTAACGTGCTTCACGCTCAGTACCTTTTCTGTACACTTCGTATGTGGCTTGAACCCCACGGCTCCAAAATTTGAACTTTTCCGGTTGTGCGGATTATCCAATGACAGCTCACAAGGGCCATAGCGCTTTCCCACTGCTTGAAGGCTTATCGCGTCTTTCAAGGGGAGCTCTTCCAATCCAGCTTCGACACGGTCAAAAAACTCTGCTGCTAGAGCAGGACTAGGAAATTCTAAATAAGGAGTAACGCCTATTAGAGAACCCCCTGGTAGACCCTCTCGTTTAATAGACTTTAGTGTTCCTCCCTCAAAGTTCTGAGAAACAAAATCCTCTTCTTCTTTCGGATCTCCTGTGGGGAATCCGTAAGAGCTTTTCTCATATCCTGCTGCAGACCAATCAAGAAGCACCGGATCCATAACCGGATGTGCTCCGTGCTGCGGTGTCCAGTAGATCATTCCGCCCTCGAAGACGTTGTAGCGTC
>NZ_JAYWLR010000049.1:0-880 GCF_040946405.1 Corynebacterium sp. LK2510 | reverse complement strand
GGCTCTGTTGCAAAGATTGGCGGCAGTCAGAGGTAGGCTGTCGCTCTGCGCCGATCAGGCGGCTGCTGCGAAATGGTGGTTGAGCATGCCCATGGCCTCCGTCAGCGCCGAGGGCCCAATGCCAAAAGCTCTCTCCACAAGGCGCACCTCGCCCCTGATGCCGGGCTGCAGGCACCAGGGGCGAGCCTGTCCTTTGCGCAGGGCTCGCATGACTTCGAATCCCTTGATCGTGGCATAGGCCGTGGGGATCGATTTGAAACCGCGCACCGGCTTGATCAGTATCTTGAGCTTTCCGTGATCGGCCTCGATCACGTTATTGAGATACTTCACCTGCCGGTGGGCCGTCTCCCGGTCCAGCTTTCCTTCGCGCTTCAATTCGGTGATCGCTGCACCATAGCTCGGCGCTTTGTCGGTATTGAGCGTGGCAGGCTTTTCCCAGTGCTTCAGGCCTCGCAGGGCCTTGCCCAGGAACCGCTTCGCTGCCTTGGCGCTGCGGGTCGGCGACAGGTAGAAATCGATCGTGTCGCCCCGCTTGTCGACTGCCCGGTACAGGTAGGTCCACTTGCCCCGCACCTTGACGTAGGTTTCATCCAGGCGCCAGCTCGGATCAAAGCCACGCCGCCAGAACCAGCGCAGCCGCTTCTCCATCTCCGGGGCGTAGCACTGGACCCAGCGATAGATCGTCGTATGGTCGACCGAAATGCCGCGTTCCGCCAGCATTTCCTCAAGGTCGCGATAGCTGATCGGATAGCGACAATACCAGCGCACCGCCCACAGGATCACATCACCCTGGAAATGGCGCCACTTGAAATCCGTCATCGTTCCGTCCGTCCAATCTCCGCCAAGCATGCTCAAGCTTCACGATTTTTGCAACAGAGCC
>NZ_JAYWLR010000048.1:0-906 GCF_040946405.1 Corynebacterium sp. LK2510 | reverse complement strand
TAGATTTACGCAGTTCACGAATGCACAGTGGGAGCGAGTTGAACCACTTCTGCCAACGAATGAGGGCCGTAAAGGCCGCCCGTTTGGTGATAGCCGCCGCGTTGTAGAGGGCATCATCTACCGGTACCGCACCGGAATCCCGTGGCGAGATCTCCCCGACCGGTATGGTCCCTGGCAGACGGTGTGGAAGCGGCATCGCCGCTACGCAACCGACGGCACCTGGGACCGCGTATTCGCGCACATCCTCGCCGAGGCCGATGCAGTGGGCGACATTGACTGGAACGTGTCAATCGACGCGACGATCAACCGTGCTCATCAGCACGGTACGAACCTGCCGCGCCCTGATCAGGACACAGGGGGCTCTATCGAATTACAAGAATCTGCCGTTATGCGAGATTGAACCGGCAGGTCACGGGATCGGGAGATCACGCGGAGGGTTGAGCACGAAGGTACATTTTGCTGTCGAGGGGCATGGCCGGCCGCTGTCGATTGTGGTGACGGGCGGGCAACGCCATGATGGCGCGATGTTGCAGGAAGTCCTCGGCGATATTCGGGTCCCGAGAATTGGGTGCGGGCAGGCGCGGACGCGCCCTGATGCGTTGCTTGCTGATCGCGGGTACACGTCACGGGTGAACCGCGCGTATCTGCGTGAGCGCGGCATCGCCGCGGTGATTCCGGAGAAGTCTAATGAGATCGCTGCCAGGAAGCGTAAGGGTCGTGCTGGCGGGCGACCGCCCGGGTTTGATGCGGAGCTGTACAAAGACCGCAACGTGGTCGAGCGGGCCTTTGGGTTGATGAAGCAGTGGCGCGGGCTTGCGACGCGTTATGACAAGCTCGCGGTCACGTATCGCGCGGGAGTGGTGCTTGCGGCGATTCTGGTCTGGTTACGCATATAAGAGACACGCC
>NZ_JAYWLR010000047.1:0-945 GCF_040946405.1 Corynebacterium sp. LK2510 | reverse complement strand
ACTCGATTACCCAAGGCGAACAAGTGCCGCTTTTATTCGGCCCCATCTTCGCAGCAGGTTGGCGTATCCGCTTCGCCCATCGCACATTCTCATGGGATTCCGATGCTCCCGGTAAAGCCTCAGTCCACTGCGTCATCGTCGGTTTCGACCGTGCACACGAACCTCGCCCCCAGCTCTGGGATTACCCGAATGTCAGCAGTGCCCCCGTGGCTGTGCCTGTGGAGCGCGTGATTAATGCTTACCTCGTCGACGGCCCTAATGTCCTTGTCCAAAAGATGACTTCGCCCATCTCCTGCGAGATTAAACCCGCAGTTCTAGGCGCAATGGCAAAAGACGGAGGTGGCTTGATAGTTGAAGCCCAGGACGTGCAAGAAGCTTTGGACGATCCGATAGCGGCAAAGTACCTACGTCCGTACGTTGGCTCGCGAGAACTTGTTCGCGGCCTTAGTCGGTGGTGTCTCTGGATGGTCGATCTCGACCCCGCCGACGTTCAGGCAAGTACTTTTCTGCGTTCACGAATTGAACAAGTACGCGCCTACAGAACAACGTCCTCGGCTCCTACTACACGGAGCATGGCAAAGATTCCTCATCTTTTCGCACAACGTTATCGGCCACAAACAGATTTCCTTTGCGTTCCATCCGTTGTTAGCGAGAACCGGCCATACTTCACAGCTGCGGATATTGAGGAAGGAACAGTTGTCTCCAGCCTTGCGTTTGCGGTTGAAGATTCTGATAGGTCACAGTTCGCGTTGATTTCTTCGTCAATGTTCATTACTTGGCAAAAGATGATTGGAGGAAGGCTAGAATCTCGCCTGCGTTTTGCGAACACACTGACGTGGAACACGTTCCCCGTACCAGAACTCGATGAGAAGACGCGCAAGCGGATTATTAAGGCTGGGCAGAAAGTACTCGCCGCGCGCGCACTGCACCCGGAGCGTTCCCTCG
>NZ_JAYWLR010000046.1:0-989 GCF_040946405.1 Corynebacterium sp. LK2510 | reverse complement strand
ACTAGTAGAACAACTCCTTGTTTCACTCTCATCTAAGGACTGCCATGAAATCTTTCTCACGCAAACTACTTGCTTTCGTCGCAGCAAGCTTATTAATCAGTACCACTCCCGGCACTGCAGTCGCGCAATCATCACTTCTGGGATCATCGATTCGCGATGAACAACAATCAAAAATTCAAACATCTGAAACGCCGTCTGCCGACAACGATTTTTACCCCTCTGATCACCGTGATACGACTTCGCCGCAAGTAGTCGATGGTCCATTTGCTCAGTGGGGAATCCCAACCCCTCCAGGGGCAGAAGGATATGAAGTCAACCAAGCCACAAATGAAGAGCTCAACCCACAAGGGCTGAAAGAATGGCATCCGACTTCTAATCCCAACAGTGAAGTTATTCCTGGTCAAATGCGCTCCGACAGAGAAGAAATTCCTGCCGGTATCGACAAGAACGAAGCCGACAAGGCAGAAATACGAGAAGCACAACTTGCCAACCCTGATACTCCAACGCTGAATGCTCGGCCGGGGTGTAAAGTGTATTGGCCTTCTCCCTTTGAAGTATGCGGTTTAATTAAAGAAAAATACGATAAGGTAGGCGGCCCAACGAGCTTCCTTCTTTTGCCAAAGTCTAAGGAGCTTACCAATCCAGATGGAATAGGAAAGCGTTCTGAGTTTGTCAATGGATATATCTATTGGCACCCCAAGACAGGAGCACATACAGTTAGTCTCCCAGTAGCTAAAGTCTGGCAACGCCATGGCTGGGAAAAGGGCTTCCTTGGGTACCCCACTACCAGCGATATGGCTTTAGGAAACCAGTGGTTTAAACAAGACTTCCAAGGTGGACATGTCTACACTCACAATGCATTGCCGGCCACTCAGGCCAGCATCCAAGGCCGGATTTATGACAAATGGCAATCCATGGGCGCCCAAAACAGTGAACTCGGCTACCCCATCAGTGATGAGCTAACCACCTCTGACGGTGTCGGACGCTAC
>NZ_JAYWLR010000045.1:0-999 GCF_040946405.1 Corynebacterium sp. LK2510 | reverse complement strand
ACCCACGGCGTAACGCGCTTGCTGCTTGGATGCCCGAGGCATAGACTGTACAACAAAACAGTCATAACAAGCCATGAAAACCAGCACTGCACCGTTACCACCGCTGCGTTCGGTCAAGGTTCTGGACCAGTTGCGTGAGCGCATACGCTACTTGCATTATAGCTTACGAACCGAACAGGCGTATGTCCACTGGGTTCGTGCCTTCATCCGTTTCCACGGTGTGCGTCACCCGGCAACCTTGGGCAGCAGCGAAGTCGAGGCATTTCTGTCCTGGCTGGCGAACGAGCGCAAGGTTTCGGTCTCCACGCATCGTCAGGCATTGGCGGCCTTGCTGTTCTTCTACGGCAAGGTGCTGTGCACGGATCTGCCCTGGCTTCAGGAGATCGGAAGACCTCGGCCGTCGCGGCGCTTGCCGGTGGTGCTGACCCCGGATGAAGTGGTTCGCATCCTCGGTTTTCTGGAAGGCGAGCATCGTTTGTTCGCCCAGCTTCTGTATGGAACGGGCATGCGGATCAGTGAGGGTTTGCAACTGCGGGTCAAGGATCTGGATTTCGATCACGGCACGATCATCGTGCGGGAGGGCAAGGGCTCCAAGGATCGGGCCTTGATGTTACCCGAGAGCTTGGCACCCAGCCTGCGCGAGCAGCTGTCGCGTGCACGGGCATGGTGGCTGAAGGACCAGGCCGAGGGCCGCAGCGGCGTTGCGCTTCCCGACGCCCTTGAGCGGAAGTATCCGCGCGCCGGGCATTCCTGGCCGTGGTTCTGGGTTTTTGCGCAGCACACGCATTCGACCGATCCACGGAGCGGTGTCGTGCGTCGCCATCACATGTATGACCAGACCTTTCAGCGCGCCTTCAAACGTGCCGTAGAACAAGCAGGCATCACGAAGCCCGCCACACCGCACACCCTCCGCCACTCGTTCGCGACGGCCTTGCTCCGCAGCGGTTACGACATTCGAACCGTGCAGGATCTGCTCGGCCATTCCGACGTCTCTACGAC
>NZ_JAYWLR010000044.1:0-1136 GCF_040946405.1 Corynebacterium sp. LK2510 | reverse complement strand
TCCGCACAAGGAGATGAGCCAGAATGACTACTGTGGCACGACGAGACCCGGCTGATAAGGCCAAGATTGACGCGATTGAAGCGAGGCTTCTTTCCAATCCTGAAATGGCGAAACTAATTGACGAACTCGGTACTTCTGCAACGGATGCCAACGATCTTGTCCGTGGTATGTTGCAGGCCTCGATCACCCGTGGGCTTAATGCTGAGTTGGATGCCCACCTGGGTTACCCATCCGGCGACCGGGCTGGCAAAGCTGCAGCCGGCACCATCAATCACCGCAACGGGACGTATTCGAAGACCGTGGACTCGAACTACGGCCCGGTCACCGTCGATGTGCCCCGGGATCGTCAAGGCACGTTTGTGCCGCTGATGGTGCCGAAAGGTGCGCGTCGTTTGACCGACGTTGATGACATGATCGTTAGTTTGTACGCCGGGGGGATGACCATCAGGGATATCCAGCATCATATGGCGTCTGCGATGCGCGTCGATATTTCCCATGAAACGATCTCGGCTGTCACCGACGCCGTGCTCGATGAGGTGATGGTGTGGCAAAACCGCCAGTTGGATGAGTTCTATCCTGTGATTTTCCTCGACGCATTGCGCATCAAAGTCCGTGACGCAGGCCGTGTGGTCAACAAGTCGGCCTACATGGCTATCGGGGTCGACGTCGACGGCGTCAAGCACATCCTGGGGCTGTGGATCGCGAAGGAGGAAGGCGCATCATTTTGGGCGCATGTGTGCTCGAATCTGGCTAACCGGGGGATCAAGGACGTCTTCATTGTCTGCTGCGACGGGCTGAAAGGGCTTCCCGAAGCGGTGGAGGCAACCTGGCCAGGGTCGATGGTGCAGACCTGTATCGTGCACCTGATCCGGGCGGCGAACAGGTGGGTAGCCTACGGTGATCGCAAAGCCGTTTCGGCGGCGTTGAAAAAGGTCTACACTGCCGTCGATGAAGCGGCAGCTACTGAGGCGCTTGCCGAGTTTGCTGCCTCGCCACTGGGCGAGAAATACCCGCAATCGGTCAAGGTGTGGCGCGATAGTTGGGATCGGTTCGTGCCTTTTCTGCAGTTCCCGCCCGCAGCAAGGAGGGTGATCTACACGACGAATTCGATCGAGTCGTTCAACAATGAGCTACGC
>NZ_JAYWLR010000043.1:0-1235 GCF_040946405.1 Corynebacterium sp. LK2510 | reverse complement strand
AAGGATTTTCCTTTTGACTATTGTCATGAAGGAACTTGACCACTTAATACGAGATGACTCGTATCCGCCATCAGGTCATCGTAAATAGCTGCTACCCGACACGGCCAGAACCGTCGACTTAATGGTCTGATTGACGGAAAACGGGCCTGACCCTTGTTTGCTGGATATCTAACATCCAGCCCAGTCAGGCCGGGAAGAATTATAAGCTACACCCTAAATGAACGATTCTGAATTGCATCTTCTTCCTGTTCGGTAGGGTTAGCTTATGCCTAACGGAACAGAACCGTCACTGCCTCTAGAACTTGACGAACATCAGGACGTTGTTGTGGGGCAGAAAGTCGGTTACGCCCGGGTGAGTTCTTTGGAGCAGAACTTGGATCGCCAACTCGATCAACTCCGTGCGGCGGGGGCGTCGCAGATATATAAGGAGAAGATCGGCGGCTCGACCCGGCATCGTCCCCAGTGGTTGTATCCTTTAACGTGGTGTATCTGGAACTGCCAGTGACGACCCTCATGAGTGCGTGAGGCGGCCACCGCAGCACCTTTCGAATCCGTAACCACACATCCTCGAAGGGAAAAATCTGTGATGGCCGCTGGCCCCCATTCTATCGACCCGACCATCTACCTCGACGAACTGCTCTCTCAAGACTCACCGGACCTGATGCGGCAGATGCTGCAAGGCTTCATCAACCAGATCCTCTCGGCCCAAGCCGACCAGATCTGCGGTGCCGACTACGCCACCGTCAGCTACAACCGGACTAGCACCCGCAACGGGTACCGTCACCGCGACCTCGACACCAGAGTCGGCACCGTTGATGTCGCCGTGCCTAAGCTGCGGACCGGGTCGTTCTTCCCCGACTGGTAGCTGGTGCGCCGCACCCGTGCGGAACGTGCTCTGACCACGGTGATCGCCACCTGCTACCTGAAAGGTGCGTCCACCCGCAGGATGAATGATCTCGTCGCCACCCTGGGGATCACTAACCTGTCGAAGTCACAGGTCTCCGGCATGGCGAAAGAACTCGATGTCATGGTGGAGGACTTCCGGACCCGCCCGTTGGATACTGGCCCATATTTGTACGGGTCCTGCGACGCGTTAACCATGAAAGTGCGCGAAGGCGGCCGGGTGGTGAAAACCAGTGTTCTGTTGGCCACCGGTGTCAACGCGGAAGGCTACCGGGAGTTGTTGGGTATGCAGGTCGCCACCGCCGAATCGATCACCTCGTGGACCGGCTTCT
>NZ_JAYWLR010000042.1:0-1410 GCF_040946405.1 Corynebacterium sp. LK2510 | reverse complement strand
GGGTTAAGGTGCAGAAAGTGTGTCCGTTTTCCCGGATAACCACTGCTCAGACGGTGTAAATAGGCCCGATATAAGCTTCGCATCCTTATATCGGGCCGAAACACGCTCAATCCTCCGGAATGGCACCCATATGTGCTAACGCAGCACTGCTGTGCTTTCCCGGTGACACGAAACAGACCACGATGCCCGGTGTGTACAGGGCACATGAAGAAAAACGGCACCACATCCAAAGGCACAACCAGGTGGCGCTGCACCAACCCCACCTGCGGCAGCTCCACAACACGCACCCGCACCGACCACACCCTCAGCCACGACTTCGCAGCATTCCACTCCTACGTCACCTGCACCGCCAGCCTGTCCGAGGTCGCACGACAACGACACACCAGCCGATGGACACTCGCGCGCAGGTTCGCACCGATGTGGCTCATTGAGGTTCCCAACGAAGGCCAACCCCACCGCGTCTACGACCAGCTCTTCATTGACGGCACCTACACAGGCGCCGGCTGCTTGCTTGTTGCCGCCAGCCGCGACCACGTCATTGCCTGGCACTGGGCCCAACGCGAAACCACCCACGCGTACACACAACTGCTCAGCAAGATCGCCGAACCCTTATGCGTCGTGCTCGACGGCGGGCAAGGCGCCTACACAGCAATCAAAGCGTGCTGGCCGAACACCCTCATCCAACGCTGTCTTGTGCATGCTCAACGCGCAATCCGCCGCTACACCACCTCACGGCCACGCACGGATGCCGGCAAAGCCATCTACGCGTTAGCGCTGAAACTAACCCGGATCACCACACTGACCCAGGCCCGTGAGTGGACACTGCGCCTGCATGACTTCGGGCAGGTTTTCAAGGACTTCCTGAACGAGAAAACGATGGTGCCAAAACAACGCCGCACACCCACTAAGCAGTGGGAATGGACTCACCTGCGGGTGCGCAAAGCCTACTACTCGTTGCTGAACTTAGCGCGCAATAACTGGTTGTTTACCTACCTGCAGCCACCCGACAACGCGATTGAGCCTGACAGGTGGGTGGCAACAACGAACAGTTTGGAAGGAGGGGTCAACGCGGTGATTAAACGTATCGCTGATGCTCACCGCGGTAGGTCGGGAGAGCGTCAACGAAAAATGCTCGAGTGGTGCCTGCACGCAAAAACGCAGCTGCCTGACGACCCTATAAAAATCGCCAGGCAGTGCAATTTCGGGCAAGACCAACTCGCCAAAGTTAACGACCTTGCCCAAGAAGACCACAACCAAGCCGACCAAGAAACGGGCCGACCAGCCTTCTACGACAACGCTATCCCAACCGAGTACGACCCCACGATCAGAATTAGGAAAGGTCCACTGAGGTAACACGCAAAGGTCCGGCCGACGACACGCCGACCGGACACACATTTTGCACCTTAACCC
>NZ_JAYWLR010000041.1:0-1454 GCF_040946405.1 Corynebacterium sp. LK2510 | reverse complement strand
GGCAGTGTCCGTTAGCGTGGTGTATCTGTAACTGCCGGTAACCGACCCCATGGAAAACGTGGGCGACCACCGCAGTACCTTTCGAATCAACTCCTACATCTCCTCGAAAGGGAAACCACGATGGCCGCTGGCCCCTATTCTATCGACCCAACCACCTACCTCGACGAACTCCTCTCCCAAGCCTCCCCGGACCTGATGCGCGAGATGCTGCAGAAGTTCATCAACCAAATCCTGTCCACCCAAGCCGACCAGATCTGCGGCGCCGACTACGCCACCGTCAGTGATACGCGCACCAATCTTCGTAACGGCTACCGCCACCGCGACTTCGACACCAGAGTCGGCACCATCGACGTCGCCGTGCCGAAACTACGCACCGGCTCGTTCTTTCCGGACTGGCTGTTGGAACGGCGTACACGTGCCGAACGAGCCCTGACCACCGTGATCGCCACCTGTTACCTGAAAGGCGTGTCCACCCGCAGGATGAACGACCTGGTCGCCAGCCTGGGGATCACCAACCTGTCGAAGTCACAGGTGTCAGAGATGGCCACAGATCTCGATCAGATGGTGGAGGACTTCCGCACCCGGCCCCTGGATACCGGCCCGTACCTGTATGTCTCGTGTGACGCGTTGACGATGAAGGTCCGTGAAGGCGGACGCGTGGTGAAAACCTCAGTCCTGCTGGCCACCGGCGTCAACGCCGAAGGGTATCGGGAGTTGTTGGGCATGCAGGTCGCCACAAGCGAGTCCGTCGCCTCCTGGACCGGGTTTTTCCGCGACCTGAAGGCCCGGGGCCTTGACCAGGTGTATCTGGTCACCAGCGACGCTCACTTAGGGATCCAGCACGCCATCGGCGAGGTGTTGCCGAACGCGTCCTGGCAACGCTGCCGGACGCATTATGCGAAGAACCTGTCGGGGTTGGTGTCGAAGACGCAATGGCCGACGTTGTCGGCGATGTTCCAGACGATCTTCCAGCAACCCGACGCCCAGGCTGTGTGGGATCAGGCCCGGGAGGTGGTGACTTTCTGCGAGCAGAAGTTCCCGCACGTGGCAGATTACCTGGAGGAATCCCTGGACGAGCTGCTGGCGTTTACTCATGCCCCGAAAGCGGTGTGGACCAAAGTCTGGTCGAATAACCCCACCGAGCGACTGAACCGGGAGATCCGCCGGCGCACGGATGTCGTGGGGATCTTCCCTAACCGGGATGCCGTCGTCCGCTTGGTCGGCGCCGTGTTGGCGGAGCAGCACGATGACTGGATCCAGCAGAAGCGCTACATGTCGCTGACGGCCCTGGACCAGACGAAAACCATGATGAACGCCAACGTCATCGACGCCGGCGAACCCACTCAGGAGGTCGCATGAGCCGGCACCAGTATCGGGCTCGTGACGGTCCCTGAGATCGTCACACTGCCTGTTTTATCGAAAGGGCAGATACACCACTTCGGTGGACTTGACCG
>NZ_JAYWLR010000040.1:0-2626 GCF_040946405.1 Corynebacterium sp. LK2510 | reverse complement strand
TGTGTGTGATCAACTCTTTGTAGGCCGGTTGAGCAACATATTCCGGCCGGATCAGCGGCTGGTTTCCCGCCGAAAGAGCACGCAAAACCTGCCACCGCACCGCACTCCCGTCAATAGCCAGTCGATAAGGCCCCGGACGGGCATGCACTCAACAGCACGATCACATTCACCTCTGGTGGCCGGGCCCGTGCCCCGCCCTTGGTTCATGACCTAAAGGCAATGGTCATGGGCCCCGCCACCGTTAGATAAGTTCCTCCTCGACGCTTCCCAACCCTTTTCACAAGTGGAGCGCATCAAGGAAGGAACCGGAAAGAAGATGGCGGTACCCATGACCGTTGTAGAAGATATCAGGAGACTCGACTCCCAGGGAGTCTCCGGCCGCGACATCGCCCGCCGACTCGGCGTCAGCCGCGACTCGGTGGCCAAATACACCCGTATCGAGGATTTCTCCCCGACACCACCTGCGCCAGTGAAACGCCCAGGATCGAAGGTCCTCGACGGCCTCGAAGCCATCATCGACGGCTGGCTCGAAGATGATCAGAATCGTCCCCGTAAACAGCGCCACACCAGCCGACGCGTCTTCGACCGCCTTACCGACGAATACGACTACACCGGCTCATATTCGCCGGTCCAGCGCTACATCAAAGCCTGGCGCCACGCCCACCGCGCCCCCGGCGACGGGTACGTCGAACTGACCTGGCACCCCGGCACCGCCCAGGTCGACTTCGGACAGGCCGACGCCATCATCGACGGCCAGCGGATGACGCTGCACATCTTGATCGTCACGTTTCCGTACTCGAATATGCGCTTTATCCAGGCCTACCGCGGGGAAACCGCCGAATGCGTCTGCCACGGACTGCGCACCGTCTTCGAACACATCGGGGGCGCACCCCGGCAACTGATCTTCGATAACGCCACCGGCGTCGGCCGACGCACCGGGGACAAGGTCATCGAGTCAAAGCTGTTTTCCGCGTTCAAGCTGCACTACCGAACCTCAGCGCGCTACTGCAACCCCTACTCCGGCAACGAGAAAGGCAACGTGGAAAACGCCGTCGGGTTCCTGCGGCGCAACCTCATGGTCCCCGAACCTGTGGCCGCCACCCTGGCCGGGCTCAACACCATGTTCCTGGCCAAGTGCCAGCAGCTGGCCCTGGTCCCGCACTGGCGCAAGCAGCAGCCGATCGTCGAGCTATTCGCCGAGGACGTCGCCGCCTGCCTGGATCTGCCCGGGATTGGTTTTGATCCCGTGCGATATGAATCCCGCAAAGCCGACAAGACCGGCACGATCACCGTCGAGGATAATTTTTACCTCGCCGGCCCCTCGTTTGCCGGCAGGCTGCTCACGGTGGCGATCCGCCACGACGTCCTCGACATCCTGGATGAAAACGCCCAACCGATCGTGACCTTCCCCAGATCCTATGACCACCAGGATCAGACCATCTTCACCCCAACCTCGTTGCTGCCGGCGCTGGTGGCCAAGCCCGGGGCCTGGGCCAATTCACCGGTGCGCCCGCTGATGCCGGACTCGGTCCGCGACGTCCTCGATGACGCCGCGCCCACCGACCGCGCCCGCCTGCTGGCCGGGATCAACCAGGCCAGCGCCGCCACCTCTTTTCCCAGCACTGTGGCCGCTTGTGAGCAGCTGATCGCTGTCGGCCAGGACCCCGCCGGCCCGGGGTTGGGGATGTTGGCCCGCCGCATCGCCGGCGGCGCCGAACTTGCCGACACCTCGGTGGATCTGTCGGTCTACGACCTGGTCGCGCATAGCACCCGAACGCAGTCAGCGTCTGCACAGAAAGCGCAGGTGGGGGCATGACGGAACCGATCACTGCGGCCGATATCATCACCGCCGGCAAAGCCACCTCCCTGACCGCGACGGTGCTGGCGGAATGGGCGGACAAAGGTACCCCGAAACAACGTGAGTACCTCCACGGACTGCTCATCGCCGAACAGCAGTCCCGCCGCACGGCCCGCACCGCCAGACTGCTGCGGGCCGCGAAACTGCCCATGGCCAAAACCCTTGATGGCTACGATTGGACCAACATCAGCTTCCCGGACGGCTACGGCCGTGACCAGCTGCGTGCCCTGGAGTTTATCGACACCGGTGGGGATCTGGTCTTCTACGGCGACGTCGGCACCGGAAAAACGCACCTGGCCTGCGCGCTGGTGGCCCAGGCTTGCCAGGCGGGCATTCCGGCGAGGTTTTTCACCACCGCCTCCCTGGTCGCGCATCTACGTCGGGCGAAGGAAGCCGACCGGCTCGACAAGGAACTGGCCGGCCTGGCCAGGAACAAGCTGCTGGTCATCGACGAATTCGGCTATCTACCCATCGATACCGATGGCGCTCGTCTGTTGTTCCAGGTCATCGCGGACGCCTACGAAAAGCGCAGTCTGATTCTGACGACGAACCTGGCATTTTCCAAGTGGGGTGCCGTCTTCGGTGACGATCACATGGCCGCCGCGGTCATAGACCGGATCGTCCACCACGGCCGACTCCTGCACTTCACCGGCGAATCCTACCGGGTCAAACATGCTCTGATGACCTGACGCTGACATGGCCGGAAAACCCGCTGAGGTGGCCGGGTTTTCCGCGCTCTTTTGGCAGGCAAAAAGTTGACAAAACACA
>NZ_JAYWLR010000039.1:0-2634 GCF_040946405.1 Corynebacterium sp. LK2510 | reverse complement strand
TGTTGCGCGGGGGTATCTAGTAACACCGTGGTGACTATCTAGTAACGGGATGGTGAGTATCGAGTAACACTTTGGGGGAAGATTCTTCTGACCGCGTGACCAAAGGGCTCGCGGCATAATCAGGGGAGTCCGATCGTGACTGATTACCGGGCCGTGATGGATCTTGTCTTACAAGGCTGGTCCGTCCGTCAAATCTGCTCGACTGTGCGTTGCTCGCATACCACAGTTCAAAAGGCCCGCCAGGCAATGGCGGCACACCAGATCACAACCGATGAACAACTCGCCGGTATCACCGACGAAGAAATGGCCACTTGGTTTGTTGATGGTCGAAGTCGTGCCCAAGGAGATTTCG
Organism: Corynebacterium sp. LK2510; assembly: GCF_040946405.1. NCBI lineage: Bacteria > Bacillati > Actinomycetota > Actinomycetes > Mycobacteriales > Corynebacteriaceae > Corynebacterium > Corynebacterium sp. LK2510. Next base: position 2,282 of record NZ_JAYWLR010000039.1, on the reverse strand, counting down.
TGCCCATCGATTTCGACGCGGTGGCCAAAGCACGCACCGGCCGAAACAAAGTCACTCTCCAAGTCTTGTGGGGCCACTACACCACCCAACCCGCTCGCCCGTCTCAGCGTTACTACAGCTACGAGCGGTTCCGCCAGCTTGTCGCCGAACACGTTGATGCCACAGGACTTACCGCGCGCATTACACATGCCCCGGCACACACTATGCAAGTCGACTGGGCCGGTACGACAATGCGGCTGTTTGACCCGATTGATGCCCGGGGTGCAAAAGTCAGTATTTTCGTGGCGTCACTGCCGTATTCCGGCATGCTGTTTGCCTGTGCTTGCCCGAACCAGCGGCAAGCGGCGTGGCTGTGGGCACATATCCAAGCGTTTGAATACTTCGGTGGCGTCGCTGAAGTAATTGTGCCTGATAATGCTTCGACAGCGTCACACGCAGTCGGTGCTGCTGACCGCAACCGGCAGGTTAATTCCACCTACGAGGAATTCCTCGAGCATTACAACACTGCCGCGCTGCCTGCTCGCGCTCGGCGTCCGAAGGACAAGGCGAACGTGGAAGCGGCAGTCAAGATCATCACCCAAAAAGTCATCCATACCCTCCACGGGCATCAATGCGTTGGGCTCGATGAACTCAATGCACGCATCCGCAGCCTGGTTGACGGTATCAACGACGCGGTACCGTTTCGTGGCACCTACACCAGCAGAAGAATGCTCTTTGATGAGTTTGAACGTGATGTGCTTGGCCAACTTCCCGCATCACCGTGGCAGCATACCGAATGGAAACGCGCGAAAGTCGCCCCCACCTTCCACATCACCGTCAATACTGCTCACTATTCGGTGCCCTACCAGCTCGTCGGCCGGACTGTCGATGTACGCATCACTGGCAACGAAGTTACTGTCTTTGACGCTGGGCGGCGTGTTGCTACCCACCGGCTTGCCCAAGCCCGGGGGATCTATGTCACTGACGTGGATCATATTCCTGCCACCATGGCTGATACCACAGGGCTGTGGACCAGTGATTACTTCTACCGTGAAGCAGCCAAGATCGGGCCAGCGACCCGGAAAGTCATCGCAGAACTTATCAGCGCAAAGGCAATCCCTGCCCAGGCATATCAATCATGTCGAAACGTACTAAATATGGGCAAGCACGCCAACAAGGCGATTTTGGAACAAGCCTGTGCACGCTTGATCGCACCTGATGGCGCAAGGAGGGCCGTGTCGTATACCGCGGTGAAAAACATGATGGCTGCGGTACGCAAAGACCAATCCACCCGCCCGACAGGCCATGATCTTCCACCAACAACACCGCCTGAAACACCACCGGCGGTACACCCACGTGATACCCGCGGCGCGTATCTGGGTGGGTCTGCCCAGTTCAGCATGGAAAACCTTACGAAGAAAGGACCTTCGCAGTCATGACACAGCCACAACCAGCATCAGCATCAGCACGCTTTCTAGATGAATCGGTCCTGCCGGTCTTTACCGATCTGAGAATGACGGCCTTCGGCCGAACCGTGATTGATATTGCCGCAGATCCTGTCTTCGACTCGTGGAGTTTTTCCGACAAGGTGCTCTACGCACTCGATAAAGAAGTCGCGGCCAAGCGTGAACGACGAGTCAACAAACTACTCAAAGCATCCCGATCGCCAAATCTCGATGCATGTATCGAAGACATCACCTACGCACCCGGCCGCAACCTCAACAAAGAGCAAATCACCAGACTCGCTCACTGCCAATGGTGTCAAAAAGCGCAAAGCATTGTCATCCTCGGCAAATCATCCGTCGGCAAAACCTACCTGGCCCAAGCACTGCTAACCGCCGCGTGCAGAAACGACTACTCCGCCCGATTCTTCCGCACAGACACACTAGCCAACCAGCTGATGGTGCTACGCCATGATGACACAGCACGCATGGAGTTTCTTCAAGACCTGCACCTGGCAGACGTACTCGTTCTTGACGACTTCTTAACAACCCCGATTGATGCTGCCACAGCACACCAACTGCTCAATATTCTTGCGGAACGTGAACACCGGGGATCAACAATTGTAACCTCCCAGTTCACGCCCGACGAGTGGTACAAATCCATCCCGGATGCTGTCATCGCCGAGTCGATCCTGAATCGGCTTGTCGTTGGCGCTGAGATCATCACACTGGAAGGACCCAACATGCGCCTAGAAGCCAACGCAGAATAGTTCCCCATAATCAACGCCCGGGTGTTACTCAATACTCACCCGGGCGTTACTGCTTGCTCACCACGGCGTTACTAAATACGTGGTCCTAACA
>NZ_JAYWLR010000038.1:0-3073 GCF_040946405.1 Corynebacterium sp. LK2510 | reverse complement strand
ACTAGCACTACGTACAGCGACTAATAGGGGTAAATAGACATCGGAATCGTATATGCATCTTTTGCAGTACCGCCGCGCATAAGCTGGCTAAGCTTTGCTATATGCGTGCCGTCCTCATCCGGAGCTGGACTTTCAAACGAAAATGAATGCACGAGAAGCTCTTCGGAACCGTCGAGCGGCTGAGTCACAATACGCAAATTCTCTCCGTCGCTCGTTGCAGATACAGGGCGACGGTCTACACCAATAAGAGGTTCAGTTTCTCTAATTTCCTGATGCACAAGATCGACTTCCAGGAGCGTTCTTCGACCCGAAAAGTACGACACACTTCCTTCTTCGTAGCGAGAAGACCTATTTACACCTGGTTCCGGTAGATCCTTGAGTTTTCCTTCATGTTTCAAGGTTTGTTTCTTGCTTAAACCATCGACTGAAAAAACATCCGCACTACTAAATTCGTCAGGAAATGAAATGTAGGAGTTTTCTTTCCCGCACCCAAGAACAGAGAAAAATTCTGAAGCGACTATTCCAGTAGGCCCGTCGAGACGAGACTCAGACAGTAATCCGTCAACTCCCATACGCACAAGCGTTAATCCGCTGCCATCATCTTCATCGCGTTCTATCCAGACAGCTGTTTTATCAGTACAAGCCCTCAACGCGACCGGTCTCATATCACGAGTTACCACATTTGTAGTGTCCTCAGTAGCAAGCACGATACGGCTAGCGTACGGACTGTCACTCTTACTTTCATTAAAAACAAACACTGCCGTTTCGTTGTTTGCTGAACCAGCAGAAGTCGTTTGGGTCGGTAATCCTAAATCTTCAATTGGTCTCTCAGATTGCTTGTGAAAATGCGAATCAAAGACAACCATTTGATCCCTATCTGGTGCCACGTACCCTTCACCAAGCCTCTCCATCGAAGGGTTATACACCGAAGCAAGTTCAGAAAGAGAATCCACTTCGTCAGCGTTTGATCCAAAAACGTAGTTATGGTTGTTTGCAGAAGGAGCCGAAGAAACAGCTCTAGCGATACCACCCCATTCCCAAGAAACAAGAGCTTTTGATTGCTGTGGGGTCTCTTGCGCACATGAAGAAACAACAAGTGCGCTCGCTCCCAAAGCCCAAACCGTTAGAAGCTTTCGAAATAGCATTCTGGGCACTGTTGACCCCTGATCAGTATTCGTAGGTATTATGCGACTTCAAAATGTCAGAAGGCATAACAGCTGGCTGATAAGGTTCATAGGGATGCTCTTCACCGATATCAAGACCACCACCAGAAGCTTTCTTATATGCAGCCCATACCAGTTGTGAGCAATTGTATGTATCTTGCTCTAACGGCCCAATACGAGTTGCGAAAAACTTCTTGTTATAGCCTTTTCCTTCCCGGGCCTGCTTCTCAGCAAAGGCTACGGCACCTTTTCGAGTGGCACCATCGGTTTTAACGTGCAAGAGTCTCGGGGCGCATACGCCTTCTCGAGCGCTCCCTGAAAGCCTCTGGACGCCTCGCTCAGGATTAACGGCTTCCACCGTCTCAATTTCTTCCGCTGTGGCCCCCTCTTTAACGAAGATGCCATTGTGGCCATGATTATAAGTATAAGTAGTAGCTACAGAATAGAATACGTCCCCGGCAAGGGTATCTGAGTTTCCAGGTGGAATATAATTGCAATTCGCAGCTTCATTATCGCTGTTCGATTGCAAAACAGGAGCTTCAGCTAGCGCTGCGAGCAGATTGGATTGGTTAAATTCAAGCGACTCAAGAGAATGCGTTAAGAGATTTTCAAATCCTATTTTGCTATCAATACCATGATCTGCAAAGTCTTTCATTAGCACATCAAACATCTCTTGCGTCCCTTGGTCATCTAAACCAAAAGACTTAGCCAAGCTAGAGATAGTTTCATTAAAGGATGCTATTTCGCCTCGCTCAAAGCGTTGACGCACATGCCAGTCCCCAACGTTTTCCTGCGGTGCTACAGGATATCCATAGCGGCTTCTTTCGTACCCAGCTTTAGCCCACTTAGACAAGATCGGTTCATAAACAGCCTGTGCCCCCGTCTTCGGTGTCCAATAGATCATCCCATGTTCGAAGACATTGTAGCGTCCGATTCCGTCTGGGGTGGTTAGCTCATCGCTGATGGGGTAGCCGAGTTTACTGTTTTGGGCGCCCATGGATTTCCATTTGTTGTAGATGGCACCTTGGATGCTGGCCTGCGAAGGGCGAATTGGAGAGTTATGGGTATAAACGTATCCACCCTGGAAGTCTTGCTTATACCATGCATTCCCTTGAGGAATATCACTGGTGGTGGGGTATCCAAGGAACCCCTTTTCCCAGCCATGGCGCGCCCAAACAACCGACACTGGAAGACTAACCGTATGCGCACCAGTCTTGGGGTGCCAGTAGATATAGCCGTTAACGAATTCGGAGCGTTTTCCCACTCCATCTGGATTGGTCAGTTCGTTAAATTTTGGCAGAAGAAGAAAACTCTTAGGACCGCCGATGCTGTCGTACTTTTCTTTAATTAGTCCGCACACTTCGAATCTGGTTGGCCAATACACACCGCAACCTGGGCGTGCATTCAACGCCGGTGTATCTGGATCCGCAAGTTGTGCTTCCCGAACCTCTGCCTTATCAGCTTCTACCTTGTCCACACCAGCGGGGATCTCTTCCCGGTCAGAGCGCATCTGGCCAGGAATAATTTCCTTATTCGGGTTCGCGGTTGGATGCCACTCGTCTAATCCTTGTGGATTGAGATCTTCCTCAGCGACCTGATTAACCTCATAGCCTTCAGCACCCGGAGGAGTTGGAATACCCCATTCAGCGAATGGGCCATCTACTGCTTGTGAGGGAGTTGCTTCACTTGCGATCGAGTTATCGAGGCTCGCGGCAGAATTAGGAGTTTTAGATGGTTCAATTGCCGACTGAAAATCATCAGAAGTGGATGAGTCAGAAAAGGATGATTGGGCTACTGCAATACCTGGTGTGGCATTAAACAGGAGACTTGTTGAGATAACCGCAAGTATTTTGCGTGAGAGAGCTTTCATTGGCGGTCCTTAGATGAGAGTGAAACAAGGAGTTGTTCTA
>NZ_JAYWLR010000037.1:0-3088 GCF_040946405.1 Corynebacterium sp. LK2510 | reverse complement strand
CCCGGTTTTCTGATCTACGACATACTTAGCGATGAGATGTGTAGCGGCCTTTTCAATTATGCGGTCAGCGGTTACTTAATTACCGCAGTCATCATTAGTTCTCTGTGGCGCAGCATTGCGAATGGCCTCAGCGAAGCGCGGGAGTAGGAGCGGTCGCTAGGAGAGGGTGTTTATCCAGAGCTTCCCGCGAGGTACTTACACAAGGTGGTCCGCCCGATCCTGAGTCGGCGGGCCACCTCAGCCCTCGGTATACCATCGTCCACCCACCCCCGGGCCTGAGCGACCTGGGCATCGGTGAGCACCTTGGCCCGGCCCTTGTAGGCCCCGCGCGCCTTCGCGCGGGCGATTCCCTCGGCCTGGTGCTCCTTGATGATGGAGCGCTCGAACTCCGCTACACTACCCATTAGCCCCAGCATCGAGGGTGTCAGGAAACTTGTGTGTGAGGCTCTGATCCAGAAGGAGTTTCACCGATAATGACAACGGTGACAACGAAGAAAAACCTTGACCAGGACAAGGTCAACGAGATCAGCGAGAAGCTGATGGAAAATCCTGAGCTCACCAAGCTGATTGGCGAGTTGTCGACGTCCACCGATGACGCCAGCAACCTGGTCAAAGGCCTGTTGCAGGCGTCGATTAACGCTGGTCTGCAGGCGGAAATGGATGCCCATTTGGGCTACGGTCATTCCGACCGGAAGATGAAGTCCCAGATTGAACCAACACAGGGTAGTAACCACCGCAACGGGTCGTACACCACGACCGTCAATTCTGGGTACGGCGCGTTGGAAGTGACTGTACCCAGGGATCGTTCCGGCACGTTTACTCCCCAGATGGTGCCCAAGGGATCACGCCGGCTGACAGAGCTCGATGACATGATCATCTCGCTGTACGCCGGTGGGATGACAGTGCGTGATATTCAGCACCATCTTGGGTCCACCCTGGGGGTGGATATGAGCCCGGATACGATCAGCACGATTACCGATGCAGTCTTAGACGAGGTCATGATCTGGGTAGAACCGTCAGCTCGACGAGTTCTACCCAGTAATCTTCCTTGATGCGCTACGCGTGAAGATCCGCGATGGCCACCGTGTCGTCAACAAGGCGTGCTACATGGCGGTGGGCATCGGCATGGACGGTATCAAGCGGATCCTGGGTGTGTGGATTGCTGATAATGAAGGTTTCGCCTTGTGGGCATCTGTGTGCGCAGATCTGGCCAACCGTGGCGTCCAGGATGTCTTCATCGTCTGCTGTGATGGGCTTAAAGGCCTACCGGAAGCCGTGGAGGCAACCTGGCCGAATTCGATGGTGCAGACCTGCATCGTGCACCTGATCCGGGCGGCGAACCGATGGGTGTCCTATCAGGACCGAAAACCCGTCTCCAGCGCGCTACGTGCGATCTACACGGCCGTAAACGAAGATACAGCCCGTGCCAGCTTAGATGCGTTCGAAACCTCTGAGCTTGGCCAGAAGTACCCGCAGTCGGTGAAAGTCTGGCGTGATGCGTGGGAACGTTCGTGCCGTTTCTGCAGTTCCCGCCAGCGGCGCGCAAGGTGTTGTACACCACGAATTCGATCGAGTCACTCAATGCTGAGCTGCGCAAAGCTACCCGGAACCGGGGCCAGTTCCCGAACGATACAGCGGCTGTGAAGACGCTTTGGCTGATGATGTGCAACATCGAAGACAAACGCGCTGCCAAACGTGCGAAGCAAGCCAAGCGCGCCGTTGAGTGCAACGGGTATGTTCAAGGAGCGAAGGCCAATGGCTGGAAACAAGCCATCAACCAACTAGCTGTGGCATACCCAGACCGATTCGCGGAGAACTTGTAAACCAAACCCCCGCACACAAACTATCGGACACTCTCGTTCCAGACCTTGATGAAAGAACCCGGAGCCGAATCATATCGGCAGGCAAAAAGGTTACTGACGCGCGCGAACTATATCCAGAAAGGTCATTGGCTGAGCAATACGATGCTCTGTCGATGGAGCCTGACCTTGTAAAAGCGCATAACGCCCTGGATCGAGAAGTCGACAGGGCTTTTGGCGCATCTCGCAAGCTCACCAACGAGAGGCAGCGGCAGGAACTACTGTTCGCCAACTACATTGAGCTAACTACTGGGCGCTGATAATCGTACTGATCAATGGGCAAACCCTAAGTGGCCATTGATAAGTTCTTTATTGCGGGTTTGTCATACTCACCTTCCGTCAGGTCCTGCCGGTCCACACGCTTGCGGGGCCAAGCGTGTGGACCCAGCGGGTTGCGCATCTAAAATTAATCTCCCCTATGAGGTAGCTGCGGACTGTGCTTCGCATGAAGTGATCTAACTGTGAAGCGAGCAAGTGGGGTGGCTCCTATTGAGGAATCTTCTCTCTGTTTGTACGGGGATTTAGGAGGGATCCCCTTTTGGATAGGTTGCAAAGGGGATCCTGGTAGGTGGACAAAGAGATTGTTTCGGCTATCCCCGTGGTGGGTGGGGATCTTTGCCGTACGAGTTCGACTCCCGGTATTTCCCGTCGCGTCCTTGAATTCTGTGCTCTATCTTTTCTCGTTGAGCTGTGGAGCGTGCGGCATCGATCGCTTCCTTCTGCGTGTCGAATCGTTTGGAAGCGCGGGTTGATCCATCTCGTTTGTTGGCCCACCCATCTCCCGAGCGGACGGTCGTGATGTTTCTTTTGTTCATAGTCGCCTTTCCGGGTCGTCACTACTTAACCCCGAGGGGGTAGGGAAGATTTTAGCCTTGAGGTTGGCGTTACCGTAAGGAAAAAAGTACCTACGTTCGATGTCGATAACCTCGGCAGCGCCTTCTGGGGTACACATCCCGACAGTGGACGCAGGCTGCTCGTCGCGACGGACGAGCCCTAGTAAAACATTTTTATTTCTATGCTAATTACTTAACTTGTTGGGTAATATCGTCTGCGAGGTCTTGACAGTCCTAATAGTTCCAGTCACTTCGAAAAGGAAGGGTTTACAATAATGTAGATTCTTGCTAGGGCAGCTGCAGCGTCTGTCGCCATCGCACTCGGGTCCTTGACTCCAGCACACGCACAGTCTTTGTCGTCTGCTTCGTCCAATTTCGATCTATTTTCTCCCCTCG
>NZ_JAYWLR010000036.1:0-3539 GCF_040946405.1 Corynebacterium sp. LK2510 | reverse complement strand
AAATCCTTTAATCCTGCATCCATATTTGATTCGAAGCATCATTAAAATCGAGCAAGTCGTTCCATGTAGAAGGAACGAAACTTTTCCTATCTGTTTTCAACCAAGTGATACGGTTTGGATCCTCAAAATCGAGTTCTTTAAGAAATGGTTCACCAGCAATTTCGTATGCCCATAAGTCGTGGACATTTTCATACTCAACCGAGTATTCTCGAAAAGTTCCCTCAGGGTGGAAGATGGCTTCAAACCCCACAAAGGCTGTACCGTTAGGTGTTTCTACTTTCAAAATAATGTATAAGAAGGTATTAATCCAAGCAGCGGCGCCATGGAACCTTGGCAATGATGTGGCGGCTTCACCCCTAAACTTATTTTCACTCAAAGCATCCTTATTAAGGATTTCCGCCAAACAAAATGCAGCAGTCTTTAAATCAAAATGACGCTCTGGGGTTACTGCCATTTCCATAAATCCAAAGTGGGAATATCTGTACTAAACCAGCTGGGGGCCTTGTCGCTCATTCCGTGAGTACCAGTATTGTGAACGGGATACATAGTAGTAATTCCGCGTGGCTCTGAAGCGTTTCCACGAGGTTTCGGCTCAACAATCGCACGGTATGTAAAAGATTCACCAGTGAGCCGGCAAACTGCTCCTACCGGATCAGAGCATTTGACTTGATAAACATCTTCTTCATATTTCATAGAAGGGCCCTGAACCTCTCGTACACAAGAGTTATTAAGCACGGTTTTTATAGACCACAAACTCCAAATGTTGTGTTTATGAACAATTTTGTCGTATCCCCATGGATATTTGTCCGTCGTGTTAAACCATCCACGTCGCAGGAGTATGGGCTCACCACACATATCCCTAGTCTCCAGAAGAAGTTCATCGGTGTAGTCATTGCCTCCAGCAGGTCCGCTGCCCTGTAGGGTAGGTGTATCTTGCTCGAGCCCTGCCCCAGGGAGGTACTCTGGGAAAAACTTTTCTAGCTGGAAACCATAAATTTTTCCTTTTTCAAAGGACTGCTGCTTCCACCCCTCTTGAAAATCTTGTGGATCTCCGGTGGGATACCCCTGATCTTCTCCGATTGCTTCTGCATACACCCACTGCAGTAGTACATCGCCTGTTATAGCGTGAGCGCCGAATTTGGGGTGCCAAACCATAATTCCTTTTTGGAAAAGGTTGTATCGCCCAATCCCGTCAGGTGTTTTTTCTTCGCTGCTGATAGGGAAACCTAAGGTACTCTTTTGGGCTCCCATGTCCTGCCATTTGTCATAGATTCGCCCCTGAATTCCTGCTTGTACTGCAGGAATGGAGTTTCGTGTGTAGATGTAGCCACCTTGGTATTTCTGCTTATACCAGCTATCTCCGAGAGCGATATCATTAGTCATTGGGTACCCGAAGTGCCCGCGTTCCCAACCATGCTTTGCCCACACGACGGTTGCAGGAATGCTAACAGTATGAGCACCTGTCTTTGGATGCCAATAGATAAACCCGTTGACGAATTCGGACCTTTTACCAATACCGTCAGGATTCGTTAGCTCGTTGCTTTTAGGAAACGTTAGAAAGCTTTTCGGTCCGCCAACGGAATCATAAAGTTCCCGGATTGCACCGCATACTTCAAAAGGAGAAGGCCAGTAAACTTTGCAACCTGGGGCAGAATTTAGGGTCGGATTGTCTTCTTCTTGCAGCTGTGCTTCTTTTGTTTCTGCAAGATCCGCCTCTTCTTTGGTGAAATCACCCGGTATTTCTTCCCTATCGCTACGCATTTCTCCAGGGCGTACAGTAGATTTAGGAGACTTCGTCGGAGTCCACTCGGAGACCTCTTCTGGTGAAAGTTCAGTTTCTACAATTTCAGACGAGGCCCCCTTAGTCCACTCTGGCAGTACTGGAGTGGGGTATTCATCTGACGTTTCCTTATTGTCGATTGCCTCTACGGTATTTTCACTAGGATCAGCAGGAAAAGTATCCTGTGACAGGGATGACGATAATGAATCAGAAAAAGATGATTGCGCGACTGCAGTACCGGGAGTGGTACTGATTAATAAGCTTGCTGAGACGAAAGCAAGTAGTTTGCGTGAGAGAGCTTTCATTGGCGGTCCTTAGATGAGAGTGAAACAAGGAGTTGTTCTACTAGGTCAGCTTATAGCTTGGTGGCAGGCTACGCTGGTTAAGCGAAAAAGTTCTCCTTTCTAATCTCGTCGGGTAACCATGAAAATAGCTAAAACCAGTCTTATAATCCTCACCTGCGCATTTACCGCACTGGGTGCTTCTCCTGCTGTACTCGTATTGTACAAGTGTCACCTGTCTCGGAGAGAATAAGAATCAGAGCACGATCCGAGAAACAAACCCCAGAGGATATTTTTCGGCTGTAAAATACGGTGAAATGGTGCAAGACAATATTTTGGCGCATTGAAATGTGGACTGTGGAACATGAATACTGAGTGGAGCGTATCAACTTTCGGGGGCTATATGAATTCTCTTTTGAAGAGATATTTCGCTGAAGAAAACCTAATTTCTCCTGGGGCTGTCGAGCTTAGAGCGGCTTGGAGAACGTCCCGGTTCGTCTACTGCGTATTTTCAGTAATGTCTACGCGAGGTCTTGCGTATCTTGGTATGGAATTGCCCCTAATACCGAGTACTGGGGGCGTCTCTTCGGAGGAAGATACTGCTGTAAAAGGTTGGGCGGATAAACTTGCTGGAGACCCATTTGCCGGGGACTTGGACTATGGATCAGGAGATAAAATCGAGTGGCTTGGGGAAGTCAGCAACAACGTTCCCCAGCATTTTATGGAATTGAGAAGGATGAAAGCAGACAGAAGAGTAGACGCAGAGCTTTACATTCCGCTAACGGGTCACGGCTAACCTTTTTCTTATGTCTTATCGGATCTATTTTGATGAAAATCATGACCACAAACAAAAGTGACCTTAACTAACTGATCTAGTTAAGGTCACTTCTCTTACATCATGATTTTACGATTTAACTACGCTCAAACCGTAAACGGACGTCCCTCGTACTCGCACTCATTACTCTTTTCCTGAAACGGAGCTAAAAGGTAGCGGCTTTTCCAAGGGCAAGGAACTCTCCACAGATAGTAATCATTACCTACATATCCGTCTTCCCGTAGCACTCCTTCTGTCTCAGGGCGGGGGCGTACAACTCCATTAAATTTTTCGGGGATAAGGGCTCTACGACCTACTGGATCCGTCCACTGAAAGTCATGTTCCCATCCTTCGTTAAAAGAACACCCATCAAAATAAACTAATACCTCACTCGGCGAACTGAGAGAATGGGGAGCATTCTCTATCGGAATTTCCTCGTACCAAATGTCATGGTCTACTTTTTTACCTTCTTCAATCCACTCGAGAATCTCTTGCTCATCAAAACTAGCACCTGCAAGAACCTGGATTGCTGTATCAGGCTTGTCTAGAAAGAAGCGTTTGACGTAGGCGAGATAAATATTAGATATTTGCATTAACCGAGCCCTATCTTTTAAAGGTTGCCAGGAATCTTACATTTAACGCGAGCCGGATTACTATAAGCCCT
>NZ_JAYWLR010000035.1:0-3764 GCF_040946405.1 Corynebacterium sp. LK2510 | reverse complement strand
CTAGTTCTCAGTCGGCCGCTCCAATCGACGAAAACGCCGTGAGCTTTGAAGCAAAGGAGCAGGAGAATGGCAACATTGTTGTCGAACTAAGCGAGAACAGCCGATTCGTTAGCGACGGGAAGAACGTCAACGTCGTCGACGCCGATGGAGAAATCGTCGATGTTCTCACCCCACAGCTGAAGGATGAGGTGGGCAGGACTGCCACTCTGTCTTTCCATCAAGTGACTGACCACGAACTGGTTATCACTCCGACTGACGTGTACTCACCATACGGGTACTGGAGTTGCGTCGGCAAGAACGCGGTCGGTGGTGTGGTTGGTGGCGCCGCCGGTGGTTGTGCGGGTGGCGTCTGGTTCGCCGGGGTTGGCTGCCTTGCGGGGGCTGGCGCGGGTGCCGTGACCACCGGTATCGCCACCGGTGTCGGCTCCCTCATCTGGTGTTCGTAGTCAAAATCACCGCTACTGATCACCTAACTTCACAAGAGGAGGTTAATCGATTGAACAACATCGTCGCACTCGGGCTGACTGCGCTCATCGGCGCCATGGTGACCTATGCCGTCCTCAGTCTCCTAGGCGTCAACAACCCTTGGCCAGCAACATTCGTGGTTGCAGTTCTATCGATTCTCTTGGCCTACTGGCAGTCGAAAAAATCCAAGTAGTATGACTGGCACTCCAGCAAGGAAGCGACGCTTCAGGCGAAGCGCCGCTTCTGTTTTTCTCCCGTTCATGTTACTCATCAGCATGGATGTACCTGCAACCGCTCAGGTGGCTGGAAGTTCCTTTACGTCGTCTGAACCTCCCCAGCCTAGATTATGGAACTTGTCAAGCCTCCTTGATTTGCGATCGACTCCAGTTGTGAGCAGCGGCTCCATGATCGAGGTGGTATCCCCGTCTCAGGCCCGAATGCGCTGCTCGTTGACGCTTGTGGACAACAAGGCCTACACTGCAGGACACTGTGGCCCAGTCGGCTCAGAGGTGCTTGTCGACGAACGCGCTGTCGGCTACATCGAGCATAACTATCTTCCAGAAGGACGAGGTATGGACCTCGCGGAGGTTCGTCTCTTCTCATCCACCACAGTAGTATTTGATGAGGGGGTAGCAAACTACTCGCCTTCGTTAGGTGACGATCTTGACATCAATTCTTCGGCGGGAGATAGCTTCGGGAAGATCACCTCGCTAACATCGCCACTGCGTGAAGCTTATCTGAACGGTGCACTACATCCTGTAAAACCCATCGTCGTACAGTCGCGTACCGTCCCGGGAGACTCCGGAGCCCCAGTCCGCTACAATGGAAAACCGTGGCTATTGTCAAGGGGGGCGACCTGAAGGCCACGACTTATATCGTTCTCCTGCCCTAACAATTACTTCTTTGGGACGGGTCAGAAGAATTCCGGTGAGATGCATATCTCATAACCCAACGAAAATGGCTCTTCTTTTATTTGGTGATCTCGTGGTCGAGTGATGTACAGAGCCGCATTGTTCTCGAAGCAACACTGAAGTGCCCCAGGTTTTGTTCCGTTTGAGTAGATGGGAAAATCTGGAACATGCCGAGGAAATTTGACCAGGATGCGAAGGACCGCGTTGTCCGTCTCGTTGAAGACCGTATCGTGGCGGAAAATCTTTCGATGCAAGACGCATGTCGGGCTGTCGCACCCAAACTGGGTGTCTCGTGGCACACATCCCGACAGTGGACGCAGGCTGCTCGTCGCGACGGACGAGTCCCTGAACATTTGCCTGAAGACTTGGCAGCTGAAAACGCCAGGCTACGGCGCGAAGCTCAGGAGCTACGTGACATCAACGAGCTGTTGAAAGCTGCCTCGGCTTTTTCGCATCGGAACTCGGCCCAACACGTCGGAAATGATCCGGTTCGTCGATGAGTATCGGGATCGTTTCACGGTCGAGTTCATCTGTGCGGCGTTGAAGAATAATCGTGAAGGTGGCTTCATTACCTCGCGTGGTTACAGGCAGTCGAAAGCCCGGGACTTAAGTGCCCGCGCACTTCGTGACGCAGCCGTCATGGAGCATGTTCGACAGGTTCACGCTGACAATTACGGCGTCTACGGCGTGCGGAAAATGTGGCGTGCCCTTCGACGTGAAGGCATTGATATCGGCCGCGAGCAGACTGCTCGGCTGATGCGCCTGGCCGGTCTGTCCGGCAAAGGCAAAGGCGGTGCACCTCGCACGACCCGCACACCGAAGGGGCCGGATGTGCGACCTGATCTGGTTAATCGTGAATTCAGAGCGCCTAGCCCCAACCGACTGTGGGTGGCTGACATCACCTATGTGCGCACGCGGAAAGGCTTCGTCTACACCGCATTTGTCACTGATGTGTATTCCCGCAGGATTGTCGGGTGGGCGTTGTCAAACTCGATGCGTACCGAGGCGTTGCCGCTGCAGGCGCTGAAACCAAGCGATTGTGTGTGCGAAGAAAACCGAAGGTCTAGTTCACCATTCGGACCACGGCTTGCAATACGTCAGCATCGTCTACAACGAGCGTCTGGCTGAGCACGGGATCGCTGCGTCTACTGGGACTGTCGGTGACTCCTACGACAATGCTCTGGCTGAAAACGTTAACGGTTCCTACAAGAATGAACTCATTCAAACTCGGAGGTGGGCGGACGTTGTCCAGGTGGAAATCGCGACGTTTGAATGGGTGAATTGGTGGAACGAATCACGGCTCCACCAATCCCTCGACTACCGCACGCCGGCGGAGGTTGAATCAGATGAATCAGAATTTTGGCGCAAAAGCTCAGCTCAGGACATAATGGAAATCAAGGCACATGCCTAGGAACAAAACCCGGGGCACTTCAGAATACGTAGTAGTAGTTATCGTCCGTACTGAACTGCGGTTCCCGAGCTAAACCCCTAGAAATCGGAATCCCGGATTTCCACTTGAAGAAGCCCTCTGGTGGCATCTCATTCGTTCGCTGCCGGAAGAGTTTTTCTCCTTTGCTGACTTCTTGGCTGGGGAACAGCAGTGTTTGGCCACTTCTTGAAGATGGATCCCAGGTGGTCGCTCAAGGATCTATTTTGATGGATGAATTTGAGTAACATCCGTAGTATGTTTTTCAAGGTACACCTCGAAGACCAACATCCTCAAGACCATCGGACCGCTCTTCCTCGACGAGTTGCGTGCCCAGGCTGACAAGCTGGTCTCCAACCCCGCCACCCCGGTGCGCAAGTTAGAAGAATTCCGCGACTCACTGGCTGCCCATATTTTCTGCGACCCGGCCTGTGGTGCGGGAAACTTCCTGCTCACCGCCTATAAAGAACTGCGCCGTATTGAAACGGACCTTATCGTGGCTATCCGTCAGCGCCGTGGCGAGACGGGTATGTCGCTAAATATTGAGTGGGAGCAGAAACTGTCGATTGGGCAGTTCTACGGATTTGAGCTGAACTGGTGGCCGGCAAAGATTGCAGAGACGGCGATGTTCCTGGTGGATCATCAGGCGAATAAGGAGTTGGCGAATGCGGTGGGGCGTCCGCCGCAGCGTTTGCCTATTACGATTACCGCCCACATCGTCCACGGAAACGCTCTCGCCCTGGACTGGACGGAAGCGCTGCCCAAAGCAGTGGGGGAGACGTTTATCTTTGGCAACCCACCATTTATCGGTCAAGATACGCGCACAAAACAGCAGCTCGAGGAAATGAAAGCTGTATGGAGACGTAAAAACATCTCGAGATTGGACTACGTCACGTGTTGGCACATAAAAAGCCTTGACCTTTTCAGTACCCGTAACGGACGGTTCGCTTTCGTAACAACTA
>NZ_JAYWLR010000034.1:0-5479 GCF_040946405.1 Corynebacterium sp. LK2510 | reverse complement strand
CGTGGTGTGTGGTGTGTCAGATACTGCATAGTGGACGCGGCACACAACCCTATTGTTGCTGTGCAATTTGTTTGTTTGTGTTGTCGGCATATTAGTACCAGTCACCTCCGCGCATTACTGCGTGTCCAGATCTGGCCTATCAACCCGATCATCTCTCGGGAGCCTCAAAAGAAACCTCATCTCAAAACAGGCTTCCCGCTTAGATGCTTTCAGCGGTTATCCCTTCCGTACGTAGCCAACCAGCAATGCTCCTGGCGGAACAACTGGCACACCAGAGGTACGTCCGTCCCGGTCCTCTCGTACTAGGGACAGCCTTCTTCAAGTTTCAACGCGCGCGGCGGATAGAGACCGAACTGTCTCACGACGTTCTGAACCCAGCTCGCGTGCCGCTTTAATGGGCGAACAGCCCAACCCTTGGGACCTACTCCAGCCCCAGGATGCGACGAGCCGACATCGAGGTGCCAAACCATCCCGTCGATATGGACTCTTGGGGAAGATCAGCCTGTTATCCCCGGGGTACCTTTTATCCGTTGAGCGACACCACATCCACAAGCAGGTGCCGGATCACTAGTCCCGACTTTCGTCCCTGCTCGACCTGTACGTCTCGCAGTCAAGCTCCCTTGTGCACTTACACTCGACACCTGATTGCCAACCAGGCTGAGGGAACCTTTGGGCGCCTCCGTTACTCTTTGGGAGGCAACCGCCCCAGTTAAACTACCCACCAGGCACTGTCCCCAACCCAGATCATGGGCCAAGGTTAAGGTATCCACTACGGTCAGAGTGGTATTTCAACAACGACTCAACAACCACTGGCGTGGCCGCATCACAGTCTCCCACCTATCCTACACAAACCGCACCGAACACCAATACCAAGCTATAGTGAAGGTCCCGGGGTCTTTTCGTCCTGCCGCGCGAAACGAGCATCTTTACTCGTACTGCAATTTCACCGGGCCTGTGGTTGAGACAGCAGGGGAGTCGTTACGCCATTCGTGCAGGTCGGAACTTACCCGACAAGGAATTTCGCTACCTTAGGATGGTTATAGTTACCACCGCCGTTTACTGGGGCTTAAATTCTCCGCTTCGGCAACCACAAGGGTCACCTAACAGGTCCTCTTAACCTTCCAGCACCGGGCAGGCGTCAGTCCGTATACATCAACGTAAAGTCTTCGCACGGACCTGTGTTTTTGATAAACAGTCGCTCCCCTCTATTCTCTGCGACCCAACACAGCACAACCACCGCACAAGTGGCGCACCATACCGGGTCCCCCTTCTCCCGAAGTTACGGGGGCAATTTGCCGAGTTCCTTAACCACAGTTCACCCGACCGCCTTAGTATTCTCTACCTGACTACCTGTGTCGGTTTAGGGTACGGGCCGTGCACACACATCGCTAGAGGCTTTTCTCGGCAGTACAGGATCACCACCATCACCCACACAAGGGCTACGCATCACGCCTCACACAAAAAAGCCAAAGCATTTCACTCAAGCTCGTGCCACACGCTTGCACCGCAATCCAATAAGCGGCGCGGCTACCTCACTGCGTCACCCCATCACTGACCTACTACGGCTCAGGCCCCACGCATCACACCACACAACCAACCACAAGGGCTGATCAACATAGCGTTCAGGGTGGTTAGTATCACCAGTTCAGTCTTTGTCGCGTGCACACGGGTACGGGAATATCAACCCGTTGACCATCGACTACGCCTGTCGGCCTCGCCTTAGGACCCGACTCACCCTGGGAAGACGAACTTGACCCAGGAACCCTTAGTCATCCGGCGGATAAGATTCTCACTTATCTCTCGTTACTCATGCCTGCATTCTCACTCGCACACAGTCCACAGCCCCTTACAGTACTGCTTCACCCCATGCACGACGCTCCCCTACCCATAACACACAAAATGCTATGCCGCGGCTTCGGCGGTGTACTTGAGCCCCACTGAATTGTCGGCGCGGAACCACTCGACCAGTGAGCTATTACGCACTCTTTCAAGGATGGCTGCTTCTAAGCCAACCTCCTGGCTGTCTTCGCGATCCCACATCCTTTTCCACTTAGTACACCCTTAGGGGCCTTAACCGGCGATCTGGGCTGTTTCCCTCTCGACTATGAAGCTTATCCCCCACAGTCTCACTGCCATGCACCACTTAACCGGCATTCGGAGTTTGGCTGACATTGCTAAGATGATAGTCCCGCTCAACCAACCAGTAGCTCTACCTCCGGCAAGCTAACATAACGCTGCACCTAAATGCATTTCGGGGAGAACCAGCTATCACGGAGTTTGATTGGCCTTTCACCCCTACCCACAGCTCATCCCCTCAGTTTTCAACCTAAGTGGGTTCGCGCCTCCACAACCTCTTACAGCTGCTTCACACTGGCCATGGGTAGATCACCCCGCTTCGGGTCCAGGACATGCCACTAACACACCACATGATGATTCGCTTTCGCTACGACTACCCCACACAAACGGGTTAACCTCGCGACATGCCGCTGACTCGCAGGCTCATTCTTCAAAAGGCACGCCATCACACACAAGAGGTGCTCTGACGGATTGTAAGCGCACGGTTTCAGGAACTATTTCACTCCCCTCCCGGGGTACTTTTCACCATTCCCTCACGGTACTAATCCACTATCGGTCACACTGAGTATTTAGGCTTACCGGGTGGTCCCGGCAGATTCACAGCAGATTCCACGAGCCCGCTGCTACTCGGGTAACACACAACATGGCAACACACGCCTTCACGTACAGGGGCTCTCACCCACTACGGCGCACCATCCCAGGCAACTTCCGCTAACGCGCATCAACCACGCACAGACATGACAGTATCTGAACAGTGCATCCCCACAACCCCACATGCGCAACCCCTGCCAGGTATCACACACACATGGTTTAGCCTCATCCGCGTTCGCTCGCCACTACTAACGGAATCACAATTGTTTTCTTCTCCTGCGGGTACTGAGATGTTTCACTTCCCCGCGTCACCCCCCACACAGGCTATGAATTCACCTGCAGGTAACACCACATAACTGGTGCCGGGTTTCCCCATTCGGACATCCTCGGATCAACGCTATGTTGGCAACTCCCCGAGGCTTAACGCAGCCTCACACGTCCTTCATCGGCTCAGCATGCCAAGGCATCCACCGTACGCCCTTAAAAACACAAAAAACACACAAAACAAAGAATAAAGATGCTCGCGTCCACTATACAGTTCTCACACACCACACCCACACACCCCAGAAAGCCACACAGAAGCAGCCACCAGGACCATGCAGGTCACAAGGACAAACACTTTACGCGTATCATCCCAGACACCCAACAGTGCACCAACCCACACCCCACACACGCACCACACTAAGGTGACACACGCACAAGCCATTGTTCTCATATTTACGCAACCAGCGCTCAAACCTGCCGCACACCCACACCACACCCCTCTACAAATCGGGGCGTGGGGTATGTGTCCACCTGGAAACATCCAGCCACATTCTCAAATAACGATGGCAGCACCACACTCGGGCACTCAACCACCACACACGCACCAGCATGAAACAACACACCACATGCGCGCAAAAAAATAAATACTCCTTAGAAAGGAGGTGATCCAGCCGCACCTTCCGGTACGGCTACCTTGTTACGACTTCGTCCCAATCGCCGATCCCACCTTCGACAGCTCCCCACACAAAAGTGCTTGGGCCACTGGCTTCGGGTGTTACCAACTTTCATGACGTGACGGGCGGTGTGTACAAGGCCCGGGAACGTATTCACCGCAGCGTTGCTGATCTGCGATTACTAGCGACTCCGACTTCATGGGGTCGAGTTGCAGACCCCAATCCGAACTACGACCGGCTTTCAGCGATTAGCTCCACCTCACAGTGTCGCACACGCGCTGTACCGACCATTGTAGCATGTGTGAAGCCCTGGACATAAGGGGCATGATGATTTGACGTCATCCCCACCTTCCTCCGAGTTAACCCCGGCAGTCTCTCATGAGTCCCCACCATAACGTGCTGGCAACATAAGACAAGGGTTGCGCTCGTTGCGGGACTTAACCCAACATCTCACGACACGAGCTGACGACAACCATGCACCACCTGCACACTAGCCACAAAGGGAAAGACCATCTCTGGCCCGGTCTAGTGCATGTCAAGCCCAGGTAAGGTTCTTCGCGTTGCATCGAATTAATCCACATGCTCCGCCGCTTGTGCGGGCCCCCGTCAATTCCTTTGAGTTTTAGCCTTGCGGCCGTACTCCCCAGGCGGGGCGCTTAATGCGTTAGCTACGGCACGAACCCCGTGGAAGGGACTCACACCTAGCGCCCACCGTTTACGGCATGGACTACCAGGGTATCTAATCCTGTTCGCTACCCATGCTTTCGCTCCTCAGCGTCAGTTACTGCCCAGAGACCTGCCTTCGCCATCGGTGTTCCTCCTGATATCTGCGCATTTCACCGCTACACCAGGAATTCCAGTCTCCCCTACAGCACTCAAGTTATGCCCGTATCGCCTGCAGTCCCACAGTTAAGCCGTGGACTTACACAAACGACGCGACAAACCACCTACGAGCTCTTTACGCCCAGTAATTCCGGACAACGCTCGCACCCTACGTATTACCGCGGCTGCTGGCACGTAGTTAGCCGGTGCTTCTTATCCAGGTACCGTCACTTTCGCTTCGTCCCTGACGAAAGGAGTTTACAACCCGAAGGCCGTCATCCCCCACGCGGCGTCGCTGCATCAGGCTTGCGCCCATTGTGCAATATTCCCCACTGCTGCCTCCCGTAGGAGTCTGGGCCGTATCTCAGTCCCAATGTGGCCGTACACCCTCTCAGGCCGGCTACCCGTCGACGCCTTGGTAGGCCATTACCCCACCAACAAGCTGATAGGCCGCGAGCTCATCCCATACCGCAAAAGCTTTCCAACCATCAATCCAAAAACGGTTCCTATCCGGTATTAGACCCAGTTTCCCAGGCTTATCCCGAAGTACAGGGCAGATCACCCACGTGTTACTCACCCGTTCGCCACTCGAGTACCACAGCAAGCTGTGGCCTTTCCGTTCGACTTGCATGTGTTAAGCACGCCGCCAGCGTTCATCCTGAGCCAGGATCAAACTCTCCACAAAAGTTTCAGCAGAAACAAGGCCGTGAAAAGCCCAAACCCAACCAAAACAAACCACACCACCACAACAATGCAGTGGCCTGGCATATCCTAAAAATTACAAACACCAACCCCCACACCCGACGGGGCAAAACAGGAGATTGGCAAAAAATGTGTCACACAAAATAATGCGCAACCACACAACAAAGCTGAACAAGCAGCACCCAATCATTAGGTTCAGGCACCACCCACCAGCACACACCCACCACCAAACACACTCAAGCATCCAGCAGCACGTGACCGTGCGGCACACACCAATCACATAAACACAAAAACAATAAAGATTGGCACACTATCGAGTTCTCAAACAACACACGCACACCCCACAACCC
>NZ_JAYWLR010000033.1:0-5780 GCF_040946405.1 Corynebacterium sp. LK2510 | reverse complement strand
CTAGGTCTGCCTAGGCGCTAGGTGTAATTGATCGCGCCGGGGATAGCGACCCCGAGGAGGCTAAACAGCGAGACGAAATGAGAGAAGGCCCCGCGCAGCATATCCGCGCCCACGCCATTCGAAGAACCCACGGCCGGCAGGAGCAGGTTCTGGATATACAGAGCGAGCAAGCTCGCCTCCGGAACGGCCGGACCGTCCTCCGGCAGTACACCCATGACAAACCCGCGCGCGCCGAGGAACGGAATCGGTGTTGCGTTCCACGTGCTCGAGACAACGCCAACAAAGCCACGACCCGGCACCCAGATCGGCCCACCGGAATCCCCCGGGTGCGTCATCGGCGCATCCACGAAGAAGGTGTTGCCCACGGCCCCGCGGAAGCTCCCGCAAGTGACATCGTGGCGGGGGCGGTTGGACATCTGCCCGAAGTAGCAAACCTGCTGACCTGAGGCGAGCGAGCCTGGGTGTACCCACGCGTCACCGGAAAACGAGTTGCCTCCGATAGCGACACCGAGGTCCCACTGGATGGCGGCCCAGTCATTGCCGAGGCGACCGTCGTAAGCCCGAGAGCGGTAGAACGTACCCACCGGCTGCGAGCCTATGCGCGCGTCGTGGTCGACCAAGCGCACGCGCTGGCCTTCCTCGCCGCAGTGGGCGGCGACGAGGCTGCGCTGGCGTGCCGGGTCGTTGTACCCGATCGTGCAGTATCCACTGCCCTCGATGTAGACCGCCCCGCCTTGATTGGCTTGGGTGGTGCTCTGAGCCTGGGCAGGAGAAACGCCTCCCGCTCCGAGAGTTACAAGGAGTGCCGCAGCAGCTGCGGCAAGACGGGAGGCGTTTTTCACATCAAACCTTCGTTTCAGATGACCGGCGGACTAGTCGCGCCAGTCGCGGCGGCCACGGCCACCACGGTCGTTCCTATCGTTGCGTCCACCGCGGTCGTAACCACGGTCACCACGGTCGCGGCCACCACGGTAGCCACCACGATCGCCCCTGCCACCGCGGTCATCGCGATCACGTCCGCCACCGAAGCCGCCACGGCCACAGGGAGCACCCTGGTCGCGCGTGATGTTGATCAGCTGACCGGAGATACGGGTGTCGGACAAACGGTCCAGCACGCCACGATCGAGGTTCTTCGGAAGCTCCACGAGCGTGAAGTCTCCGCCGATGGTGATGCGGCCGAAGTCGCGGGAGTTCAGCCCGCCCTCGTTGGCCAGCGCACCGACGATGGCGCCCGGGCGGACGTGCTGACGCTTGCCCACGTCCAGACGGTACGTATCGAAGTCCTCGCTGTCGTTGTGGCCACGGCGTCCGCCACGGCCACCACGGTCATCGCGGTCGAAGCGTCCACCACGACGGTCGCGGTCGAAACGTCCGCCACGGTCACCGCGATCGCCGCGATCATCGCGGTCGAAGCGGTCCCGACGGTCGCGCTTGTCCTTCGGCGGCTCCTTCATTAGGAACTCGTCGCCAGCCTGTGCCTGGGTAGCCAGCGCTGCAGCGATGTCGTCCATCGGCACGTTGTTGGCCTGGGAGTACTCGCGCACCATCGACTTGAACACGTGCACCTCGCTCGCCTCGAGGGACTGCGTGATGGAGTCCATGAAGCGTGCCTTGCGGCTCTCGTTGACCTCGTCGACCGTCGGCAGGTCCATCTCCTCGATGTGCGCGTTGGTGACGCGCTCGATGGAGCGGAGCATGCGGCGCTCGCGCGGGGTGACGAAGAGGATGGCCTCGCCGGAGCGTCCTGCACGGCCGGTGCGGCCGATGCGGTGGACGTAGCTCTCGGTGTCGTTCGGGATGTCGAAGTTCAGCACGTGGCTGATGCGCTCGACATCGAGGCCGCGGGCAGCGACGTCGGTGGCGACGAGGATGTCCAGGCGGCCGTCGCGAAGCTGATCGACGGTGCGCTCGCGCTGCTGCTGGGCGATGTCGCCGTTGATCGCAGCCGCGGAGAAACCGCGTGCGCGCAGCTTCTCGGCGATCTCTTCGGTCTCTTGCTTGGTGCGCACGAAGACGATCATCGCCTCGAACTCGGTAACCTCGAGGATGCGGGTCATCGCGTCGAGCTTGTTGCGGTGCGCGGTGAACAGGTAGCGCTGCGTGATGTTCGTGTTGGTGCGGGTCTCCGACTTCACGGTGACCTCAGCCGGGTTGTTCAGGTACTGCTTGGAGATCCGGCGGATGCCATTGGGCATCGTCGCGGAGAACAGTGCGACCTGCTTGGTGTCGGGGGTGTCGGCGAGGATGCGCTCGACGTCCTCCTGGAAGCCCATGTTGAGCATCTCGTCTGCCTCATCGAGCACGAGGAAGCGCAGGTTGGAGATGTCCAACGAGCCCTTTTCCAAGTGGTCGATGACGCGGCCCGGGGTGCCCACGATGATTTGCGCGCCACGGCGCAGACCGGAGAGCTGGATGCCGTATGCCTGGCCACCGTAGATCGGCAGGACGGAGATCTTGCCAAGGTGGTCAGCGAACGACTGGAAAGCGTCCGAGACCTGCAGGGCGAGCTCACGCGTCGGCGCAAGGACGAGGGCCTGCGGGAAGCGGTCGTTCTCATCGATCTGGGACAGAACCGGCAGCGCAAAGGCCGCGGTCTTGCCCGTACCCGTCTGTGCGAGGCCGACAACGTCGCGCCCCGCCATCAAAAGCGGGATGGTCTCTGCCTGGATGGCGGAGGGCTCCTCGAAGCCAACCTTCTTCACTGCCGCGATGACGTCGCTGGGCAGATCGAGGTTGTCGAACCCGTGGCTCGGCTCATCCGTCTTCTCAGTTGCCGGCTGCTCCGGCTCGGTGGTGGTGTTCTCAGTTACAGTGGCTTCGGTTTCGGCCGAAGCGCCGGTGTCCTCAGAAGCTCCCGCATCCCTGGTGCCTTCAGCGGCGGACACATTCGCGTCCGCGGCAACCTGCGGGGTTTCCTGATTTTCCGACATGTTCATGTCCGGCTCAAATTCGCTGCCGGTAGCGTTTTCGGAAATGCTCATTGTTTCCCCACCCTACGCCTTTAGCGGCGGTATTACTATTCGCGGTTTTCGCTTGTCGACGACAACCCTCCCCTTCGCACATACGTCCGCCCCTTCGGCTCTCCTTCGGCGTCGGCGTCAGTACTCTCCTCTAGGATTCGATTCATGGCGAAGGTAATTGAGGTTGTGGGGGCTGTTTTCACGTCGGGCGACACTGTTTTCGCAGCACGCCGCGGGCCCGACAAAGCGATGGCGGGCATGTGGGAGTTCCCCGGCGGAAAGATTGAGCCAGGCGAAAGCCCCACCGAAGCCCTCATGCGCGAGCTAAAGGAAGAGCTGCTTGTCGACGCCGAGGTGGGTTCGCACATCACAACGACCCACCATGACACCGGTGACGTCGTCATCGCTCTTTCCACCTATGAGTGTTTTCTCAGGTCCGGGGAACCGACCATGACAGAACACACGGAGCTGACGTGGGTTCCCCGGAGCAAACTCAAGACGCTCGATTGGGCTCCGGCAGACATTCCCACCGTCGACATCTTGAGTGGCGAGTAAGCATGCGAAGCCGAGAAGGTCTCCGAAGCGCGCTTGAGCACGGCTTCTTAGAAGCCGACCACACCCAGCCCCACTTCGAGAACCCCTACCTCATTTCGAACAATGAGATCTCCACCATGCTGGGGGTGTTGCGGGAAGAGCTGGAGTCGTCCGACTCGTTCATCTTCTCCGTGGCATTCGTCTCCGCAAGCGGGCTCGGCACAATTAAGCAACAGTTGGTGGAGTATGGCGGAACGGGCGTGATCATTACGTCCGACTACCTCGACTTCAATGACCCGGATGCCCTGCGCGAGCTTCTCACCCTGGACAACGTCGAAGTCCGCGTGATGTCAGGAACCCAGCACCATGCGAAGGGGTACGTGTTCCAGCACGCTGATCACCTCACCGCCCTTATCGGGAGTTCGAACCTCACCCGCAATGCCCTGACATCGAACGCGGAATGGAACCTGCAGTTCTCAACACACCGCGACGGCGATATCGCCGACCAAGTGAACCGGGCCGTGCAATGGCAGCGCGAGCATTCTGTTCCCCTTACTCCGGAATGGATCGCAGATTACGAGCAAAAGCGCGCGACGCGAACGGTCGTCCGCCAGGAACAACCACTCGAGGTATCGGACAAAAGCGTTCGGATCTTGCCTAACGCGATGCAGGTTGAAGCTCTCGAAGGCCTGCTTAAGGTTCGGGAGGCGGGAGAGCGACGAGCACTCGTTATCTCAGCCACGGGAACAGGCAAAACGATTCTCTCTGCTTTCGCTGCCAAGGAGTTCGCTCCACAACGCATGCTTTTTCTGGCTCATCGTGAACAGATTCTTCGCGACGCAGCTCAGGAGTTTCAGCGCGTCTTCCAGTGCGATGCTGAGGACATCGGCTTTTTCGCGGGCGCACAGCACGATCTCGATCGCCGCTTCACCTTTGCGACAGTGCAGTCTTTGAGCCGCAAGGAAAACCTCAGCGAGATTTCCCCGCGTTTGTTCGATCTGGTCATCGTGGACGAGGTCCACCGATCCGGCGCAGAGACCTACCAGCGCGTCCTGAACTTCTTCCGGCCGGAGTTTGTCCTCGGCATTACTGCCACACCCGAGCGAACCGACGGCTTCAACGTATTCGAGCTTTTTGATTACAACGTCGCCTACGAAATCCGCCTCGAAGGCGCGCTCGAGAACAAGATGTTGGTTCCCTTCGACTACTTCGGAGTCAGCGACTACGAAAACGCCCGCGGCTTCACCATCACGGACGACAGCTCCCTCATCGAACGAGTTGCCACTGAGCGCGTCGATCACATCGCGGAAATCCTGCGTAAGTACTCTTTCGCGCGCGGAACGAAAGGTTTGATCTTCTGCAGCGGAAACGAAGAAGCCCGTCTGCTCAGCGACGCACTGAACTCCAGACGTGTTCACGGCAGGTTCCTTCGCACGCTCGCGTTGCCGGGGACGACCTCGATTGACGCTCGTGAGGAAGCCGTAGCGTCGCTGGAGAAGGGAGAGCTTGACTACCTGCTCACCGTCGATATTTTCAACGAAGGCATCGACATCCCTCCGGTCAACGTCGTGGTCATGCTTCGTGCGACGGAATCACCGATCGTCTTCACTCAGCAGCTCGGCAGGGGCCTACGCAAGAGCCGCGACAAGTCGTCGCTCAGAGTCATCGACATCATTGGAAATTACGCCAACAACTACCTCATCCCGATCGCTCTAACGGGAGATAACTCTGGAAGCAAGGACCAGATTGGTGAAGTGATCCGCAAGACTCGGCGGCGCGCGATTGCCGGCAACTCGACGATTAGTTTTGACCGGGTTTCCATGGGCCGCATCGTCGAATCCCTCCAGAAGGCTCGGCTTACAGATCGCCGCGCGAAGCGAACAGCGATCCTGGACCTCACGTACCGCCTAGGAAAGATTCCGCAGATCAAAGACTTCGAGAACCATGGTTCGATGGACCCTTGGGTTCTTTCCACCACGGATTCGAAGGCGAAAAACTACTGGACCCTGCTTAAGGAATTGAACTTCGTCGAAGTCGCTCCCTCGCCGCTAGAGGACGCGTTTCTCAGCTTGGTCTCCATTGAGTTCATGAACGGCAAGCGGCCACAGGAGCTCATGCTTTTGCGCCAGCTGCTCGATCACAGGGAAGTGTCCATTTCCGAATTTCGGAATTATCTCGAATCCCAAGGCCTCGACAGTTCGGATGCCGTCGTCCAGTCCCTCGAGAGGATTTTCAGCCTCGAGTGGTTTCCTTCCGCTTCCATTAAACGGTTTGGTGGCCACCACC
>NZ_JAYWLR010000032.1:0-8382 GCF_040946405.1 Corynebacterium sp. LK2510 | reverse complement strand
TGAGGCGCTATGGAGATCCGTAACGCCGCATTTACTGCTGAGGCCGCCGACACTGCGCTGCCGATGGTCTCCCAGCTGCGCTCCCGGTTGGAGTCGGTGCTCCTCGTCCTCGACACGCCGGCCCAGGCGGGCGCGTTGGCGCGTGCTCTCGGGGCGGAGGAAGGGGACGTCGAGAAGCAGCTGCGGGAGATCCGCGACGAGTTTGACGCGCGCGGCAGCGGGATCGACCTGCGGGAAACTGCCGAGGGCTGGCGGCTGTTCACGCGCACCAGCAACGCCGAAGCCGTGGAGGCGTTTCTTCTCGACGGATCACAGACGAAGCTCTCGCGTGCGGCGATGGAGACACTCGCCGTGGTTGCCTACCGGCAGCCCGTGACGAGATCACAAGTTGCCGGTGTGCGCGGTGTCAATGTTGACGGCGTGATGCGCACGTTGACGTTGCGCGGGTTGATCGCAGAGGTTGATCCAGATGAGTCCTCCGGAGCCCACCGCTACGTCACCACTGAGCTGTTTTTGGAGTTGCTCGGCATTGACTCCCTCGACCGGTTGCCGGACCTCGCTCCGCTCCTGCCGGACATCGATTCGATCGAGGACGCTTGGTAGGGCCGTATAAGCACTGGTAGCGTGGGATGGGTCAACAACCGCATAATCAATCAAAGGATTCACCCATGACTCCTCCCGCTCGCCGAGACGGCACACCGGATAGAGAGAAGGACGACACGTTCTACATCTCCTATGCGAAGCCGGCGAAGAAGCAGAACGTCCACCGTGATGAGCGCCGCGCCGCGGCCGACAACACCCCCCACCCGCTGGAAGACAACTGGTGGGACGAACCAGATTCCGCCCCCGCCCAGCGCCGCACTGACAACGGTGTACGACTGCAGAAGGTCCTCGCCCAGGCGGGCGTCGCCTCGCGCCGCCACGCCGAGATTATGATCGCGCAAGGCCGAGTCGAGGTCAACGGTACGAGGGTGACCCAGCAAGGCATGCGCGTGAACCCGAGCGTGGATGTCATCCGCGTCGACGGGACCCGCGTCAACGTCAACGAGGAGTTGGAGTACTTCGTCTTCAACAAGCCTCGCGGCGTGCAGTCCACGATGAAGGACGAGATGGACCGCACGTCCGTCGGCAGCTATGTCGCGGAGAGGACAGCCTCCGGCCAGCGTCTCTTCCACGTCGGCCGCCTCGACGCCGACACCGAGGGCCTGCTGCTTCTCACCAACGACGGTGAGCTGGCCAACCGCCTGATGCACCCGCGCTACGGTGTATCGAAGACCTATCTGGCCACGGTGCTCGGCGAGGCGAAGCAGTCGCTCGTCTCCGAGCTCAAGAAGGGCATCGAGCTCGAGGATGGCCCGGCTTCCGCGGACTACGTCCAGATCGTCGACGTGCACAACGGCCAGTCCATCATCCGCCTGGAGATTCACGAGGGCCGCAAGCACCTCGTGCGTCGTTTGCTCAAGGCTGCCGGCTACCCGGTGCAGCGCCTCGTGCGCACGAAGGTGCACACGGTTCAGCTGGGCGACATGAAGCCCGGCTCCATGCGCGCCCTGAACAGCAACGAGCTCACCTCGCTTTTCAAGGCGGTGGATATGTAATGGCGTTGTCCAACATGCCCGATGAGGGCCTCCTCCTCGCCGTCGACGGCCCGTCCGGTACGGGCAAGTCGTCGACGTGCCGCCGCCTAGCGCGCCACCTGGACGCCAAGTATGTCGATACCGGGGCGATGTATCGCGTGGCCACGCTCGCCGTTTTGCGCGCCGGCATCGACCCCAATGATGCGGCTGCCGTTATCGAGGCCACCCGCGACCTCCCCCTAACTGTTTCGGATGATCCGGACTCAACGGAGGTTCTGCTTGGCGGCGAGGACGTCTCCGGTGAGATCCGTGGAACCGATGTGACCCGCAATGTCTCGGCGGTGTCCGCGATCCCGCAGGTGCGCGAAAACCTCGTGGCCCTGCAGCGCAAGCTCGCGGCGGAAGCCCACCGCGCGATTGTGGAAGGCCGCGACATCGGCACGGTCGTGCTTGTCGACGCCCCCGCTAAGGCGTACCTGACCGCATCTCCCGAGGTGCGCGCTCAGCGCCGCTTCGACCAAGACGTCGCAGCCGGGCGCGAAGTAGATTTCGACACCGTCCTAGCGGACGTGCAGCGCCGAGACGAGCTGGACTCGTCGCGCGCTGCGAGCCCCCTACGCCCGGCGGATGACGCCGTGGTGATTGACACATCTGAGATGGATCGGGACGAAGTGCTCAATGCGCTTGTGTCGCTGATCGAAAGGAGCGCCACATGAGCAGCAACGAGCACGACGAGGACATTGAATACACAGGTGCCGACGACGTCGCCGAGACCTCCAACACCTCTGAGATTGAGATCCCGGTCGACGTCGAGTCTCTCGACACCCTGGACGACTTCGCTGACCTGGTTGAGTCCACCGATCCGGAGGATATGACCGAGGAACAGTGGGCCCAGGTCGAGCAGGCACTCGGAATCGGCGAGCCGGAGCATGTGGAAGAAGCACTTCCGACCGTGTCCATCGTCGGGCGCCCGAACGTGGGTAAGTCGACCCTGGTAAACCGCTTCATTGGGCGCCGTGAAGCGGTCGTCGAGGACCACCCCGGCGTGACCCGCGACCGCGTCAGCTACATCGCGGACTGGGGCGGGCGCCGCTTCTGGGTGCAGGACACCGGCGGCTGGGACCCGGACGCGAAGGGCATCCACGCCGCGATCGCGCACCAGTCCGAGGTGGCGATGGAGACCTCCGACGTCATCGTTATGGTGGTCGACTCGCACACGGGTGTTACCGAAACTGATGCGGTCATGGCGCGCAACCTGCAGCGCTCTGAGGTGCCGGTTCTGCTGGTGGCCAACAAGTTCGAGTCCGAGGGGCAATGGGCAGACGTGGCTGAGTTCTACGCTCTAGGCCTCGGCGACCCGTGGCCGGTGTCAGCCCTGCACGGACGGGGTGGCGCGGACGTGCTCGACGAGATTCTGCGCGTCTTCCCGGACGAGCCTCGGGCGAAGAACTCGATCACCGAGGGACCTCGACGCGTCGCGCTTGTCGGGCGTCCTAACGTGGGCAAATCCAGCCTGTTGAACAAGCTGAGCAACTCGAACCGCTCTGTGGTGGATAACGCAGCCGGCACCACCGTGGACCCGGTGGACGAGCTCATCCAGCTCGACAACAATATGTGGAAGTTCATCGATACCGCAGGTCTGCGCAAGAAGGTCAAGAACGCCCAGGGCCACGAGTACTACGCCTCCCTGCGCACCCGCGGAACCATCGAGGCAGCCGAGGTGTGCGTCGTTGTCATCGACGCCTCCCAGGAGATTTCGGAGCAGGACCAGCGCGTCATCGCGATGGTGCTGGATGCCGGCAAAGCCATGGTCATCTGCTTCAACAAGTGGGATCTCATGGATGAGGACCGCCGCTACTACTTCGACCGCGAGTTCGATGACATGGTCGGCCACCTGTCCTGGGTGACGAAGTTGAACATCTCCGCAGACACCGGGCGCGGACTGCACCGCCTGGAACCGGCGATGACGGAAGCGCTCGAGAACTGGGACCGACGCATCTCGACCGGCCAGCTGAACAACTGGCTGCGCGATGCCATCGCCGCAAACCCGCCGCCGATGAAGAACAACCGCCTGCCGCGTGTCCTGTTCGCCACCATGGTGTCCACGCGGCCGCCGACAATCGTGCTGTTCACCACGGGATTCCTGGATGCCGGCTACCGCCGCTACCTGGAGCGCAAGTTCCGTGAAACGTTCGGCTACCACGGCACGCCGGTGCGCATCGCCGTGCGCGTGCGCGAACGCCGCCAGCGCCGCTAACGGAGGTCGCCGCCAGCGCCGCTAACGGAGGTCGCCGCCGGATGCCTCAGCGCGCGTAGACGAAGGCATCCGTGCGGTAGGGCAGGGGCAGAAGCTGCCCCTCGTCGAAACCGAGGCGCTCGTAGAGGTACCAGGTGAGGTTGTTCGTCATCGTGGCGCGCGTTTTCTCGGTCGACCTCATCCAGTACGACCGTGTTGCCATCAGGTCGAACAGGTCACCGGTGGTGACGGGTTGGATCCAGCTCACGCGCCGCTCCTCGATGAGGCGCCACGGCGCGGCGACGGTGGGGTAGAACCCCTCGCGCAATACGTCGCCCGAGTGCATGATGCGGCTGAGCCGCAGCACCCACGGGTGGGAGACATCCAACGTGTTCCAGCACAGCATCAAATGCCCGCCGTCGCGCACCACACGGTGTGCCTCGGCGCTGGCACGATCTGGGTCTACCCAGTGCCATACTTGGGCCGCGACGACGGCGTCCACGCTGGCGTCGGCAAGCGCCGTGTCCTCCGCAGTCGCCCGCCACACAGGCACGTCGGGCAGCGCGCGGCGCAGAACTTTGGTCATCTCCGCGGAGGGGTCGCAGGCGTACACCGAGCGGTCTGCCTGGAGCAACAGTTCTGTGAGTTTTCCGGTTCCGGCTCCGACGTCGAGGATGGTTCCCCCCGGCGGGAGCAACGAGGTAACTTCGTCTGGGTATGACGGTCGGGCCAGATGATAGTTCTCCGCCCCACGGCGATACGTCGCCGCAGCGCTGATGCGCTCGGAGGCGTCGCGAAAGGCAGGAGCGTCTTTCCGGCTCGGTTTCATGACTTGTCAATCTATCAATCTGGAGTGCTGCTGTGGCGTGGGTCCATCGTTTAACCGCCGGCGTGATGCTCGCGGCGCTGGTGGGGTGTTCCGTACCCGGAGATGCACCCATCGACAGCTCACCCACACGCCTGACGACACCCCCAGCTGCCGAACCCGCACCCCAGCCTCCCGCTGATCCGGGCATTGCCGCCGCACCCACACCCCAGCAACTCGCTGCCCCGCAGCCGCACCGCCTCGAACGACGCACCATTGGCGCCGGCGGCATGGAACGCAGCTACGTGCTGTCGGTTCCCGCGGGAGTGGAACGCACCACCAGGATGCCTCTGATCTACGTCTTTCACGGCTACAAGGGCGACGCCGAGAAGGTGCGGACAGAATCTGGCCTCGACGCCGCCAACGCGGTTGTCGTGTTCATGGAAGGCCACGACCAGGCGTGGGCGCCCGCGCCGTACGCCACCACGACGGGAGAGCAGGACATCGCCTTCGTCGAAGCGGTGCGCCAGGCTCTCGACGCCGAGTTCACGATCGATGCGTCCCGGGTCTTCGCCACGGGCCTGTCCAACGGAGGAGGATTCGCCTCCTACCTCGGCTGCCAGCGCCCGCAGGACCTCACCGCCGTGGGATCGGTTTCCGCTGCGTTCTATGAGCGTGTCTCCCAAGGCTGCAGCCGAATCCCCATCAAGCACATTGATTTCCACGGCACTGCTGATTCTGTCATCGGCTACGACGGTGGGCAGCGCCACAATAGTGTCTACGAGTCCTCCCATGAGATGCTCGCGGAGGCAGCAGTGCGTAACCACTGCGATGAACTTCCCACCGAGAGCACGTATGCGCCCGGAATCGAACGATTCGTGTGGCAAGACTGCGACGCACCGCTTGAGCACTATCGCATCGACGGGGGCGTTCACGAGTGGCCGTCATTTGCCACTGAGAAGCAACTGGAGTTCTTCGGCATCCGTTAGCCCGGCGCGCCCTGCACCCGCCTGATTGCTCGATACTATGGTCGGCATGACTAACGGAAAACCCGGGGCCGTCCTCGTCGTCTTTAACCCAGTGAAGGTCGACGAGCAGGAGCTGCGCGCTGCCGTAGACACCTACGCCCGCGATGCCGAGGGCGTTGAATGGATCGAGACGTCCCCGGACGATGATCAGGTCCAGGTGGCCGCGGTGCAAAAGCCTGGTGTGGAGCTTGTTCTTGTCGCCGGTGGTGACGGCACGGTGCGCGTCATCGCTTCTGCGCTCGCAGGCACGGGCGTCAGCATGGGAATTATCCCGTCCGGTACTGGAAACCTGCTCGCCCGCAACCTAGAGCTTGATCTCGATCTCACGGCCTCCGTGCGCCGCGCCTTCCAAGGCCGCGATCGCAACGTGGATGTTTGCTCTGTGGATCTGCACCGCCCGGATGGGTCGACGGACTCTTTGGGTTTCGCTGTGATGGCCGGCCTTGGGCTCGATACCGGGATGCTGGAAAACACCGACGAATCTCTAAAGAAGCACATCGGCCCGCTGGCCTATGGGCAGGGCCTCATTCGCTCGCTTGTCGACGGCGGGGATGTACGCGCAACCTACTCGATCGACGACACCCAGGTGGACAATGCCCGCCTGCACACGATGATCTTTGGCAACTGTGGCTACCTCATCAACGAGTTCCCGCTGTTTCCTGCCGCCGAGCCTGACGACGGCATCTTTGACGTCGTGACCATGGCTCCGCGTGGCGCTTTTGGGTGGCTGGGTGTGTTCGCGCGCCTCGGCGCGAACGCCGCCGCCAACACGGTGCGCAAGGTGATGGGCAAGCCGCTCGTGGAAAAGAATGAGGAAAACGTCGGCGGGCCGATAGCGAAATCAGCCGGGATTCTCGACTACTCCCGCGGAAAGCGCGCATCCGTGACGTTGACAACTCCTCACACCTTCGAGCTCGACGGCGACCCGGTAGGGGAGGTCGTGGGTGTCGACATTGAGATCCAGGCCGGGTCGCTGGCGGTCCGGGTCTAGCTGCGGAACCACTACGTATCTATTGACCGGTAGATAGTAGTGCTATGCTGAAAGTCCGTAGGTCATCATTCCGATGCACCTGCGGATTTTTCTTTTTCTTCCCAGGAGGCCCGCATGTCCGCACAGCCGACCAAATACATTTTCGTCACCGGAGGCGTTGTCTCCTCGCTGGGGAAGGGGCTGACCGCCGCTAGCCTTGGCCAGCTGCTCATCGCCCGGGGCTTGAGCGTGACTATGCAAAAGCTTGACCCTTACCTCAACGTGGACCCCGGCACGATGAACCCGTTTGAACACGGTGAGGTGTTCGTCACCGAAGACGGCGCCGAGACCGACCTCGACCTCGGCCACTACGAGCGCTTCCTTGACCGCAATCTGACCAAGAACGCGAATGTCACCACCGGCAAGGTGTACTCCTCGGTCATCGCCCGCGAGCGCCGCGGTGGCTACCTAGGCAAGACGGTCCAGGTCATCCCGCACATCACAGACGAGATCAAGTCCCGCATCCTCGCCATGGGCGAGCCCGACGCGGAAGGCAACCGGCCCGACATTGTCATCTCGGAGATCGGCGGCACCGTCGGCGACATTGAGTCCCAGCCCTTCCTGGAGGCTGCGCGCCAAGTACGTCACGCCGTCGGCCGCGAGAACATCTTCTTCAT
Source organism: Corynebacterium sp. LK2510 (assembly GCF_040946405.1). Lineage (NCBI taxonomy): Bacteria > Bacillati > Actinomycetota > Actinomycetes > Mycobacteriales > Corynebacteriaceae > Corynebacterium > Corynebacterium sp. LK2510. The sequence goes on along the minus strand of NZ_JAYWLR010000032.1, from coordinate 1,089 downwards.
CCACGTCTCCCTCGTGCCCTACCTGGCGCCCTCCGGAGAACTCAAGACCAAGCCCACCCAACACTCCGTGGCACAGCTTCGCTCTATCGGTATCCAGCCAGACGCCATTGTCCTGCGCGCCGACCGCGAGGTTCCCACCGGGCTGAAGGAAAAGATCGGGTTGATGTGCGACGTTGACACCGAAGGCGTGATCTCGTGCGCCGACGCGCCCTCGATCTACAACATCCCCGAGGTGCTCTACCGCGAGCAGCTGGACACCTTCCTGATCCGCCGGCTCAACCTGCCGTTCCGCGACGTCGACTGGACCACCTGGCGTGACCTGCTGGACCGGGTCAATAACCCGGACCGGACGGTTACCGTCGGCATCGTTGGCAAGTACGTCGATCTCCCAGACGCCTACCTCTCAGTTGTGGAGGCGATCCGCGCCGCCGGTTTCCACCACAAGGTGCGCGTAGAGATCGCTTGGATCAGCTCGGATCTTTGCGTAGACGATCCCGCAGCGGCGCTGCAGGGCATTGACGCTGTCGTGGTTCCCGGTGGTTTTGGCAACCGCGGCATCGACGGCAAGATTGCTGCCATCCGGCACTGCCGTGTCAACCGCATCCCCTTGCTAGGGATCTGCCTCGGCCTGCAATGCATCGTTATTGAGGCTGCACTGGAAGCGGGCATCACGGGGGCTACCTCGACCGAGTTCGATCCTTCGGCTTCTGAGCCTGTGATCTCTACCATGGCCGAGCAGCAGGCAGCTGTAGCAGGTGAGGCCGACCTCGGCGGCACGATGCGCCTCGGCGCATACCCCGCGGTCCTCATGGACGGCTCTGTCGTGGCCGAGCAGTATGGTTCCACGGAGGTCTCGGAACGCCACCGCCACCGCTTCGAGGTCAACAACGCTTACCGCGACCGCATCACCGCTGGCTCGGATCTTGTGTTCTCCGGTACCTCGCCGGATGGCAAGCTTGTGGAGTACGTCGAGTACCCGCGTGACGTTCACCCGTACTTGGTTGCCACGCAGGCGCACCCGGAGTACACCTCCCGTCCCACCCGCCCGAACCCTTTGTTCGTCGGACTAGTGGGTGCTGCGTTGAACGC
>NZ_JAYWLR010000031.1:0-9890 GCF_040946405.1 Corynebacterium sp. LK2510 | reverse complement strand
TTTCCACCGGTGTCCCGGTTAACTAACCTCCCCGGTCAGTACATCTAATGCATTCCGCGTAATGGCAGGCCTGGCGGACATTACCCAATCCCATCCGAGTGTAGGCGACGATTGGTCCCGAAGAACTCTACGCACTTCGACTTGAACATCTTCGAATACGTCAAACCACTGACGGAGATTAAGTGTTAACTCTTCGATACCGTTGAGACGCGTCTTTCCGGAGACGTCATAAAAAAGGCACTCTGCTGAGACGAAATCGGAAGAATGGGGGCCAGCGGCCATCGTGGATTCCCTTTCGAGGAAGTGTGGTTACGGATTCGAAAGGTACTGCGGTGGTCGCCTCATGCATTCATGAGGTCGTCACCGGCAGCTACAGATACACCACGCTAAAGGACGCAACCATGTCGTGGACGTTCGCGATCCCGAAGCACTGACTGCTTCTATCGCACAGGTTGCAGACGACTTCGGCGGAATCGATATTCTGGTGAACAACGCCGGCGGCGCCCACCCGGGAACTCCGGAATCAATGTCGGATGAGGCGTTTCTGGCTGATTTTGATATCAAGGTTCACTCGTGGCATCGGGCTATTCGCGCCGCTCTTCCGCATCTTCGACGATCCGCGCAAGCGCGCGTGATCAACATTGGATCAGTCTATGGTGACTACCCTGACCCCGGGTTTTTCTCCACCAGTGTTCATCGAGCGGCGGGAGAGAATCTGACCAAGACGTGGGCGGCGCAACTGGGCCGCGAGGACATCTTGGTCAACCTGGTCAATATCGGAGTAATTGAGACCCCGCAGTGGCAAAACATTCGTGAGAAGCGTGCCCCGGAACTCAGCCTCGAGGAGTTCTTGCAACGAACGGTTGAGGAGGATATTCCCCTGGGAAGAATCGGGCAGCCGAAAGAATTGGGTGCGGTCGTTGCGTTCCTGGCCTCTGCGCAGGCTAGTTATGTGACCGGTGCAGTTATCGACGTCGCCGGAGGAATGGGAATTAGGTTCTAGGTTCCCGCATTGGCCACGGCGCAGTGTCCTCATGCGCCGCTGAACAGTTGATCGCGGTAGACAGTAACGCAAAACCCCGCTGCACCATGGTGGTGAAGCGGGGTGAATGCGGTTAAACGGGGTGTCGCAGGCTGAAGCTGGTCAGTTCCGCTCAAGCCCCTGCGCGCTTAGCAGTCGAAGTACATCTCGAACTCAAGCGGCGTCGGGCGCAGACGAGCTGGAGCCAGCTCGTTGTTGACCTTGTAGTCGATGTAGGTGTCGATCAGGTCCTGCGGGAACACGTCGCCCTCGGTGAGGAACTCGTGGTCTTCGCGCAGCGCCTCGAGCACGCCCTCCAGGGAGGTCGGTGCCTGCGGGATCTGCTTGGCCTCCTCCGGCGGAAGCTCGTAGAGGTCCTTGTCCACCGGCGCGTGCGGCTCGATGCGGTTCTTGATGCCGTCGATGCCGGCCATGAGCATTGCGGTCAGGCCCAGGTACGGGTTGCCTGAGGGGTCCGGTGCGCGGAACTCGATGCGCTTCGCCTTGGCGTTGGAACCCGTGATCGGGATGCGGATCGCGGCGGAGCGGTTGCGCTGGGAGTAGACCAGGTTGATCGGGGCTTCGAAGCCCGGGACCAGGCGGTGGTAGGAGTTCAGCGTCGGGTTGGTGAACGCCAGCACGGCCGGGGCGTGGTGCAGCAGGCCGCCGATGTAGTAGCGGGCGGTGTCGGACAGTCCGCCGTAGCCGGACTCGTCGTAGAACAGCGGCTCGCCGTCCTTCCACAGAGACTGGTGGGCGTGCATGCCGGAGCCGTTGTCGCCGGCGAGCGGCTTCGGCATGAAGGTGGCCACCTTGCCGTACTGGTGGCAGGTGTTCTTCACGATGTACTTGAAGGTCTGCAGATCATCCGCCGCGTGCAGGAGGGTGTCGAAGCGGTAGTTGATCTCGTTCTGGCCGCCGGAGGCAACCTCGTGGTGGAAGCGCTCCACGTCGAAGCCGACGAGTTGGAGGTTCTGCACGATGGCGTCGCGCACTTCCTGGGTCTTGTCCACCGGGGTGTTGGGGAAGTAGCCGCCCTTGGGGCGGGTGGCGTTGCCGAGGTTCGGGGTGCCGTCGAGAAGCGTCTCTTCGCCGCGGTTCCACCAGCCCTCGTCGGAATCGACGTGGTAGAAGGAGGCGTTCGTCTCAGCTGCGTAGGAGACCTTGTCGAAGATGAAGAACTCGGCCTCCATGCCGAAGGATGCGGAATCCGCGATGCCGGTGGAGGTGAGGTACTCCTCGGCACGCTTGGCCACGTTGCGCGGGTCGCGGGAGAACGTTTCCTTGGTGAACGGGTCGTGGACGAAGAACTTCATGTTCAGCGTCGGCACCGAGCGGAACGGGTCGCGGAACGCGGTGGTCGGGTCCGGCAGCAGGATCATGTCGGACTCGTCGATGGTGGTGAAGCCGCGGATCGACGAACCGTCGAAGGCGAAGCCTGCAGAAATGGCGTCCTCGTCAAAGGCCGACGCCGGCAGGGTGAAGTGGTGCTCCGTGCCGGGAACGTCGGTGAAGCGGATATCGAGGAACTCGATGCCCTCGTCCTTGATGTACTTGAGGACGTCGTCGGTAGTCGTGAAGGTCACGTGGGTCTCCTTTGGTAGAAGGTGCGATGTTCATTCTATGGAATACCTATCGAAGTATCGACAGGCGGGGGTAAAAGTGAGGCGAACATCACCTCACTGCCGCCCCGGACTTATAGGCCGATGGGTGCCTTAGTTGGGGCCACCGGGGTTGGCAGCGCCGTTTCGCCCATCAGATCCGCGTCGACCACGGCGGCCGCCGAGCGACCCTCCGCAATGGCCCACACGATCAGCGATTGGCCACGGCCGTTATCGCCGGCGATGTAGACCCTCGGGCCGTCCTCGGTCGAGCGGATCGCGCGGTAGGAATCGTCGCGGCGCATCCGGCCGCGCTCATCCAGGACGATCCCCAGCTCATCGTTGAGGCCGCGACGTGCGGAACCAGTGAAGCCAAGCGCGATCAGCACAAGGTCCGCGTCCATCTCGAAATCGCTGTCCTCGATCGGGACGCGGCGACCATCGACAGAGCGCACCTGGTTGCCGCGCAAGGAGGTGATGTGGCCGTCCGATCCGTGGAAGCTCACCGTGTTGGTGGAGTACACGCGCTTGCCCAAGGGCTCGTTCGTGCCACGGTGGGCCAGTCCAAGCGCGGCGATCTCGTCGGCGGATTCGTCGCCGGTGACCACGTACTCGCCCTCTTCGTGCGCCGTCGCCGTGCGGTACAAAAGCGGATACATCGGCCACGGGGTCGAGGACGCACGGAACTGCGGCGCACGAGAGTGGATGTCGAACTGGGTGACGCTCGCCGCGCCCTGGCGCAACGCGGTGCCGAAACAGTCAGTACCCGTGTCACCGCCGCCGATGATGACCACGCGCTTACCGCGGGCGTCGATCGCGGGGGTGTCGGTGTCGCCCTCGCAGAACCGGTTCGCGGCGGTGAGGTAGTCCATGGCGAAGTGGATGCCGTCGAGCTCGCGGCCGTCGACAGGCAAGTCGCGCGCGACAGGGGTGCCGGTGGCGAGGACGACCGCGTCGAAGCCGGACAGGTCGGCCGCCGTGGGGGAGGTGTTCACCTTGAATTCGGTGCCCTCGGCGCGCATCTGCTCGATGCGGCGGTCGATGTGGCGCTTCTCCATCTTGTACTCGGGAACGCCGTAGCGCATCAGCCCGCCGAGTCGGTCGTCGCGCTCGAAGACGGTCACGCGGTGGCCCGCGCGGGTGAGCTGCTGGGCCGCGGCGAGGCCGGCAGGGCCGGATCCGACTACGGCCACCGACTGGCCAGTGTCAAAGCTCGCCTTGACGGGCTTGACCCAGTCGTTGTCGAAAGCAACGTCGGCGATCTTCTGCTCAATGTGCTTGATCGTCACCGGATCGTCGTTGATGCCCAGCACACACGCACCTTCACAGGGGGCCGGGCACAGCCGGCCAGTGAAATCCGGGAAGTTGTTCGTCGCGTGCAGCCTGTCGTACGCCTCGCTCCAGCGGTCCTGCCGGACAAGGTCGTTCCATTCCGGGATGATGTTGCCCAGCGGGCAGCCCTCGTGGCAGAAGGCGACACCGCAGTCCATGCACCGGGTTGCCTGGGTTGTGTCGTGCTCCGCGCTGGTCTGTTCGTAGACCTCGCGGTAGTCCATCAGGCGCAGCGGCACGGGGCGGTGCTGCGCCTCCTTGCGCTCGTAGCGTCGGAATCCATGTGGGTCGGCCATTAGCTCACTGCCTCCATGATTGCTTCAGCCTCGTCGCGGCCGGTCCGGCGCGCGTCGGCGATGATGTCCAGAACCTTGCGGTAGTCGCGCGGCATGATCTTGATCATTTCCTCGGGTGCGTACGGGATCGTCGCACCAGTGTGGCGGGTGTGGTCAGCGAAGATCGCGGTGAGGAAGGCGATGTCGTCCTCGTCGACCTCGGTGATGTCGACCTGGCCGGGGTTGACCTTGCGGGCCAGGCTGTCGCTGTCTTCCACCGGTGCCAGGTAAGCGATGCCGCCCGACATACCTGCACCGAAGTTCTCGCCGACTTCGCCGAGAACAACGACGCGGCCACCCGTCATGTACTCGCAGCCGTGGTTACCGATGCCGTGGACGACGGCGGTGGCGCCGGAGTTGCGCACGCAGAAGCGCTCACCCGCGTAGCCTGCGATGAACAGCTCGCCCGCCGTAGCGCCGAAGCCGGTGACGTTGCCGGCGATGATGTCCGGCTCGTTGAGGTCGAGCTGCTCCGGGGCGTCGGGGGTGGGCCGCACGATGATGCGCCCGCCGGACAGGCCCTTGCCCACGAAGTCGTTGGCCTCACCGACCAAGTCGAGCGTCATGCCGTGGGGGACGAACGCTCCGAAGGAGTTGCCGGCATGGCCGCGGAAGGTGAAGGTCACAGAACCGTCCGCAAGGCCATCAGCACCGGTGGAGCGCGTCAGGACGCCGCCGGAGAGCGCACCGACGCTGCGGTCGATGTTGCGGATCGGGTACTCCTTCGCCACGACGTCTCCGCCCTTTTTGAGCGCCCCTGCGAGGTCGGCGGCCAGAGTTTGGTCGAGTACGCCGTCCAAGCCGTGTTCTTGCTCGGTGGTGCACTTCGGTGCCTGGTCGGGGAAGAACTCCGAGCGGGCCGTGGAGAAGATCGGGGACAGGTCCAACTGGGCCGCGCGCGGGTTGTTCTCCACGAACTCGCGGTCGGTGCGCTGGCGCAACAGGTCGGCGCGCCCGATGGCCTCGTCGAGGGTGCGCAGTCCCAGCTCGGCTAAGTACTCGCGGATTTCCTCGGCGATGAACATGAAGAAGTTGACCACGTGTTCGGCACGACCGGTGAACTTCTTGCGCAGCTGTGGGTTCTGCGTGGCCACGCCCACCGGGCAGGTGTCGAGGTGACACACGCGCATCATGATGCAGCCTTCGACCACGAGCGGTGCGGTGGCGAAACCGTACTCCTCTGCGCCGAGCAGGGCTGCGACCATGACGTCGCGGCCAGTCTTGAGCTGGCCGTCGGCCTGGACCGTGATGCGGTCACGCAGGCCGTTGAGCAGCAGGGTCTGCTGTGCTTCGGCCAAGCCCAGCTCCCACGGCCCGCCGGCGTGCTTCAGGCTGGTCAGCGGGGAAGCTCCGGTGCCGCCGTCATGGCCGGAGATGAGCACCACGTCTGCGTGGGCCTTGGACACACCCGCGGCGACCGTGCCCACGCCCTGCTCAGCGACAAGCTTGACGTGGACACGCGCATCGGGGTTGACGGACTTTAGATCGAAAATCAGCTGCGCCAGATCCTCGATGGAATAGATGTCGTGGTGCGGCGGCGGCGAGATCAGGCCGACACCCGGGGTGGTGATGCGGACTTCCGCGATCCACGGGTAGACCTTGTTCGGCGGCAGCTGGCCGCCCTCGCCGGGCTTGGCGCCCTGCGCCATCTTGATCTGGATGTCGGTGCAGTTGGACAGGTAGTGGCTGGTCACGCCGAAGCGGCCCGAGGCCACCTGCTTGATGGCGGAGCGCTTCCAATCGCCGTTGGCTTCGCGCTCGAAGCGCTTCGGGTCCTCGCCGCCCTCACCGGAGTTGGACATTCCGCCGAGGCGGTTCATCGCGATGGCGAGGACCTCGTGGGCCTCGGCAGAGATGGAGCCGTAGGACATCGCGCCGGTGGAGAAGCGCTTGACAATTTCGGTGGCGGGCTCGACCTCGTCGATGGGGATCGAGGGGCGGTCCGGGGCGAACTCCATCATCCCGCGCAGGGTGGCTAGGCGCTCGGACTGCTCGTCGACGGCGCGGGTGTAGTCCTTAAATACTGCGTACTGGCCGGTCTTCGTCGCGTGCTGCAGCTTGAAGATGGTCTCTGGGTTGAACAGGTGGTACTCGCCCTCGCGGCGCCACTTGTATTCGCCGCCGATCTCGAGGTCGCGGTGCGCCTGCTCCTCGGGGCGGGGCAGGAAGGCGTGGCGGTGGCGCGTCTCGACGTCAGCGGCGACGTCGGCAAGCCCGATGCCGCCGATGGGGGAGGGTTCGCCGCCGAAGTAGTCGTCGAGAAGCTCTTGGCTCAACCCCGTGATGTCCGCGAGGCGTGCGCCGCGGTAGCTGGCCACGGTGGCGATACCCATCTTGGACATGACCTTGAGTACACCCGTGGTGGCGGCCTTGACGTAGTTGGTGCAGGCCTCATCGAGGGAGAGTTCCCCGAGCTGGCCGATTGTGCGCAGCTCGTCGATGGTCTCAAACGCCATGTACGGGTTGATGGCGTCGGCGCCGAAGGCGATGAGCATGGCGAGGTGGTGGACCTCGCGGGCGTCACCAGACTCGACCACGAGTGAGGCGCGGGTGCGGGTGCGCTCGGCGACCATGTCCTGATGCACGGCGGAGGTGAGAAGGAGGGAAGGGATAGGGGCGAAGCGCTCGTCGGACTCGCGGTCCGACAAGATGATCAGGCTGATGCCGTCGCGGACAGCCTCAGACACTTCACGACGGACGCGGTCGATCGCCTCCTTCATACCCACCCCGTGGTGGGCCTTCGGATACAGCCCCGAGATCGTGCGCGAACGGAAGTGCGGAAGGGAGCCGTCGTCGTTGGCGTGGACCAGGGTGGAAAACGCGTGGTTGTCGATGATCGGGGAATCCAGCTGGATACGCGCCGCGGCCTCGGGGCCTGGGTTGAGCACGTCGGACTGGGCACCCAGCAGAGTGTGCATCGAGGTGACGGGCTTTTCCCGGATGGAGTCGAGCGGCGGGTTGGTCACCTGAGCGAAGCGCTGCGCGAAGAAATCGAACAGCAGACGCGGTCGCTGCGACAGCGCGGCGATCGGGGTGTCGGAACCCATAGAGCCCAAGGCCTCTGCGCCGGTGAGCGCCATCGGCTTGATCAGCAGGTCGACGTCCTCTTCGGTGATGCCGAAGACGCGCTGGCGCAGCACGGCACGCTCGTGCGCCATGTAGTTGTAGCGGGTCTGCGGGAGCTCGTGAAGAGGGGTGAAGTTCTGCCTGATCCACTCCCCGTAGGGCTTCTGCGAGGCCAAGGTGTGCTTAATGTCCTCATCGGGGATGATCCTGCCTGCGGCGGTGTCGATGAGGAACATGCGGCCCGGGCGCACGCGGGTGCGTTTGACGATTTTTTCCGCAGGGATGTCCACGACTCCGGCCTCGGACGCCATGATGACGAGGTCGTCGTCGGTGATCCAGATGCGGCCCGGGCGCAGGCCGTTGCGGTCGAGCACGGCGCCGACGTAGCGCGAATCAGTAAACGCCACCGCAGCGGGGCCGTCCCACGGCTCCATGAGGCAGGAGTGGTAGGCGTAGAAGTCCCGCACTTCGTCTGAGAGCGTTGGATTGTGCTCCCACGCCTGCGGGATGAGCATGGCCATCGCGTGCGGCAGGCTGTAGCCGCCGAGCGTAAGCAGCTCGAGGGCCTCGTCGAGGCGCGCGGTATCGGAGGCATCCGGAGTACAGATCGGCAGAACGCGCTCGAGCGGGCCGAGGACTTCGGAGTTGATCAGCGCTTCACGCGCGCGCATCCAGTTCTCGTTGCCCTTGACGGTGTTGATCTCGCCGTTGTGGGCGATGAGTCGGTACGGGTGGGCCAAGGGCCACGAGGGGAAAGTGTTCGTGGAAAAGCGCGAGTGCACCAGCGCGAGGGCGGAAACGACGCGTTCATCGCGCAGGTCGGGGTAGAAGCTCGCCAGCTGCGGGGTGGTGAGCATGCCCTTGTAGACGATGGTGCGCGACGACAACGACGGGAAGTAAACAGTGTCGTGACCGTCGGTCGTGCCGAGCTCGCGGGTTAGGCGCTTGCGGATGAACCACATGACGCGGTCAAGCCTGATGCCGGACTTTCCCTCAGCGACGAAGAAGGGCTGTGCGAAGTAGGGCATGGCGTCAAGCGCCATCTCCCCGAGGCCGTCCGGGTTGACGGGCAGCTCGCGCCACCCGAGGATCGTCGCGCCTTCTTCCCGGGCGATAGTCTCGACGGCGCGCTTGGCGTCCAGCATGGCCATGCGGGAGGTGGGCATAAACGCGATTCCGGTGGCGTAGTGGCCACGCTCCGGGAGGTCGAACCCGAGCTCGGCTGTGACCTCGCGGTAGAACTCGTCCGGGATGTTGAGCAGAATGCCGGTGCCGTCACCGGTGTTTTTCTCCGCGCCTGCCGCTCCGCGGTGCTCGATGTTGTGGAGGACGTCAAGACCATGCTCGACGATCGCACGGCTCGCGCGCCCCTTCATGTCTGCGACGAATCCGACACCGCAGGCGTCGTGTTCGTGTGCGGGGTTGTACAAGCCAACTCGCTCTAGGCTCAACGCAGGTCACCTCACTCAATATTCATAGTTTCTGTAGTTTTCTAGAAAACACCGGTGAGACCCCCGTCGCAATCGACTGTCGATTGACAGATAGAAAAATGCAGGCCGGCAGCACTTGGTGTGAGGCAAATCACTCTATGGGGGTACGTGGGGCGTGCCACACGGGGTTGACCCACGAGTCGGGATCTGCTTTACCGCGCCCAGCCAGGGCCGCGCCGAATTCGAATCGGCCCCCGGGCGTGTTCCACGTCTACAACCTCGCCCTTCTGCGTGACCTCCACCGTCCCCTCCGCGGCAAGGCGCCGGGCGGCTTCCCGCACCGCGGGCATGAGATCGCGCCAGCCCTCCGGGGTCCCCATGTCGCGCGCAACTTCCGAGGGGCAGATCGTCGACTCCGGCGCGCGCTGCGCTAGCTTCTCGACAATCGCCCGCCCCAGCTCCATCTCCACCTACGCCTCCCTAGGTATGCGGCAGTTTTGCGGCAGCTTTGCGACGTGCCGCCTCGATCAGCGACCCTGGCCACGGTACGCGCCTGAGCGTGGTGGGCTCTCGAGCGCGGTGGGCTGTGGTGGGGTGGTTGCGGTTGCTGCCGCGTGAGGGCTAGCCGTCCTGTCCCGCATCGCCGAGCCTGCGCAGTAGCGGCCCAATCTCACCGCCGGTGATGCGGTGGTGCAGGTAACCCCCACCCATCATCTGTGCTTCAAGGTGGAACACCTTTAGACACGCGAGAATCTCGGTTGCGTTGAGACTGGCAACAGGATGAGAAGCGAGGAACTCCTCTAGGCTCTGATCTCCGAGGATGACCTGAGGGTCCTCAGGGAGATAGGGAGTGAGCGTGGCGCGGAGTTGCTCTCGGAGCTCGGCCGTCTCAGCAGGTTCGAGGCCGCTTCCTTCTACCTCGTCGATGAGGGGGAGAAGCGCGACAATGCGAACGTAGGGATGTGTGGAGTCGTCGGTTTCGCCATTGTTTTCTTCTTCGCTCTTACCCAGTTTTCTTCGGTAACGGTAGCGGATTATGTGGGTTACACTGCTCCATTGATCGCGAGCTTCTTTGAATGAGGAAAGAACACGGTGGCGCTGGTAG
>NZ_JAYWLR010000030.1:0-11094 GCF_040946405.1 Corynebacterium sp. LK2510 | reverse complement strand
CTTCTTCAAGGACCTCATCGCCCGTGGACTATCCGGTGTGTTCCTGGTGGCCAGTGACGCGCACCTGGGCATCCAGCATGCAATCGGGGACGTGTTGCCGAATGCCTCGTGGCAGCGGTGTCGGACGCATTTCGCGAAGAACCTCTCTGGGCTGGTGTCGAAGACCCAGTGGCCGACGTTGTCGGCGATGTTCCACACGATCTTCCACCAGCCGGACGCACAGGCAGTGTGGGCCCAGGCCCGGGAGGTTGTGGAGTTCTGCCAGCAGAAGTTCCCAAGAGTTGCTGATTACCTCGAGGAATCCCTCGACGACATCCTCGCTTTCACTGCGGCGCCGAAAGCGGTGTGGACGAAGATCTGGTCAAATAACCCCACTGAAAGGCTCAACCGGGAAATCCGGCGTCGTACCGACGTGGTAGGCATTTTCCCGAACCGGGAGGCCGTGACCCGGTTGGTCGGTGCTGTGCTGGCCGAGCAACACGACGAGTGGATCCAGCAGAAACGCTACATGTCACTGACCAGCCTCGAACAAACCACAGCGATCATGACCGTCGCCACCATCGACGAGAACCCGACTACCGCGAAAGAGATCAGCGCATGAAACCCCACCACAACCAGGCCCGAGCAGGACCCTAACCCCGCCCACACACAATCAGCCAGAACGAAAGGACAGATACACCACTACCCAGGACTTGACCCCGCGACATAGCCTTTGACGTGGTCGAACTGCGCGGCTGCCGCTTCGACTTCCGTCTTGTTGCGTGCGCACAAGGCTACGTGAGCGCCTTCTGCGGCTAACGCCTGCACTGCGGCAAAACCTAGCCCTTTGCTACCTCCGGTAACGATGGCGACCTTATCTTTTAGTCCTAGCTCCATTATTCACATCTCCCATCTACTGGAACGTGCAGACCCATAGCGAGTCAATTCGTTTGTGCTGCGACTCCGATGACCTTGTGCAGTCCGGCAAACTGAGCGTCACTTAGCCCCAGCTGATTGGTCGCGGACGTACGGGATCGGACGCACTAGGTTCAGCCTTGCGCAACGGATACGGCAATGTAATTCAGCTGCTTCGTCAAAATATCGAGGCCACCATCATCTCCTAGCGTCTCCTTGACGTCCCTCCACGTGTACTCCACAAGGGACTCATCGTTGTCCACAACGCGCCAGATAGTGCCCACGGAATCGGCCTGGCGGGTCTGGCGAACCTAAGCACATATTTCTTTCACAGACACTGTCAACTCGTCGTCGCCAAGTAGTGGCATCAACGGTGAGTACTGCCCCATTTTAGGATTCTTTAATGGCAAACACGCGGGCGGGGAAGCCAGTTCCACTGCGCGGCTTCGCCCACGTTGCCACTATCAACGCGCCCGCTTCCGGCAACTGATCCAAGTTAGCCAGCAGTTCGATCTGCCATTTATCTTGCTGCAGCCAGTAGAGCTCGCATTCGAAAACACCGTGGTCGATGGAGGAACCGGGATCCGTATCCGTTGTCTCGTGGCCGATAGCCACGACGTTGCGCTCCTTATGCAGAAACTCCAACGCTTCCAACGACCAGCCAGGGCAATTACTCTTCCCTTCACTATCTTTGCCGTACAGGTCGTTCGAATCCCATCGCTTCGACCAATCGGTACGAAGCGCTACGAAAGCCTCGGGAGGAATCCGCCCGTTTTTCTCCTCCCACCGCTCAATATCAGCGACGCCCGCCGCATAATTCGGGTTGGCGTGAGTCTTGTCAACGATGTTCAGCACAACCAGCGGAAGGATCATTTCATCGACGCAAAGCTCATCGAGAGTACGTCCACCTTCCACAAAGTGCACTGGGGGATCGACGTGGGTTCCCCACTGGCCAACCAGAGAATATTTGGTCACCGCGAAACCCTGCTCCGCAACTGTAAAAACCTCCTCAGTCTGCTGGTCGGGAAGGATTGAGAACTTGGGCTGGCCGGGAAAGAAGGTGTGGGTAAGGTCAACAAATTCGTACCGGGAGCTGCGTAGGCTTCTGGCAAACTCCCACAGCGGGTTGGACTCAGACATGGTGGGGTACTCCTTAGATGCACTAGGCAGACAATAATGTCCGGACGTGCCGAACAGCTTTGTTCATTACTCGGCTCAACTTAAGGGGATACCCCGGATAGGCAATCATCTCGAGAAATAAATTCACCACTCCCTTTCCGGACGATGAACCCCGTTAGCCCTTCCCACCACGCGCAAATCAGAAGACCTCCCCCATCCCAGCCCCGGCACACAACACTCATCCACCCCCAGCCACCCCCGAATCCCAAAGACTTTTCGCGGTACGCTTTGCTTTTCCACCGAAAGTTGTAAGCTTGACCAGAATGGGTTCTGACGGGAGTGGAGTCGGATTTTCCTGCTCTAGCCCCCTCCTGTTGTGCAGGACGATCTCTAGATTGCGTGAAGCTTTTACGCCGAACCCAGGCCGTAGGAATGTAAGAGACGAGGTCAAGAAATGGCATACAAGACAACCAATCCGTACACCGGAGAAGTACTCAAGACTTTCGATACCGCCACCGAGGCCGAGATCGACGCAGCCATCGCGTCTGCCGACGCGGCTTTCCAGGAATGGTCCGCGAAGCCGATCGAGGAGCGCACCGCCGTCCTCGCCAAGGCAGCCGAGATCCTCGCCGAGAACAAGCGCGAGTACGCCGAGATCCTGACCATGGAAATGGGCAAGCTTCTGGCCGAGGCCGAGCTCGAGGTCGACATCTGCATCAAGATGCTCGATTACTACGTGAAGTTCGCCAAGGAGCACCTCGCTCCCCGCTACCTCCCGGCCGAGGGCTTCGGGGACCAGGACATCGCCCTGGTCAACGACCCGCTCGGTGTGATCTACGCTGTCGAGCCGTGGAACTTCCCCTTCTACCAGGTCGTCCGCATCGGCGCGCCGCAGTTCGCTGCTGGTAACACCATCGTTTTGAAGCACGCCAGCAACGTTCCGCAGTCCGCGCTCAAGATGGTCGAGCTCTTCGAGCAGGCTGGCGGACCGAAGGGCCTTCTGACCAACGTCTTCGCCTCCCACTCCGCGTCGGAGCAGATCCTCGCTGACGACCGCGTCCGCGGCGTGGCCCTGACTGGTTCCGAGGGCGCAGGTGCTGCTGTGGCATCCACGGCAGCCAAGCACCTGAAGAAGTCCACTCTCGAGCTCGGCGGCGCTGACGCGTTCATCGTTCTGGAGGACGCTGACCTGGACAAGGTTGTCGAGTGGGCCGCGTTCGGCCGCCACTGGAACGCCGGCCAGGTCTGCGTTTCCTCGAAGCGCATGATCATCGCCGACGCCCTGTACGACGAGTTCTTGGAGAAGTACACCGCGCGCGTCAAGCAGTTCGTCGCTGGCGACCCGATGGACGAGAAGACCACCCTGGCGCCGATGTCGTCCCAGGGCGCTGTCGACGACGTCGCTGAGCAGGTTGCCGCCGCCAAGGCTGAAGGCTGCACCGTCACCGAGGTCGGCATCGAGCTGCCGAGCCAGGGTGCGTTCTACCAGCCGACCATCATCACCGACATTCCGTTCGGCTCCGAGACCGCCCACACCGAGTTCTTCGGCCCGGTGTCCTCGATCTACCGCGCCAAGGACGACGAGGACGCGATCCGCATCGCCAACGACAGCCCGTTCGGCTTGGGCGGCTCCATCTTCACCAAGGACATTGAGCGCGCCCGCAAGATGGGCCGCAAGATCGACACCGGCATGGTCTACATCAACCAGCCGACTGGTGTGAAGGCTGACGTCCCGTTCGGTGGCACCAAGCGCTCCGGCTACGGCCGCGAGCTCATCGACTGGGGCATCCACGAGTTCGTCAACCAGAAGACTGTCGTCGTCGCCGACATCGACGGCTCTTTCTAAGGCTTAACGCCACGAGGTACCGATAAGGCGCCTCACGAAGCACTAGAGCTGGGCCCGGAACACTCAAGTTTCCGGGCCCAGCTTTTTGCTGTGCCGAGGCCGTGTGACAGCCCCCAGTGTTGCGGTCGCCAGACGGCGCGGTGGCGAGGATTTTTCGGACGCGGCAGCGCTGCCCTGTGGAGCGGTGCCCCGGATATGGGCATCGGGGGTTAAACTTGGGCGCTATGAGTTCTTCCAAACCGGATCTGACGACGACGGCTGGGCGCCTTCAGGATCTGCGCAACCGCCTGGACGAGGCCCAGGCGCCAGTCGGGGCGGAGGCCATTGAGGCCACCCACGCCGCGGGCCGCACCACGGCGCGTGAGCGCGTCGAGAAGCTGCTCGACCCCGGCTCCTTCGTCGAGACGGATGCTTTGGCCCGCCACCGCGTCGAGGCCTACAAGATGGATCGCACGAAGCCCCCGACCGACGGCGTCATCACGGGCTACGGGCTTATCGACGGCCGCCGGGTCTGCGTCTTCTCCCAGGACCAGACCATTTTCGATGGTGCCATCGGCGAGGTCTACGCCGACAAGATGCTCAAGCTCTACGAGCTGGCCACCAAGACCGGTGTGCCCCTGGTGGGAATCTACGATTCTGCAGGCCCGCGCTGGCAAGAGGGCGTGGTCACCGCCGCGATGCAGGCGAAGCTGCTGCGCGCTGCCACCACCGCGTCCGGGCTGATCCCGCAGATCGCGGTAGTCGCTGGGCGCACCGCCGGCCTGTCTGCCATCTCGGTGCCACTGTCTGACGTGGTCATCATGGCCGAGGCTGCCTCGGTACACCTGGCTGATCCAGGTATCGTCACCACTGTCAGCGGCACGGATGCGACCGCGGAGTCTCTTGGTGGATCCAGCGTCCACAGCACGAGCACGGGCCTGGCCCAGCTCACTGCCGCAACTGACGCCGACGCCGTCGCCCTGGCGCGCGATCTCATCGGCTACCTGCCGGAGAACAACCGCGCCGGCTCCCCGCTCGTGACTGTCACCGAGACGCCGGGGACCGACCTCAACGCCTTCATGCCTGATGACGACAGCGCGGCCTACGACGTCCACGACGTCATCGCCGCTGTCACCGACGGCGACCTGCTCGAGCTCGGCGCGGCCCACGCGGACAGCATCGTCACCGGGCTTGCGCACGTCTCCGGTCGCGCCGTGGGTGTCGTGGCCAACCAGCCCTCCGTGCTGGCCGGCTGCCTGACGGACGCCGCCGCGCGCAAGGCAGCGCGTTTCGTGCGCACCTGCGACGCGTTCAACCTGCCGCTCGTCTTCATCGTCGACTCCCCCGGCTTCGTCCCGGCGACCGAGGAAGAACACGCTGGCGTGGTCAGCGGCGCGGCCGCGCTCGCCTACGCGTTTGCCGAGGCGCAGGTGGGCACGGTGACCGTCGTGACCCGCAAGGCCTTCGGCCCCGCGTACGCGGTCATGGGCTCGAAGTTCTTGGGCGCCGACCTCGTCTTCGCGTGGCCGACGGCGCAGATCGCGCTTGCCGACGCCCCCACGGCCGCCGCCGCGCTCGACACCGACGCCACGGCCTACGCCGAGGAGAACCTCAACCCCTATGTCGCCACCGAGCGCGGCCTCGTCGACTCCGTCATCGAGCCCGCCCAGACGCGCGCTCAGATCCTCGAGGCCTTGCGTTTGCTGGAGCGCAAGGTAATCTACCCACCCATGAAAAAACACGGCAACATCCCTCTGTAAGGAGAACGAGTTATGACTACTCCCGCCACCAAGGAGACCACGCCTATTTTTTCCGTGGTCAGGGGAAACCCCAACGAGGACGAGATCGCCGCGCTGACCGCCGTTCTCGCCGAGCTGCAGGCTGCCGCTGCTGCAGCGCAGGCTGGCACGCCAAAGGACCGCAACCTGTGGGGCCGGCCCGCGCCGCTGAGCCACCCGAACGTGTTCAACCCCGGCGCCTTCGCCAACGTTTCCTACTTCTAGATGCGGCTCGTCCTCGCATCCCAGTCGCCCTCGCGCCTCATGCTGCTGCGCCAGGGCGGCGTCGACCCTGTCGTGTGCCCGGCCGACATCGACGAGGACGCGCTTCTCGCGTCGCTCGCAGGTGAGCCTCCGGCCCGCGTCGTCACGGCGCTGGCGCGCGCCAAAGCAGAGGTCGTTGCCGCTCGAAACCTCGGGGAGGTCACCGTCGGCTGCGACTCAATGCTGCTTCTCGACGGCGCCCTCCAAGGCAAGCCCCGCACGGTCGAGGCCACCATCGAGAGGTGGAAAGCCCAGCGTGGCAACCAGGCCCAGTTGCTCACCGGCCACGCCGTTCACTACAACGGCCACTGGGTAGAGGAGACCACCTCGACCACCATCCGCTTCGGGGACGTAACCGACGCCGACATCGAGGCCTACGCCCGCTCCGGGGAGCCGCTGCAGTGCGCCGGGGCGTTCACGCTCGAGGCGCTGGGCAGCTGGTTCATCGACTCGATCGACGGCGACCCGACAAGCGTGATCGGCCTATCCATGCCGCTTCTGCGCCGCGCTCTTAACAGCTTCGGCCTCAACGCCAGCGCGTTCTGGACCTAGCCCGCTACTGTGGGCGGCATGGAAATGAAGGACATGCTCGCACCCCCGCCCGTTGAACTCCCGCAGGACCCGGCCGCTGGGGCGGACTTGCTTGACGACGCCACAGTGCTCGCCCACCCCGACTCCCCTGCAGTGTGGGCGGCGCGCGCCGAGCGCGAGCTCGAGCAGGGCGACCGGATCGTCGCCTACGCGTATGCCCGCACGGGCTACCACCGCTCGCTCGATCGCCTGCGCGCCAACGGTTGGAAGGGCTGGGGACCGGTGCCCGCGTCCCACGAGCCGAACCGCGCGGTGCTGAACGCTATCGCGATGCTGGCCCGCGCGTCCCGGGCAATTGGTGACGACGCCGAGTACGACCGGTGCCGCCAGATGCTCTCGGATGCGGATCCGGGAAGCGTCGAGAAGCTCTTGGGCGATTAGGCGTTTGCTGCCTCGACACGAGAGATAGCTTCCTCGGCGACGAGTTCCTGGATTCCCATGTCGAGCTCGGAGGTAAAACCGACGCAGGAACAGTTGATCTCGCCGAGGACGTAGGTGTCGGCGCCGGTGGCGTCGTCGTCGGCAAGCATGAAGTCCGCCGTCCAAATCAGCGGGATGTTGTCGCCGCCGAGCTTTTCCGCGATGACCGGGCGCGCCGCGGCGAACATCTCGATCAGCTCCGGCCACTGCTCCGGGGTGTTGTAGGTGTACGTCGCGCCGGAGAACAGCGTCGCCGAGAACGCGTCGCCACCTTCGGCCGGCTTCTTGTGCACGACGAACACCGGGTGGGGGCCGACGAGGAGGATGCGGATCTCGCCCTCGGTGATGCGGGGTATGAAGCGCATGTCTACAAGCATGCCGTTGTCGCCCACGATGTACTGGTCGCAGAAGTCCATGAACTCGCCAAGCTGGCGGGTCTCCGTGTGGTTGTCCACAGCCTCGGTGCACTTGAGCTCGGTATCGAGCGGCAGCGCGGTGCCCGGCTCGACGTTCGCGGCAACCTCGGGGTCAGCGATGCGCACGCGCCAGATACCGGAGCCGGTAGAGCCGCGGTTCTGCTTGAGCACGCGCTCGCCGAAGGACAGCGAGGTCGGGAACGTCTCGTGGAACGAGTCGACGTCGTAGTAGGCGGCGGTGTCAGCCGGCACAAGATCGGTCTCGTTGAGCTTGACCAGCGCGTCCTTCGCGCCGTAGGCCATCATCTCCTCTGGGGTGGACATGCCGACGAGCCCGGCGTCGGAAAGCTTGGTCAAAAGCTCAAAGTAGCCCTTCTCCCCGCCCGGGATATTGCCCGGGTTGACGCGGGAGATGTAGCCGTCGAAGTTGTCGCTGACGTGGGCGAAGATGGCCTCGCTCCACTCGGGGCGGTAGAAGACCACCTCGGCGTGCCACCCATTCGCCTGGATGGCCTCGACGATCGGCATGGTGTCCTTGCGGTGGCCGTTGAAGTACTTGTCGGAGCCGCCTTCGACTTCGAAGACCACGATTGCCTTTTTCACGGGTGTCCCTTTCAAAAACGTGCACGCTAAGGAACCTGAACCGGAGCAAGCCCGAGCCAGCCGTGAAGGCGTACCACCAGCTTTCCCGTTGTGCTTTCCTGCAGTGCTTTCCTGTTGTGTTCCCGGCACAGATTAAGGGCATCGCCCTTGACACGCCCAACCACCACTGCAAACGTGTTTGAACTCACATTATTTCACCTTTGAGCCAAGCGTTACCGCCCAGCCACAGGCGCGGGTAAAATCAGCGCAGTAGAACATCAAGCGTTAAGGAGTAGGTGGATCTATGGCCATCGAACACGACCCGCACCCGCTTTACCAGGAGTTTGCCCACCCGGAGAAGTTCGTCTCCGCGGCGTGGTTGTCAGCTCGCCTGGGAACTGACGGCTTGCGCGTGGTCGAAAGCGACGAGGATGCGTTCCTCTACGACATCGGGCACATCCCCGGTGCCGTGCGCGTCGACTGGCAGCGAGATCTCAACGACCCCGTCACGCGCGACTTCATCGACGGCGAGGCATTCGCCGCGCTGATGAGCGCCCGGGGGATCTCCCGCGACGACACCGTGGTCATCTACGGTGACCGCGCGAATTGGTGGGCCGCCTACACGGCGTGGGTGTTCGAGCTCTTTGGACACCCGGACGTGCGCCTTCTCGACGGCGGGCGCGACGCGTGGATGGGCGAGGAGCGCGACACCTCCTACGCCGTTCCCGACTACCCGCGCACGGATTACCCCGTGGTCGAGCGCAACGACGCTCCCCAGCGCTGCTTCGTAACAGAGCTGCTTACCGACGCCCCCAGCCAGCTGATTGATTCACGCTCCCCTGAGTCCTATGCCGGTGTTCCCCAGCCCGCCGGTGCCGGTAAGGCGCCGGGGTTTCTGCGCCACGGCCACATTCCCGGCGCGGTGAACTTCCCCTGGGGCAACGCCGTCCACCCGAACGCAAGGTTCCGCACCCGCGCCGAGATTGAGGCTATCTATTCCTCCCTCGACCCCACCGCCCGCACGGTTACCTACTGCGAGCTCGGGGAAAGCTCGGCCCACTCCTGGTTTGTGCTGCGCCACATCCTCGGTTTTAAAGAGGTCGCGCTTTACGACGGCTCCTGGGCCGAGTGGGGAAACATGGTCCGCGTCCCGGTGGAAAAGTCACACTTCGAACCTACGGAGTAGTAAGTTAGGGAGACAAATGTTCTAGCTCCGGCGACGGGGCGATATCATCATGGCCGATACTTGGCCACCCCGCCACCGCATGGCCGGGCTAACGAGACTAGATTAGACAGGATTATCGCGTGTCCACTTTCACGAAGGTACTGATAGCAAACCGCGGCGAGATCGCGGTCCGCGTCATCCGCGCCGCTAAAGACTCCGGCCTGGCATCCGTGGCCGTGTACGCCGAGCCCGACGCAACTGCGCCATTCGTGGAGATGGCCGACGAGGCCTTCGCGCTCGGTGGCACCACCGCGGCGGAGTCCTACCTTGACATCGACAAGATCCTTAAAGCTGCCGCCGATTCCGGCGCCGACGCGATCCACCCCGGTTACGGCTTCTTGGCGGAAAACGCCGACTTCGCCCGCCGCGTCATCGATGCCGGCATCACCTGGATCGGCCCGTCGCCCGAGTCCATCGAGGCACTCGGTGACAAGGTGACCGCCCGCCACATCGCCGAAGCTGCTGATGCCCCCATGGCGCCCGGCACCAAGGACCCGGTTGCCGGGGCCGAGGAAGTCCTCGCCTTTGCTGATGAGCACGGTCTGCCTGTGGCCATCAAGGCCGCCTACGGCGGCGGCGGACGCGGCATGAAGGTCGCCTACACCCGCGACGAGATCCCCGAGCTCTACCAGTCCGCCAACCGCGAGGCCATCGCCGCCTTCGGCCGCGGCGAGTGTTTCGTGGAGCGCTACCTGGACAAGGCCCGCCACGTTGAGGCCCAGGTGCTCGCGGACCAGCACGGCAACGTCATCGTCGTCGGCACCCGGGACTGCTCCCTGCAGCGTCGCTTCCAGAAGCTCGTCGAGGAAGCCCCCGCGCCGTTTTTGACCGACGAGCAGCGCGAGCGCATCCACTCCTCCGCGAAGGCGATCTGCCGCGAGGCTGGCTACTACGGCGCAGGCACCGTGGAGTACCTGGTCGGCTCCGACGGGCTGATCTCCTTCCTCGAGGTCAACACCCGCCTGCAGGTGGAGCACCCCGTCTCCGAGGTCACCACCGGCATCGACCTGGTCCGCGAGCAGTTCCGCATCGCGATGGGTGAGAAGCTGCGCTTCACGCAAGACCCCACCCCGCACGGCCACGCCATTGAGTTCCGCATCAACGGCGAGGACGCAGGCGCCAACTTCATGCCGGCGCCCGGCACCGTCGCCGAATACGTCGAGCCGTCCGGCCCGGGTGTGCGCGTCGACTCCGGTGTGCGCGCCGGCTCCACCATCGGTGGCCAGTTCGACTCCATGCTGGCCAAGCTCATCGTCTACGGCGAGGACCGCGCCGAGGCCATCGAACGCTCCAAGCGCGCACTGGCCGAGTTCAAGGTCAAGGGCATCCCGACGGTAATCCCGTTCCACCAGGCTGTGCTGGACGACCCGGCATTCGTCGGGACGGGGGATTCGTTTGGCATCTACACCCGCTGGATCGAGGAGGAGTGGAACAACACCGTCGCCGCCTCCACCGAGGATGCTGCCGAGGCGGAAGATGCCGGTGAGAACCGCACCTTCGCCGTGGAGGTCAACGGCCGCAGGATCGAAATCGCCCTGCCGTCCTCCCTCGTCTTTGGTGGCGCACCGCGCCGGAAGAAGAAGCGCCGCTCCGCAGGCTCCAAGACCACCGTCTCCGGTGACGCCGTCGCGGCCCCAATGCAGGGCACCGTGATCAAGGTCAACGTCTCCGAGGGCGACGAGGTCGAAGAGGGCGACATCCTGGTTGTCCTCGAGGCGATGAAGATGGAAAACCCGGTCAAGGCCCACAAGTCCGGTACAGTCACCGGCCTCGCCGTGGAAGAAGGCGGCCAGGCCAACAAGGGCGCGGTTCTCATGGAGCTGAAGTAGCCCTACGCGGCCGAATAATGCCCCGCAGCGCCAGCGCGCTGCGGGGCATTCGTCTCGTTGCCGTCCCCTACGCGGGGAACAACACTAGGGCGTGTCTCCTAATTGTGGGCCTGTGCTCGAGCATGATTGAGGTGTGTCACAACGGTCTAGA
>NZ_JAYWLR010000029.1:0-11762 GCF_040946405.1 Corynebacterium sp. LK2510 | reverse complement strand
CGCCTAGAGAGACAACAAAGCGCGCCCGACTCCTCGCGGAGTGGGCGCGCTTTGTTATTCGCTGAGGCGGAGTGTCGAGGAGCTAGACACCCGGGTGCGGCATGAACATCAGGATCAGTGCGATGAACCACAGCAGGTTGAAGATGCCGGCGCCGGCGGCGGCCTTCGCTTTGGAGCCTTCGAAGTTAGCGGTGCGGTCGGAGGGGTCGGCGTCGGCAGGCGAGAGCGCGCCGAGGCTGCCCATGATCTTGCGCTGCTGGGGCACCACCATGGCAAACAGGACTGCCCAGGCGATGACCGAGACAATGATTGCGGTGTGCAGCCAGTAGTTGGTCTTAAAGTAATCCCAGTTGAAGGCCAGCACTGCACCGCCGAGGAGCGGAACGAGCACGGAGAGCACGCCGTAGCGGGAGGTAATGGTGTGCAGGATCGAAGCGCGGCCGGTGGCTTCCTCGCCACCTGCGTTGGCGGCAGTGGCAACACTGGGGAACATGGACGTTGCGACCATGACCGGGCCGAGGAGCAAAATTGCGGCCGCGACGTGGGCAAAAATCAGAATTGTAGTCATGACACCCACCATACGGTACGGCTGGTGCGCCGGCGGAGTCAGCCGTCGGCGAGGTGGTTGCGCCCAATCAACCCGGAGATGCCGGAACAGGCATGCCGGCTCGCGCGCATGTCGGCAACGGGCATGGCTAAATCATAGGTATCGGCGACTGCAACGAGCTGGCGCGCGTACGCGCAGCGCGCTCGCCAATTCGGGGGCATCCATTCGCTGGGCAGCTGGTCCGACTTAGCGCGGTTGGCCGCAGCAGAGGTGACAACGAGGTTGCGCGGGTCGTTGGCGAACTCGACGCGGCGCTGGGGTGGCCAGGCGTGCGCCCCGAGGTCCCACGCGGCGGCCAGGGGCACGAGGTGGTCGAGCTCGACATCCCCAGGGCGCAAGGGCTCGCCGGTGTAGGGGTCCGTAATCGGCGGGATCTGCGCATCGCCCGGGAGATCGGCGCAGCTGGGGGCTGCGAAAGCGGCGGCCATGGCGACGTCGCGAGTTGAGCATTCGCCGTCGACGTGGGCCCAGCCGGGGCCGAACTCCTCGCGGGAGTAGCCGAGGACCTTGGCGCGGTAGTCGAGCTGCTCGGGCGCGGGAAGCGAGAGCGAGCGGCCAGTGGGAAACGGCGCGACGGCGACGGTGAAAACGATAAGGAGGGCGAGGAAGAAACGCACGCCCCTCTTAGACAGCCGGGGTGGCGTCCGGGTTCCCTCGGCGGGTGGTGCGGGTGGTCTCGAGCGCCTCGGCGAAGGTGATGTCCGGGTTGCCCATGGCGTGCTCGGTGACGTCGATAGCTGTGTCGAACTCTTCCTCCGCACCCGGTGCGCTGCGGGTGAGCAGGGAGACTGCGATCATCGCGAGGGTGGCGAGGACGACACCCGGGACGATCTCGTAGATCAGGCCGGACAGGACGGCCGAGGAGCCCCAGATGAAGACCGTGGCGGCGCCGACGATCATGCCGGCGAGCGCGCCGGCGGCGGTGAGGCGTCGCCAGTAAAGCGCTGCGACGACAACCGGGCCGAAGGCCGCGCCGAAGCCCGCCCACGCGAAACCGACGAGGCCGAGAATCGTGTCAGAGGGGTTGAAGGCCATGGCCATTGCCAGGGCTGCGACGAGAACAACCATCGTGCGTGAGAGGATCAGCAGGGTGTTGTGGGTCGGGGCCGAGCGGGCGAAGATGCGGTAGAGGTCTTCGATCAGCGCGGAGGAGGTGATCAGCAGCTGCGAGGACATCGTGGACATGATCGCGGCGAGCACCGCGGTGAGGATGATGCCGGCGACCAGCGGGTGGAACATGATGCGGGCGAGGTCGAGGAAGATCGTCTCGTACCCGGCCTGATCGGTCACGCTCGCGGGCTGCTCTGCGAAGTAGACCGTGGACACCAGCGCAGTGAAGATCGCGCCGAGGTAGCAGATGAACACCCAGAAGGTGCCGGTGCGGCGTGCGGAGGCAGCCTCGGACGGGGAGCGCAGCGCCATAAAGCGGGTGATGATGTGAGGCTGGCCGACGTAGCCCAGGCCCCAGGCGAGGTTGCCAATGATCGTGGCTGCGGACACGCCTGCGATCAGGTTGAAGTAGGTCGGGTTGCCCTCCGGCCACGGGCCGTAGGCGTTGGAGGAGGCGAAGGTGAAGATGTCACCGGCGTTGTCGAGCGCGAACAGCGCCATGACCGGGACGATGAGCAGCGCGAGAAACATCAGCGCGCCCTGGACCACGTCGGTGTAGGACACAGCGAGGAAGCCGCCGATGAACGTGTAAAGGACGGTGATCGAGCCGACGATGAGCATGCCGGTGGTGTAGTCGCCCTGGAACGTCGACTCGAAGTAACGCCCGCCGGCGACCATGCCGGAGGAGACGTAGAAGGTGAAGAACACGATGATGATCACCGCGGAGACCAGGCGCAGCAGGCGCGAGGTGTCCTTCGTGCGGTTTTCAAAGAAGGACGGCAGGGTGATCGAGTTGTTCGCCACCTCGGTGTAGGAGCGCAGTCGCGGCGCGATCCACTTCCAGTTCGCCCAGGTGCCGATGAACAGGCCGAACACGATCCACAGCTCGCTCATGCCGGCGACGTAGAGGGCGCCGGGCAGGCCCATCAGCAGCCAGCCGGACATGTCTGAGGCGCCGGCGGACAGGCCCGCCACGAAGGGGGACAGGCCGCGGTCGCCGAGAACGTAGTCGTCGTACTTCTTAGTGCGCAGCCACGAGTAGAAGCCGATGGCGACCATCACGCCGAAATACAGCACGATGGCCAGCACGAGCCAGAAGTTGTCGGTCACAGTGTCCTCCAAGCGGGGAAGGGTTAGCGGGGGTGTTACGGAACCCACTGAGGGTACTGCACGAAACTTTCGGCGAGGCGCTGAGCCGGGGAAAATAGGGCGGTGATGGTATAAGGGAGGTTATGCCAAAATTCCTCCTGCACGGGCTCTGGTTGGCGGAGTCCGGCCTCAACCTGTGGGTTGAGCAGGTGGAAGGCCACAAGATCGTGATGCCCTCGCAGGTGCCGGAGGGCACGTTTCCTCCCGCGGTCGCGGCATTGCTTGACGACGTCCACTTTCGCCACCGCGCCCGCGTGCGCCTGCAGACTCCCCGCGGCCGCCAGGTGAATCTGAAGGTGCCCACCGCCGCGTTCGCCCCGGACCAGGCAGTCGCGGCGCTGGCGTCGCTGGCGTTTCTGGACGACCGCTCCCCGGCGGCCTCGTCAGCTCAGCGCGAGTCGATCGCGCCGGATCTGTACTGGCTCATCCGCGCGTATACGGGGATCACCCAGTTCATTAAGGCTGGCCGTGTGAGTATTCACGTGCCGTACCGCGACGGGTCTTGGTTTGCCGAGTGGCAGCTCGGCACCGGCGTGGAGGAGCGCGGCTGGCTCGCCGAGATGATCGCCGCCGCGCCCGGCGTGCTCACGGTGAACAACCCGAGCCTGAGCGAGAACATCGCCCAGACGCTTGTGCACTGGGCGGCATCGGCGCGCCTGCGCGAGGTCCAGGAGGACACCCGCCCGTACCCGTGGCACGACTTTGTCAACTCCCTGCTTTACTCCGCTCCGCTGCGCCGCGGCGGGGGGCAGCTGTCTCTGCGGGTCAGCGAGTGGAACGGCTCGATTACGGCGGTGAACCTGCAGCTGGTGTTCATCGTCGAGCAGCCGGCGGAGCCGCTCGAGGGCGCTTCGCTGGATGGTGCAGCACAGGGCAGTACGGTGCAGTGGCCGGTGCGCGTGCAGGTGCGCGCTGGCACAGATTCCCCGCGCCCGATCCGGCTGGCCGACTACGATGCCCAGACCGCCCAGACGCTGCGCAAGGCGTTCGCGCGTGCGGCGGAGGTCTCGGGCCTGCTCGATCCCGCCGCCCACCCGCGCCTGCCGTGGACGCCGATGAGCAGTGACGACGGGGAGTGGGACGTCTACCTCGGCACCGAGGAGATCGTCCGCTTCGTCACCGTCGACGCGCTGCGGCTGCGCGGGCGCGGGTTCGCGGTTATGCTGCCGCGGTCCTGGTCCACCGCCGAGACCACTGCGACCCTCAAGGTTGCCAAGGCTGACGACCCGCACGACGCGTCGACGACGACGAACTTCGACTTCGACACGCTCGTCGCCTACGACTGGCGCCTCTCCGTCGGCGGAGTCGAGCTCACCGATGAGGAGATGGCGCAGCTGGTGCGCTCGAAGTCCGGGCTGGTCAAGCTGCGCGGCGAGTGGGTGCTCGCCGATACTGCCTCGCTGGCGAAGACGAAGCGCTACATGGCCGCGCTTGCCGGGCAATCAGAATCTGGCGAGTCCGACACCACGGGCGTGGTCACCGCGGGCCAGCTGCGCCAGCTCGCACTCGAATCAAGCGTGGACGAGCCAGTGGAATTCGCGGGCTCGCCGTGGTTCACCTCGCTCGTCGGGGGAATGGACCGTCCCGCGCCCGAGCGCGTGGAGGTGCCCGAGACGGTGCAGGCGCAGCTGCGCGACTACCAGCGCCGCGGGGTGGACTGGTTGACCTACATGTCGCGCAACCACCTCGGGGCCGTGCTTGCCGACGACATGGGGTTGGGAAAAACACTGCAGCTGCTCACCCTGCTCGCCGTCGAGCGCGCCGCGGGCAGGGCCACGGGGCCGACGCTTATCGTCGCGCCGACCTCGGTGGTGGGGAACTGGGCGCGCGAGGCGGCACGCTTTGTGCCCTCGCTGCGCGCCCGGGTCCACCACGGCTCCGACCGGTTGAAGAAAGAAGCACTTATTAGCGCGATCGCGGAGACGGACATCCTCATCACCTCCTATGGAGTGGTCTCGCGCGACGTCGACACTTTGGCGAAGGTCGAGTGGTACCATGTCGTGCTGGATGAGGCGCAGGCGATCAAGAATGCGGGCACGCGGGCGTCGAAAAGCGTGCGAGCGATCCCCGCGCGACACCGCATCGCGCTGACGGGCACACCGATCGAAAACAAGCTCAGCGAGCTGCGTAGCCTGCTCGACTTTGTCAACCCCGGCATGCTCGGCTCGCAGTCCTTTTTCCGCAACCACTTTGCCAAGGCGATCGAGACGCGTCGCGACGAGGCGCTTGCTGACGAAATGAGCGAGCGCCTGCAGCGGCTCACCGCGCCGTTTATCCTGCGCCGCCTCAAGACAGACCCCGCAATTATCGACGACCTGCCGGAGAAGCTGGAAAGCGTGCGCGCCGTCGACATGACCGCGGAGCAGGCCGCGCTCTACACGGCGCTCGTCGAGGACCTCACGGCTGAGCTGGAAAAACGCGAGGGCATGGCGCGTAAGGGTCTGGTGCTCGCTTCGATCACGCGCATCAAGCAGATCTGCAACCACCCCGCGCACTTCCTCGGCGACGGCTCCCCGGTGACGGTCAAAGGCAAGCACCGCTCCGGCAAGGTGGCGCTGCTCATGGAGCTTCTCGACGAAGCCATCGCCTCCGACCAGCGCGTGCTCATCTTCACCCAATACAAGGCCTTCGGCGACCTGCTGCAGCCGTACCTATCGGACCGCCTCGGCGAAATCGTGCCGTTCCTCCACGGAGGCGTGGGCAAATCCGCCCGCGACACCATGGTTGAACGCTTCCAGGAGCCAGATGGGCCGCGCGCGATGATCCTCTCGCTCAAAGCGGGCGGCACCGGGCTCAACCTCACGGCTGCTTCCGTGGTCATACACATGGACCGGTGGTGGAACCCAGCCGTGGAGAATCAGGCGACCGACCGTGCCTTCCGCATCGGGCAAAACAAGAACGTCACCGTGTACAAGATGATCACGCGCGGCACACTGGAAGAATCCATCCAGGACGTGCTCGACGGGAAGATGCACCTCGCCGGCACCGTCGTCGGTGAGGGCGAGGGTTGGATCACTGAGCTGGGCACTGAGGATCTCGCGCAGCTGATGAGCTACAGGGGGCAGGAGTAATGGCAGACAACCGTGCACGTCCGGGCGAGGACAACGTCATTTACGCCAACTTCGGGGCGAAGCGCCGGGTCCGCGGACCGGAGGAGACCGCGCCGGGCGGTGAGACGCTGCCCGTGGTGGGTGTGACGCCGGCTGCGCGCCGCTTATCGACGGCTGCGCTGAGCAGCACCGACGCAGGCCGCGCGAAGCGAGGGCGCCAGTACGTGCAGGAGGGCAAAGTCATCGAAGTCACGCCGCTGCCCGGCGGCTTCGACGGCTTGGTCACTGGCAGCCAAAACGACCCGTTTGCCGTATCGATCCGGCTGCCCAGGCGCAGCGCGCACGACATCCAACTCGCCTTGGAAATGCTCGCGCGCGAGGCCGGGTCAGTGGAGAAGGCTAAGCGTGGCGATCTCAGCAGCGAGGTACTCGAGGTCCTCCTCGCACCCGATGCGGACAGCATCCGCTTCTACTGCACATGCCCAGACAGTGCGCCCGTGTGCAAACACGCGGTTGCGGTGGCGGACAAGGCCGCCGAGCTTCTCGACGCCGACCCGTCCATCCTGTTCAGCCTGCGCAACCTGAGCCTGCCCATGATCGAGCAGGGCGTGCGCAACCAAGCGACGGCAGTGGCCAGAGAGAATTCCGCCGAAGGCTCTGCATACTTCTGGTCGGGGCGCACCCTGCCGGACCTGCCGCGCCCGAAGGTCGCCCCGATGGTCGACGACTCTGACCTCGACCTTTTGCACAAGGCGATGCAGACGGTGTCGTTTACCAATATCGACCAGATGCGCGCGGTGGCCGACATCGAGGACCTGTACGACGAGCTGACGCGGTCCTAGCTGTGACTTATCGGGGAGTGTTCGAACGCTGCGGCATGCGTTCCTGGGGTTGATGTCCGGGGTGCGTGCTAAAGATGGAATACATGGATGCCGTGACTTTCATTCACACCTCCGACCTGCAGTTGGGCATGACGCGCAAGTTCCTCTCGCCGGAGGCGCAGTCGCGTTTCGACGACGCACGCCTCACCGCCGTCACCCGCCTAGGTGAGCTGGCCACCGAGCGCGGCGCCGAGTTCATCGTCGTGGCCGGTGACGTTTTCGAGCACAACTCGCTGGAGAAGCAGACTCGCGGGCGCGCGCTGGAGGCGCTCAAGGCGCTTCCTGTTCCCGTCTACCTCCTGCCCGGCAACCACGACCCGCTCGTGGCGGATTCGATGTTTGCCCACACCGCCGACCTCGATACCGTGCGCGTGCTCGACTCCTTCGATGTGGTTCAGGTGCGCGAGGGCGTCGAGCTCGTCGGCGCACCGCTGACCGCGAAGTACGCCTCCGAGGACCTAGTGGCCAAGGCGCTGCGCCCGCTTGGACCCACCGACGCGCTGCGCATCGCCGTCGGCCACGGCCAGACCGAGTCGCGCACGGGGGAGTACGCCCCCGACCTGATTGATCTGGCGCACGTCGAAGCCAAGCTTGCCGACGGCACCATCGACTACCTCGCCCTCGGCGACACCCATTCCACCGCCTCGCTCGGGTCCTCCGGCAAGGTGTGGTTCTCCGGGGCACCCGAAACGACAGACTTCCACGACCGCCGGCCGGGTGTTGCCGGCAACGAAACCGACTCCGGAAACGCGCTGGTGGTCACGCTGCGCAAGGGGCAGGCGGAGGTGGAGAAGGTGCGCACCGGCACCTGGACCTTCGATGCTCTGCACTGGGAAGTCACCGCGGACGAGGATGTCGACGACATTCTGCGTACCTTGGCGGACTACCCGGACAAGGCGCGCACTGTGGTGAAGTACTCCCTCGACGGCACGCTCGGACTGGAGGCCACGCGGCGGCTGGAGGAGGGCATCGCCGATTTTGAGCCCGTCTTCGCCGCGCTGTACGAGCGCGACAGGTTGATGAACCTGCACCTCGAACCCACCGACGCGGAGCTGGCCGATCTGCCGGTCAGCGGCTATGTCTCTGCGGCTATGCGTGAGCTTGTCGAGGACCGCGATTCCCGGACCGCCCGCGATGCCGTCAACCTACTGTTCCGCCTGGCCAAGGAGGCTTAACCCCGTGCAGATTCACGACCTTGTCCTCGACAACGTGCGCGCCATTCGGCACCTCGAACTGCACGACCTCCCCGCGACTGGCGTCATCGTCATAGAAGGCGAGAACGAAACCGGCAAATCGACGATCCTGGATGCCCTCGACGCCGTGCTCAACGAGAAGCACTCGTCAACAAGGGAAAGCATCCGCTCGCTCGAGCCGATCGGGCGCGACGAAGGCCCCGAGGTGACGCTCACGGCGACGGTGGGGCCGTACACCTTCACCGCGCATAAACGTTTCCGGCGCCGAAAACTGTCCGAGCTCCACATCACCGCGCCGCAGCGCCAACAACTCACGGGGCGCGAGGCCGACGATAAGCTTGCCGCGATTCTCCACGAACACCTCGATGCCGACCTGGTGCGCACCCTGTTCCTGCGCCAGGGCGGGATCGAACCAGGTATCGCTGCCGCAGGCATTCCGTCGGTCACCCGAGCCCTCGACTCCAGCGATGGTGGCGAGGCGACCGCGGCGGAAGACACCGAACTGACCGCGCGCATCGCCCGGGAGTACCAGCGCTACTACGACCAGAAGGGCAAGGAGAAGATCGCGCTGAAGCGGCTTCGCACCGAGGTCGACGAGCTCACCGCGCAGGTCGAGGCCAAGCGGGCGGAGGTGCGCGAGCTTGCCGACGCCGTCGACGAAGTCGACCGCAAAAACGCGGACATCGCCGCCGCTGACGCCGAGCTTCCCGGCGCGCGCGAGGAGCTCGCGCAGCGGGAGAGCGAAGTCGCCGCAGCCCGTGTCGTACGGGAGAAGGCCGAGGCGGCGCGCGAGGCGCTGGAGCGCGCCACGATCGACGCCTCCCGCGCCGAGGACGACCTCGCCGCCCGCGTCGACGCGCGCGAGCACCTAGCCGAGTTGGAGGCTGATGGGGAAAAGCTCGCCGAACAGATCGAATCCGCCCGTGCCAGGGCGAGCGAGGAGTCGGAAACAGTGGCGGGATTGGTCGCCGCCCGCGAGGCGTCCCGCAGCGAGCTGGCTGCGGCGCGCGAGGGCGTGGCACATGCTCGCACGGTGAGGGACCGAGCTCGCTCGCACGCGCGCCGGGCGGAGCTGGGCGAGCTGCTCGCCGCCATCGACGAGGCGGGAGCCGAGCTTGAGCGGTTGCATCGGGATGAACCCGAGCGCCCCGTGACCGCGGATGACGTGCGCCGCATCGAGAAAGCGGCGGGGGAGGTCGCGGTGCAGCGCAGGCTCGCCGAGGCCACAGCGGCCAAGCTCGACGTCGTGTCCGAAACAGATGCGGCCATCACAGTCGACGGCGAGGAACGGGCAGTCACTACTAGCGAGGTGACAACACTGAGCCTGCGCGAGGGAACCGAAATTGTCTTAGGTTCCTTTACAGCGGTTTACCGCGCAGGCGCCGGTGATTCGGCGTCGGGTGATGCACTCAAAGAAGCGGAGCGCGAGCTGGCCGAGGCACTCGCCCCGACCGGGTGCGCTGACCTCGATTCGGCCCGCGCCGTGCGCGACGAGCACGCCGCCCAGGCATCCAAGGTTGCGGCCGCGCGGTCTGCGTTGGCTGATCTCTCCGCCGGCCGAGACATCCAAGCGCTGCGGGCGGAGCTTGCCCGTCTGATCGAGGCCGAGGAGGCGAACGTCGAAGCCGGGGCCCCTGATGCCCTCGACATCGGGGCCGCCGAGGAAGCCCTGTCTGCGGCAGAGACGGCCCGCGACGCTGCCGAGAAGGCAGTCGCGCAGGCCGAGGCCGAGCTGCAACCGTGGGAGGAAAAGCGTGCAGCCACCGCACTGCTGCGGCTCGAAACCCAGCAGGAACTCAAGGATGCAGAGCGCAGCGCCGCCGCCGCACAGCTTGCGGCCGCGGAGGAGGCGACCTCCGAGGAGCAGTTGGTGAAGTCTCGCGACGCCGCGGCGACGGCCCGCGCAACAGCCGAGGCCGCAGCGCGCGAGTTGTCCGCGCAGCTTGACAGTGTCAACCCCGAGCTCGCAGAGGAGCTTCTATGCGGCGCCGACAACCGGCTGCGGGCTTTGACTGAGCGCCGTGAAGCCGCGGAGAAGCGTACCCTTTTGCTGACCAGCTACATCAACCACGCCACCGGCGTGGCAGAGCAGGCGGATCGGGCCGAGGCGGCGCTGGAGACGGCGCAGTCCCAGCTCGACCGGACCCTGCGCCGCGCGGAGGCGGCCAAGCTGCTGTGGGAGACCATGAGTCGGCACCGCGACGAAGCGCGCGCCCGCTACGCCCAGCCGTTTGCCCGAGCGCTGGCCAGCCACGCGTCGGTTGTATTCGGTCATGATGTGGAGTTCACGCTTAATGACGACCTTGAAGTCGCCGAGCGCACCGTGGGGGATACCACGGTGGCGCTGAAAGGGCTCTCGGGAGGCGCGCAGGAACAGATGGCGATCCTGACTCGCTTCGCCATCGCGGAGCTCGCCGGCCGCTCCGAGAACGGCTCCGTCACCGTGCCGGTGGTGGTGGACGACGCGCTCGGCGCGACGGATCCGCGCCGCCTCGCACTGATGAATTCGCTGTTCAACCGCGCGGGCCGCGGCACCCAGGTGTTTGTTCTCACCTGCGATCCGCACCGCTTCGATCGCGTGGATGCGGCCCGCAGGTACTCGATCGGTCAGCTGCGCTCCTAAGGACGTTTCCGTACTGCCACAGGAGCGTAGTAATCTTCAAACACATGAACACCCCACCGCGCTGGCTCAACGAAGAAGAACAGTCGCTGTGGCGCGCATTGCTCGCTGCGTCTCGGAAAGTGAACCGCGTCATCGACGAGACCCTGCAGACGGGATCTGACCTTTCCGCCTCGGAGTTTGCCGTGCTCGTCCAGCTCAGTGAGGCCCCGGAGCGGCAGCTGCGGCTGCGCGAGCTGCGCTCCGGGCTTGACTGGGACCGCTCCCGGACCTCCCACCAGGTCACGCGCATGGAGCGCCGCGGCTTGGTGAGCAAGACGAAGAGCCCGGGAGACGCGCGCGGGGTGCTTGTGCAGCTGACCGACGAGGGCTTCAAGCGCCTCGAGCAGGCTGCGCCAGACCACGTGGAGAGCGTGCGCCGGATCGTGTTCGACCACCTCAATCCCGAGGACGTACCCTCTCTGCGCCGGTTCCTCCAGGGCATCGCGGACGTGAAAAACGTCCCCGGTGTACCCGGTTTCACCGGATCGTTGTCCTCATCCGAGGCGAACGCGCAGTAGCGTCGCGGTTGCGTCTTCGGGGTGCTGGCTGAGACAATTCAGGGTGTAAATCAGGGTTTCCCCGTTGTGGTGAGCGCGCGTCCACGGTTGGATGGGAGTTGTTAGCCCACATACGTGTTTCACCCGAAAGGAATCCGAGAGATGACCTCGTCTAACGCTTCGTTCACCAACCAGCCGAAGAAACTCACCCGCTCGCTCACCGACCGCTGGATCGCGGGTGTCTGCGGCGGCATCGCGCAGCGCTACAACATCGACGCGACCCTGGTCCGCCTCGGCTTCGTGGCGCTGTCGCTGACCGGGTTCTTCCCCGGAATCATCGCCTACATCGTTGCCTGGGTCATCATGCCCGAAGGCGTGTAGCGCTTCCAGACTCAACCGCCCATCCCGCACCGGCATCGAAACTAACGCGGGGTGGGCGGTTGTCGTATGCGGGAACCTGTCTTTAGGCAGTAACCCCAAGAGCGAAGCGGATGGCGCCCACCGCCTGCCACATTGCTTCGTTGGCCTCGCGCCACACGTAAAACGCGTTGACGAACGGGTGCACGAGCCCTGGGTGCACCGTCAGCGACACCTTCGCACCAGCGCTTGCGAG
>NZ_JAYWLR010000028.1:0-12676 GCF_040946405.1 Corynebacterium sp. LK2510 | reverse complement strand
AACATGTGTGTGGGGTTCACAGAATGATAATTGGATACCAACAACAGTAGTTTTTGTTTTGCCGTGTTGGCTCCGACAGGTGTGTCGGTGGTTGATGGCGGCGGGGAAACGCCCGGTCCCATTCCGAACCCGGAAGCTAAGCCCGCCCGCGCTGATGGTACTGCCCCCGGGAGGGGGTGGGAGAGTAAGTTACCGCCGACCCAACAACTTAACAACAAAGCGGGAGGGATCCCCTTTTCTCTAGCAATCGCTGCGCTTGCGCAGGGTTTGATGGAGGAGAGGTTGGGTCCCTCCTTCTTTCATGTTCTAATCGCATACTCGATGCTTGTGGCCGGTTTGAGCTGCCTTCGGCGTCATTGCTTGCGGTCGCTCTTTTCACCCTTACTCGAGTGCTGCTTTGCCGAAGCGGCGCCTATACTGGACGGGTCTACTCAGAAAGGTTTTCTATGTCGGATGACTCGAACGCCCGCAAGCGCGGCGGCAGGCCCTATGACAAGCGTCGCTCGGATTCTTCCTCCGGCGGGCGCGGTAGTCGCGATGGTGGCCCGAGGCGCGGTTCGGGCGACGGCCGGCGGGGCGATGGCTCTCGTCGGACAGAAGGCCGTCGTGAGGACGGGAGCTTCCGCCATAACCGATCGGCACCTCAACGCAAGGGCTTCCGCGAGGACCGTATGAACCAGCGTCTGTCGGAGCCGGATCTCCCGGAGGAGATTGACATCAACGAGCTCGATGCTTCGGTGCTGCGCGATTTGAGAGTGCTCTCGAAGGACAACGCCGACCGTGTCGCCAAGCACATGATCATTGCAGGCACGCTGCTCGAGGATGACGCGCAGCTGGCGTTGCGTCACGCACGAGCTGCTAAGAACCGTGCTGGCCGCGTTGGCGTCGTGCGCGAGACCGCCGGCATCGTCGCGTACCATGCGGGCGAGTGGCGCGAGGCGCTCTCAGAGCTTCGAGCCGCACGCCGCATGTCTGGAGGCCCGGGCCTTCTCGCCGTCATGGCGGATGCGGAGCGCGGTTTGGGTCGTCCCGAAAAGGCTCTCGAGATTGGGCGTTCGCCTGAGGCACGCGACCTCGATCCCGAGGCGCGCATTGAGCTCGCAATTGTCCTCGCCGGCGCTCGTCACGACCTCGGACAGCACGAGGCGGCGCTTGCTACCCTCGAGCGCCTCGGACCGAGCAAGGATTCCGAGGGCACGGAGAATGCGCGTCTGTCCTACGCCTACGCCGAGGCGCTGCTTGCGCTTGATCGGAAGTCCGAGGCGAAGGACTGGTTCGAGCACGCCGCACGCATCGACGCTGACGGCACCACCGACGCCGCCGCACGCGTCGCAGAGCTTGGGTAGGGTCGCGAATGCTGATCGACACCATCGATGCCCTTCTGCTCGATCTAGACGGCACCGTCTGGGAGGGGGGACGCAGCCTGCCCCACACCCCAGAGATCATTGGGGATGCGACTGTTCCAGTCGTTTTTGTCACCAATAACGCCTTCCGTCACCCCACGCTCGTCGCCACGATCTTGAATGACATGGGGATCAAGGCCGGAGCCGAGCAGGTCTATACCTCGGCTGGGGCCGCACTCGGGCTTGCCCGTGAGCGTGTTGGCGAGGGCGCACAGCTCTTGGTCATCGGTTCAGACAGTTTCAAGGACCTAGCGCGCGACGCTGGCTTTGTCCTTGTCGATTCGGCGGACGACGATCCCGCGGCCGTGCTGCATGGACACAACCCGGAGACCGGATGGAAGCAGCTTTCTGAGGCAGCGGTGGCTATCCAGCGAGGTGCCGTGTACCTCGCCACTAACTTGGATACATCGCTGCCGACCGAGCGCGGCTTCCTCGTGGGCAACGGCTCAATGGTTGCGGCAGTGACGTCCGTGACCGGGGTGACGCCGGAGGCGGCGGGCAAGCCGCAACCGGTGATGTTCCACCAGGCCGTGCGTGATCTCGGGGCAAAGCGACCGCTCGCTGTCGGTGACAGGCTCGACACTGATATCGCCGGCGCGGTTGCAGCCGGTATCCCGTCTTTGCATGTCCTTACCGGTGTGTCCGGGCCGCATGCGCTCATCGGTGCTCCCAAGGAGCAACGTCCGACGTACATCGGTAAGGACTTCAGTGCGCTGCGTGAAGGCGCCGAACAGCTCCTTCCGGGCCCTCAGGGAGGGTTCCAAGCGCGCATCGACTACAACGGCATTGTGTTGAGCGGCGGTGGTGCGAACCCGGATCCGCTCGCGGCGTTGCGTACTGTTTTGCAGGTGGCGTGGGACATGTCGGCCGCTCCCACAGAGGTGAGACCGGAATCCGCCGCCGCCGAGGAAGCGTGCGCTCAGTGGTGGTAAGCGGCCCGAAGCCTCGCGATCCGCGCGCTGCGCACGTTGATGGCGGTGCTATCACCGCCAAGGTCAACGAGATTTTGGCCGCAGAGACGAGCACGTTGCGCGAGGAAGCCGAAGTTCTTTCGCGCGCGCACGACGTGTTGCGCGGAGCGTTGCGCTACTCAAAGGAGAGTTGATGGCACCTGGACGTAGACGACTTGACGCGGAGTTGGTGCGACGCAAGATCGCGCGCTCGCGCGAGCAAGCACAGTCGTGGATTCGCGAGGGGCGGGTCGAGGTTGGCGGATTTGTCGCCACGAAGCCCGCGACGGTGGTGGAGCCAAGCGCGTCCATCAAGGTTGCCGTCGACGAGTCGGAATCCTGGGCGTCGCGCGGTGCGCATAAATTGCTTGGAGCGTTGGAGGTGTTCGGGGCGCAGGGGTTGGACGTCGATAAGCGGCGAGCTCTCGACGCCGGCGCCTCGACGGGCGGATTCACCGATGTATTGCTGTCCCGTGGCGCGCGCGAGGTTGTCGCCGTGGATGTTGGATACGGCCAGCTCGTGTGGAGGCTGCAGAACGATCCCCGGGTCACGGTTCTGGACCGCACCAACATTCGTCACCTCACCCCCGAGATGATGGGTGGGCCGGCTGATCTTATGGTTGGTGACCTCTCGTTTATCTCTCTCAGGCTCGTGCTACCCGCGATTGTCGCCTGCATGAGCGATGGCGCAGATCTTCTCCCTATGGTGAAGCCGCAGTTTGAGGTGGGCAAAGACCGCCTTGGAAGCGGCGGGGTCGTGCGGTCCAGTGCGCTGCGCGCCGAGGTGACGGCGGATGTTGCCAGGTTCGCGCAGCAGCTCGGGCTCGCGCTGCGCGGTGTCGTCGCATCGCCACTTCCAGGTCCGAGTGGCAACGTAGAATACTTCCTATGGCTCGTGAAGGGTGGAAGCGCTCAAGCGCTTGACGACGACACCCTTAACGCGATGGTGACCCGCGCCGTCGAGGAAGGACCCACGGAATAATGACGACTCGTAACCCACGCACGATCTTGCTTGTTCCGCACACCTACCGTGCGGGAAACATTACTGCGGCTGCGCGTGCCTCCGAATTGTTGACGGAAGCCGGCATTGAAGTTCGCCTCCTGGACCAACAGAAGATGGGCCCTGTGGGGGACGAGCCCGCGCTCAAGGCATTGGAGCGTGTCGAGGAAGGCCCCGAGGCCGCGGCGGGGTGCGAGCTGGTTCTCGTTCTCGGCGGTGACGGCACCTTCCTGCGCGCCGCCAGCTTCGCCCACGCCCAGGACGTCCCGGTGCTGGGCATCAACCTGGGCCACGTCGGCTTTCTGGCCGAGTGGGAGCAGGAGAGCATGGAGGAGGCCATCGGGCGGGTCATCGACCGCACTTACCGGATTGAAGACCGGATGACCATCGACGTGACCTTACTCGACTCCGAGGACAACGTCCTCGGCTGTGGGTGGGCGCTCAACGAGGCGAGCATTGAGAACGTCAACCGTACGAAGGTGATGGACGCGACCCTCGAAGTGGATCTGCGTCCGGTATCCACGTTTGGCTGCGACGGGGTGCTGATCTCCACGCCGACTGGGTCGACTGCCTACGCGTTTGCCGCTGGTGGGCCGGTTATGTGGCCGGAGGTGGAAGCCCTGCTCGTGGTGCCGAACAACGCCCACGCGTTGTTTACCAAGCCCTTGGTCGTCTCCCCGCGCTCGACGGTGGCGATCGAGTCAGAGTCGAACACCGAAGAGGCGAATGTGGTCCTTGACGGGTTCCGTTCCTTAGAGATGCCGCCCGGCTCGCGCGTCGAGATCGTCCGTGGACGCAGACCAGTGCGCTGGGTTCGCTTGGACGACCACCCGTTCACCGACCGTCTGGTACACAAATTCCAACTCCCTGTGTCGGGGTGGCGAGGGCCTGCAAACAAGTAATGCTCACCGATATCACGATTTCCAACCTTGGCGTCATCGCGCGCGCCACTGCCGAGCTCAGCCCTGGGCTGACCGTATTGACGGGTGAGACGGGGGCCGGCAAGACCATGGTGGTGACGGGGTTGCGTCTGATCACGGGAGGACGCGCAGATGCCTCACGGGTGCGCACCGGGGCAGCCGAGGCTGTCGTCGAGGGCGTGTTCAGCCTCGATGGGCTCCCGGATGAGCAGCGCGGCGCCGTCGTCGAGCTCGCGGACAGCGCTGGAGCGCAGCCGGACGAGAACGGCGAGTACGTGGTGGCACGCTCCGTGAAGGCGTCGGGGCGCTCGAAGGCGCACCTCGGTGGTCGGACTGTGCCGGCTGCCACCCTCGGGGACGTCACCTCGCACTTGTTGACCATCCACGGGCAAAACGACCAGCTGCGCCTCATGTCACCTGATCAGCAGCTCGCTGCCCTGGACCGGTTCGCCCCGGAGGCGGTAGCCGCGTTCGAGGTCTACAGCCAGGCATGGAAGCAGTGGCGCGAGGCCGCGCGGGATCTGAAGGAGCGCACGGAGAAGCGGCGTGAGCTTGCGCAGGAGGTTGACAGGCTGCAGTTCGCATTGCACGAGATCGATTCTGTCGCACCCGTCGACGGCGAGGACGAGGACCTCGTTACCAGCATCAACCGCCTCCAGGACGTCGACGCGCTGCGCGAGGTGGCGGAGGCTGCTCTCGTGGCCATCGACGGGGCGGATGCCGTTGGCGGGTTCAGCGCCGACGAGGAAGCGGCGGCGAGTCTGGTGGGCAAGGCGGCGAGCGGGTTGGCGTCGGCAAGCGATCCGCACCTCAAGGAACTCGGCGAGCGCTTGTCCGAAGTCGTGGGCGTCCTCGCCGACGTGTCCGCGGAGCTGGGGAGCTACACCGCCGACTTGCCGAGTGATCCCGAGGAGCTCGAAAAGCAGCTGCAACGCCAGCAAGAGCTCAAGGCTCTCACGCGGAAGTACGCGCCCGATATCGCCGGCGTGCTCGCCTGGCGGACCAAAGCAGCGAAGAGGCTCGCCAAAATCGACACCTCCGCTGAGGCCGTCGACGAGCTCAAAAAGCGCGTCGCCGAGCTGGAAAAAACCATGGTGGCCCGCGCCAAGGAGCTCACCGCACAACGCACGAAAGCTGCGGCGGCGTTGGGGGAGGCGGTGACCGCTGAGCTGCGGGGGCTCGCCATGCCGAAAGCGAGGCTCGTGGTCGCCGTGGAGCCGCAAGCGTATTCGCGCGACGGCGCCGACGCTGTGGAACTGCGCCTCGCGCCCAACGACGTCATCGAGCCACAGTCGCTGGCCACTAGCGCGTCGGGTGGAGAGCTCTCCCGCGTCATGCTCGCCTTGGAAGTGATCCTGTCAGCTGAGACGTCGGGCGCCACGCTCGTCTTCGACGAGGTCGACGCCGGAGTGGGCGGGCGCGCCGCGGTGGAGATCGGGCGCCGCCTGGCGCGGCTGGCCACGCGCAACCAGGTCATCGTCGTGACCCACTTGCCACAGGTGGCTGCCTATGCCGATACGCACCTGCATGTCGCGAAAAACGTGGGTGATGAAACGGTGACCTCGGGTGTGACCACCTTGGCAGCGGAAGCGCGCGTGGAGGAGCTCGCTCGAATGCTCGCCGGGATGGAGGATTCGGAGACGGGCCGCGCGCACGCAAAGGAGCTTTTTGAGCGCGCCCAGCGTGAAGTTGCTACTTTGCGGAGCTGATTTCCCGCGCGCCTTCCAAGTTTTGGTGCGTTGACGGCGCACAATGGGGTGCATGACTGTCTCTTCTCGCCCTTCCGATGAGCCCAACGGCTCGACGATTGCGACACCTGCGACGCCTGCGCCCCAGGTTGAGCTCCGAGGCACGGTCCGCGAATGCCTCACGGGCACGCGGGGGACTCACCGCGTGCGCCCTGGTGACATCGCGGTTGTCGACGCGCCCGATATGACCCGCCGCGCGGCGGAGCAGCTCATCGCGGCCCAGCCTTCCGCCGTGATCAACCTGTCACGCTTTTCCACCGGCGCGATCCCGAATTACGGGCCCCATATGCTTCTCGACGCCGGGATTCCCCTCTTCGAGGACGCCGGAGCCGAGCTTCGCGCCGTACTTCGCGACGGCAAAAAGGGTGTTGTGGTTTTTACCGGCGCCACCACCGCTGAGGTGACCCAGGGCAAAAAGCTCCTCGGGCAGGTCCGCGCGGTTCAGCGCCGCGACGTCGACGCGTCGTTCGCGACAGCGCAGCAGAGCCTGCTTGACCACATGGAGGCGTACTTCGGCAACACCATCGAGTTCATTCACTCGGAGGCGCCTTTGCTTATCGACGGCGTCGGGGTGCCCGAGCTGGGATCGACGATGGCCGGACGCAAAGTCGTCATCGTTGAGCCTTCCGACGACTCTGAGGTGGTGCGCGGCAAGGTCGAGCGGTTGCGCAACTTCATTCGGGAGTACGCGCCTGTGATCATTGGCGTGGGCTCTGCGGCTGACACTCTGGCGGATTTGGGCTACGACCCCGACTTCATCGTCGGCGACCCGTTGAACGTCTCGGCGGAGACTCTGCGCGGCGGTGCCCGCGTGATTCTCCCGGCGGATCCGGACGGACACGCCGCCGGCCTTGAGCGCATTCAAGATCTCGGCGTGGGGGCGATGACGTTCCCCGCCGCCACGGATTCCCCGACGGATCTGGCAATCTTGCTTGCCACGGTGCACGAGGCGGAAACAATCGTCACTGTCGGAGAGCCTCTCGACGCAGAGTCGGTCTTCGCCCGCGCCCCCCACGCCACGCCGGCCGCTTTGCTGACCAGACTGAAGGCTGGCTCGCGGCTGGTGGATTCCACCGCTATCGAGAGCCTGTACGCAGTTGCGCCGCGCAACGGCCTTGCGTGGGCATGGGCGATCCTTGGTCTGCTCGTCACCCTGGCAACGGTGATCCTGGTTGCCGGGCTGAACGGCCCCGGCACCTTCGCCGACAATCTTGCCGCGACGTTCAACGCCGTGGCCGACACCGTCCGCGGCTGGGTCGCGCCGCAGGCAGGATAGGTCGCAATGGTGCACCGAAACGGACGAAAGAACCTCACCCGTCGCGGGGGCCGGTTCCCGGTGTGGCTCGCTGGCCTGGGCTGGGGCGTCGCCGCTGGCGTGGTGGCCGGGTCCC
Organism: Corynebacterium sp. LK2510; assembly: GCF_040946405.1. Taxonomy (NCBI): domain Bacteria; kingdom Bacillati; phylum Actinomycetota; class Actinomycetes; order Mycobacteriales; family Corynebacteriaceae; genus Corynebacterium; species Corynebacterium sp. LK2510. The sequence goes on along the minus strand of NZ_JAYWLR010000028.1, from coordinate 5,264 downwards.
TCGTGCTCGCCCCGGCGCTCGACGGCGGGGCGCATGGCGCCGCCGCTCCATCAGCGCAGGAGACACAGCATGATTCCGCTCGCGCCGATCGTGCAGAGGCTGAGGCTGCCGCCGCAAACGAGTTGCTCGTAGCGGAGGCACCGACGCTCGTCGAGGGCACGCTGACCGACTCCGCCGTCATGCTCCTGCGTTCGCCAGGCGTTGATCCGGGGCAGGTGGACCGTTTGCTCGAACTCCTTGACGCCGCCGGTGCCGACCCGGCCGGCACCCTGACGCTGACGGAGAAGTTCACCTCATCCGAGGGCGCCGACCAGCTTGGCTCGATTATCGCCAACTCTCTTCCCGCTGGCACACAGTTGACGGTGGAGAACCCGTCTGCGGCAACGCACGCGGGGGAGAGCCTCGCCGACGCGCTGACAACCGGGCCCGACGGCACCCCGCGGGCCACTCCCGAGGACAGGGCGTTGGTACTGGACGCGCTCACCGAGGCCGGTTACGTCACGCAGGACTCAGACGTGGTGGCGGCCGACGCGGTCATCATCGCGCTCGGTGACGTGACTTCAGAGGATCGGGAGTTTGCTGGTGAGGGATTCGCCGCCACGGCTGTTGCCGACTTCGCCACCGCGTTGAGTGCGCGCGGAGTTCCGGTGGTCGTCGCCTACGAAGGCGCCGGCGCCAACCAGCTCGAGGGCGCTCTCGCATCTCGCGGGGACCACAGCGTGGCAACACACGACGTGCTTGACACGGAGGCAGGGGCGATCTTGACGGTGCGCGCGGTGCGCTCCGAGCTCGAAGCCCGCTGACACCGACCAGGTACGTTAAAGGCTATGTCGCACGAATTCACCGTCACCTCGTCCGAGTTGCTTGTCGACGCCCCCATCATCGCCCTACGCCGCGATCGGGTGGTCATGCCCGGTGGTGGCGGGACCGACCGCGAGGTTGTCGAGCACTTCGGTGCTGTGGCCGTCGTCGCGCTCGACGCTGACGGCCGTGTCGCATTGGTGGAGCAGTACCGCAGGTCTGTTGACCGCCGCCTGATCGAGCTTCCAGCCGGCCTCCTCGACGTCGGCGACGAGCCCGCGCTCGAGTGCGCCCGACGCGAGCTGCAGGAGGAAGCCGGCCTAGCTGCGAACAACTGGGAGGTGCTTGTAGACATCGTGACGTCACCGGGGTTCTCAGATGAGGCCGTCCGAATCTTCCTCGCGACCGACCTGCGCGAGGTGGACCGCCCCGAAGCCGAACACGAAGAGGCGGACATGGCATTGCACGTCGTGCCGCTGGAGACCGCGCAGAAGCAGGTGTTGGCGGGTAAAATCACCAACTCCATCGCTGTGGCGGGAATCCTCGCCGCGGCCGCGGTTGTCGCGGGGGCGGCGCAGACCCGGGGCACCGAGGTGCCGTTCGACCTGCGCCCGACGCGGTTGGCGGAGCGTCGAAAAGCGCTGGGTCTGGGTGCGGACATGAAGCGGATCTGATGGGGCCCTCAGCCGTGGCGAAGCTGTGGCTCGATCACCTCGTTGTGGAGCGGGGACGGTCGAGCCACACGCTGAGTAACTACCGCCGCGACCTGCTCCGCTACACGCGGTGGCTCGAGGCGGTAGGGCGTGATGATCTGGGTGAGGTCACCTCGCAGGACCTCGAGGCCTACGTCGCCGACCTGCGACGCGGCTCGGAAAACCGCGCGCCTCTCGCCGCGTCATCAGCGGCGCGGGCGTTGTCCGTGGTGCGAGGGCTGCACAAGTTCGCCACTGCGGAGGGCCTCCTCGCAGCCGACGTCGCCGCACGGGTGTCTCCGCCCGCCGCCGGCACCGTGCTGCCGGACACGCTCAGCATCGAGGAGGTCGCAACGCTTCTCGACGCCTGCCCGACCGATACCCCCACCCAGCTGCGCGACAAAGCACTGCTCGAGCTGCTGTACGCCACCGGTGCGCGCGTCTCTGAAGTACTCGCGCTTGCCGTCGACGACGTCGCGGAGCATGACGGGGTCATCACCGTCACTGGAAAGGGCGGGAAGCAGCGGCTCGTTCCCGTCGGCGGTGCCGCCAATGCGGTCGTTGAGGCCTACCTCGTGCGCGGGCGCCCTGCGCTGGCCCGGGGTACCTCGCACGCGCTGTTTCTCAACAAACGGGGAGGCGCGCTTTCGCGCCAGTCTGCATGGACCGTAATTAAGGATGCTGCGCATCGGGCTGGGGTGGACAAGGACATCTCTCCGCACACGCTGCGCCACTCCTTTGCCACCCACCTCCTTGAAGGCGGCGCCGACGTGCGCACAGTCCAAGAGCTGCTCGGTCATTCCTCGGTGACGACGACACAGATCTACACCCACGTGACAGCCGACAACCTCCGAGAGGTGTTCCTGGGGTCCCACCCCCGGGCCCGGTAGAGGTGGCAAAAGCGGAACTCGAGCGCGCTTCGTTGTAGGATTGGCGATTTGCGCAACGGCTTTGACAAGAATCAGTGCCGAGAACCACTGAGAAAGGACTCCCATGAGACCACAGACGTATGTTGCCACCCTAGCCGCCGCGGTTGTGCTGGGCGTTTCGGCTGGACCCGTGGTTGCCAACGCTCAGATTCCTGCCGGGTTGGACCCCGCGCAGGTGCAGGAGATGCTGCCTTCTCAGATTGAGGTTGCCGCAGGTGAGAGCACGAGCGTCGACGTCGGGGTGCCCGTCAACGTGGGTTATGCCTCCGGAGGCTGGAATGTCTCTGCCAGCGGCACAGTCGTCACGGTTACTGCTCCGGATCAGCCTGGTGCGACTGCGAGTGTTCCGGTAAGCGCGGCGGGTTACAGCGCGGTAGTCAACCTCGTTGCTGTCGGTGACGGCGCTGGCGCGGCTGGGGTTGCAGACACCGCACCTAACGGTACTGCCGATGGGGACGCTGCCCAGGGCGGCGCCGTAAACGAGGGTGCTAATGGCGGGGCGGCTGAAGGCGCAGCACCGTCTGGTCCGGTAAATCACCCCGAGCGTGAGCTCGCGGCGCCAGTGGAGATGGGCGAGGCCGTTCGGCTCGACTTCGAGGGCACCATCACCGATAACGTCATCACCGTCAAGGTTCCGTTCTCTCAGGCACGCGAATTGATGCAGTACATGGGCACCGACCGCGAGGGGGCCTCGCTGCGCTATGTCGATGTCAATGGCCAGATCATTGAAGGTGTGACTCGAGACGTCGAAATCACCTCGCGCACCCTGACGTTGACCTATCCAGAAGGTGAAACGCCGGACAACCCCTTCATCATGGAGGTGGTGCGCGATGATGCCCGCACCGAATTCCTCGCAGTCATCACGTCCACCAACGCGCCCTTGGAGGTAGCGACGGTGGCGGACAGCCCCTATGCACAGTTCGGGGGCACGGGTACCGGGGCCGAGGCACCGGCTGAGCAGTCGACCACGGATACGTGGCGTCAGGCTGGGCCGATGGTCCTTGGCGGCTTGGGCGTGATTCTTCTTCTTGGCGCGGTTGCGGCCCTGGCTACTCGACGCCGCAGAAATCACAACGGTGTAACATACGAGTCAACCCGCTAAGGTAGACCCAAGCGCGCGAGGGGAAGGTGTGTCAATGTCGGACGGCTCGTTGTTTGAGGCCAACAATGGCGACGGCGTCAAGGTGGGACTGACGGGTCGCCCCGTCCGCGACTTGCCACAGCCCAAACAGCTGGACAAACACGGCCCCGCCACGGTGATCTCTATGGTCAACCAGAAGGGCGGGGTGGGTAAGACCACCTCGACCATCAACCTCGGAGCCTGCCTTGCGGAGCAGGGGCGTAAAGTCCTGCTCGTTGACTTGGACCCGCAAGGCGCGCTTTCGGCCGGTCTAGGTGTGCCGCACGACGAAGAGCAGACCACGGTTTATGACCTGCTGTTTGACAACACCGCCAGCATCCACTCGGCGATCCGCCACTCGAATGTTCCCGGGCTTGATCTGGTCCCGGCCAACATCGACTTGTCCGCCGCGGAGATCCAGCTCGTCAACGAGGTTGGCCGCGAGCACACCCTGGGACGCGCGCTGCGTCCGGTGCGTCGCGAGTACGACGTAATCATTCTGGACTGTGGCCCGTCGCTTGGTCTCCTGACCGTCAATGCGTTGGCCGCGTCCCACGGCGTGATCATTCCCATGGAGTGCGAGTACTTTTCCCTGCGCGGTCTCGCCCTTCTCACCGACACGGTGGAGAAGGTGCGCGACAGGCTGAACTTCGATCTGGAGATCGTCGGCATCCTGGTTACGATGTTTGACCGTCGCACCACCCACGCGCGCGAGGTGATGGATCGCGTCATCGAAGTGTTCGGTGACACCGTTTTCGATACCGTCATCACCCGGACGGTGCGCTTCCCAGAGACATCCGTCGCCGGTGAACCGATCATTACCTGGGCTCCGTCGTCGCAGGGCGCGCAGCAGTACCGCAACTTGGCTCTCGAGGTTTTGGAGCGCACTGAGCGGTGAGTCAGTCGGCTGATCGGGGCGGCCAGCTAGGGGAGCAGCCCGAGATCACGGGTTTCACCCTCGTCCTGAACAATTTCGAGGGTCCGTTCGACCTGCTGCTCAACCTGATCAGTTCCAAAAAGCTTGACGTGACGGAGGTTGCCCTAGCGGAGGTGACCGATGAGTTCATTTCCTATACCCGAGCCTTGGGCCAGATGAACCTCCTCGACGAAGTCACCGAGTTCCTTATGGTTGCGGCGACACTGCTCGACCTGAAGGCAGCACGATTGCTGCCGCGCGGCGAGATGGCAGACGAGGCCGATCTCGAGCTCATCGAGTCCCGCGACCTTCTCTTCGCGCGCCTTCTCCAATACCGCGCTTACCAAAAGGTGGCGGACATGTTTTCCCAGTGGCAGCGCACCGCGTCACGACGCTACCCGCGCGCCGTCGGGATCGAGCCGCGGTTTGCCGAACTGTTGCCGCCCGTGACCTTGGGCCACACCCCGGCAAGTTTCGCGCAGCTAGCCGCGAGTGTGTTCCGTCCCCGCCCACCCGAGACAGTGCGGACCGACCACGTCCACGCCGCGGCAGTATCCGTGCCGGAGCAGGCGGGCAAGATCCTCGACACGCTCAAGGTGCTCGGGGCGGGCCAATGGATGACCTTCAATTCATTGACAAAGGACTGCATCCGCTCCATCGAGCTCGTCGGCCGCTTTCTCGCGCTGCTCGAGTTGTACAAAGCCCGCGCGGTGGACACCCAGCAGGAGGAGGCGCTGGGACCATTGGAAGTGGCGTGGACCGGCCTCGACGTCGACCCAGCCGTCGTCGCGGCGTCCAACTGGAAC
>NZ_JAYWLR010000027.1:0-13041 GCF_040946405.1 Corynebacterium sp. LK2510 | reverse complement strand
GGCTTTGCCCAGCTATTCGGTTGTGGTTTCTTTCACATAACAAAGCCTGGGACTCAAACCATCGCGACCTCGCACATATGAAAAAGAACCCCGTTCACAGGGGTTCTTCGGTGTTGGGGCTCTTCCGCCACAACGCCAGTTTCACACCAGTCACTGCAGCCACAACAGCAACAAACTTAACATGGGCGGAAAACCCACGCCAATCGACCTACTGCTGGAACTGAGCAAGCACCAGCTGGAGGTCAGGAAGCTGCAGGCCCGGGATCACGGCACCAGCGTTAAGCGCAAGCGCGGCGATGCCGCCAATGACGACCGCGGCGATGCTCAAAGAGATCGGGGCGGAGCCTGAGTAGACACTGCCGAGCGGAGCCTCGGGGAGGGTGGTGTCATCACTCACCCACGTCGGCAGGTTGTTCATGTTCGAGCTGCCGGAGGAGCCGGAGGACATAGAGGAGGTGGCGGAGAGCACTTCACCCGCGGCGGACTGGGCCGAAGCATGCGGCGCGGCGACGAGTGACGCCGCCAGAGACGCTGCCACGACAGTCGAGACGGTGAACTTCTTCATGGGGAGACCTCGTTTCACAAAGGGAACAGATGGAAGCGGTATGACTTTTACAGTATTGCCTGGAAGCGGGAACTACACGTCGAATACCCCGGCCCATGTGAACGCATCGCTCCACCACACAGCTCCTCCACACCGACGCGAGACGCTAGCGCGCGACTACCCAGTCCCGGTAGACCTCGGCCGCGCACTCGGCAAGCACGTCGTTGTCCGCGGTCAGGGGCTCGAGTGCCGCGATGGCGCGGCGCAGCTCGGCGGCCGCAGCGGCGGGGGAGTCGAACACCGGGACGCCGTGGACTCGCGCTCCCGGGACAGCGGCGCAGGCAGCCAGGGCAGCGAACGAGCGCACGCGCACCTTATAGAGGGCGCACACCTCGTCCGCGATGGAGAGCATCTGCTCGGTGCTCAGCGCCTTCACTGTCCTCACTGCCCGCGGGCCTGCCGGATACGCGCCTCGGCGGCGGCGTAGGCGGCGACGCGGGTGCGGGCGAGGTCGGTCACTGTGGCGTCGTCAAGCAAGCGTGCGGCGGCGGTGATTACGGCGCGCCGCGCTGCCTCCTGCTTCGAGCATCCCCACGCGGAGGCGAGCAGAACGAGCGCCTTGTCCTCGTCAGCGGTCAGCCGCAGCGTCATAGCCATACCACTTTGATACCAGATGCCGCACCCAGAAACGTCTCAGCGCCCGTTAGAATGGCCGCAGGCTACTAGAAAGGTTCCACATGAGTGACGACACCCTCGGCGGTGACGGCTACGACCGCATCCAACCCATTGACATCAATGAGGAGATGCAGACCAGCTACATCGACTACGCCATGAGCGTCATCGTCGGGCGCGCTCTGCCCGACGTGCGCGACGGTATGAAGCCCGTGCACCGGCGCGTGATCTACACCATGTACGACAGCGGCTACCGGCCCGAGCGCTCGTATGTGAAGTCCGCAAAGCCCGTCGGTGAGACGATGGCTAACCTTCACCCGCATGGCGACTCCGCGATCTACGACACCCTCGTGCGCATGGCCCAGCCGTGGTCGATGCGCTACCCGCTGATCGACGGCCAGGGCAACTTCGGCTCGCCCGGCAACGACGGACCCGCCGCGATGCGCTACACCGAGTGCAAGATGACGCCGCTGGCCATGGAGATGGTGCGCGACATCCGCGAAAACACGGTCAACTTCTCGCCGAACTACGACGGCAAGACCAAAGAGCCGGACATCCTGCCCGCGCGCGTGCCGAACCTGCTAATGAACGGCTCCGGCGGCATCGCCGTCGGCATGGCCACCAACATCCCGCCGCACAACCTCCGCGAGCTCGCCGAGGCCATCTACTGGATCCTCGACAACCACGACGCCGACGACAAGGCGACCCTCGACGCCGTGATGGAGCACATCAAGGGCCCCGATTTCCCGACCTCTGGCCTCATCGTCGGCGACCAGGGCATCAAGGACGCCTACACCACCGGCCGCGGTTCGATCCGCATGCGCGGTGTGACCGAGATCGAGGAGATCGGCAACCGCCAGGTCATCGTGATCACGGAGCTGCCGTACCAGGTCAACCCGGATAACTTCATCCACAGCATCGCCGAGCAGATCAACGCCGGCAAGATGGTCGGCGCCTCCCGCATCGATGACGAGTCCTCCGACCGCGTCGGTATGCGCATCGTCATCACGCTGCGCCGCGACGCCGTGCCGCGCGTCGTTTTGAACAACCTGTACAAGCACTCGCAGCTGGAGACGAACTTCTCCGCGAACATGCTGTCCATCGTCGACGGCGTGCCGCGCACGCTGCGCCTTGACCAGATGCTGCGTTACTACGTCCAGCACCAGCTCGAGGTCATTGTCAGGCGCACCCAGTACCGTCTCGACGAGGCGGAGAAGCGCGCGCACATCTTCCGCGGCCTGGTCAAGGCCCTCGACATGCTCGACGAGGTCATCGCCCTCATTCGCCGCTCGCCGACGGTCGACGAGGCACGCGCCGGGCTCATCGAGCTTCTCGACGTCGATGAGATCCAAGCCGACGCCATCCTCGCGATGCAGCTGCGCCGCCTGGCCGCCCTGGAGCGCCAGAAGATCATCGACGAACTCGTCGCCATCGAGGCCGAGATCGCCGACTACAAGGACATCCTGGCCAACCCGGAGCGCCAGCGTTCGATCGTGGGCGACGAGCTTAAGGAGATCGTCGATAAGTATGGCGACGAGCGTCGCACCCGGATTGTCGCCGCAACTGGCGACGTCACCGAGGAAGACCTCATCGCCCGCGAAAACGTCGTGGTCACCATCACCTCCACCGGTTATGCGAAGCGCACCAAGGTCGACGCCTACAAGTCGCAAAAGCGCGGTGGCAAGGGCGTACGTGGCGCCGAGCTCAAGCAGGACGACGTGGTGAAGAACTTCTTCATCTGCTCCACCCACGACTGGATCCTCTTCTTCACCAACTTCGGCCGTGTCTACCGCCTCAAGGCGTACGAGCTGCCGGAGGCGGGCCGCACCGCCCGCGGCCAGCACGTGGCCAACCTGCTGGAGTTCCAGCCGGAGGAGAAGATCGCCCAGGTCATCCAGATCCAGTCCTACGAGGACGCCCCCTACCTGGTGCTGGCTACCCGCGAAGGCCGCGTGAAGAAGTCGCGCCTGACCGACTACGAGTCCGCGCGTTCCTCCGGGCTGATTGCCATCAACCTCAACGAGGGGGATGCCCTGATCGGCGCCGTGCTCGCCAGCGAGGAAGAGGACATCCTCCTCGTCTCCGAGCAGGGCCAGGCCATTCGCTTCACGGCTGACGACGAGCAGCTGCGCCCAATGGGCCGCGCCACCGCCGGCGTGAAGGGCATGCGCTTCCGCGGCGACGACCAGCTGCTCACCATGACGGTCGTGCACAACGACGAATACCTGCTCGTGGCCACCTCTGGCGGCTACGGCAAGCGCACTCCGATCGAGGAGTACAACGCACAGGGCCGCGGCGGCATGGGCGTGATGACGTTCAAGTACACCCCGAAGCGCGGCAAGCTCATCGGCGCACTCGCCGTGGAGGAGGAAGACCAGATCTTCGCTATCACCTCCGCCGGCGGTGTTATCCGCACCGAGGTCAAGCAGATCCGTCCGTCCTCGCGCGCGACGATGGGCGTACGCCTCGTCGACCTGGCCGAGGGTGTGGAGCTGCTCGCCATCGACAAGAACGTCGAGGACGAGGGCGAGGAAGAGGCAACCGCAGTGGCTAAGGGAGAGAAGACGCTCGAAGAGGCCATGGAGACCACCTCCTCGGCCGCAACTCTGGGCCACCAGAACGCCACCGACGGCAGCGGCGAGGAGTAAGCCATGGCCGCACGTAAAGTGACCGTCACCTACGTCAGCCCCGTGTCGGCGTTCAAGGTGGCGTCCATCCTCGCGGTGCTCGGCTTCATCGTCTGGATGATCGCGTCGACGCTGGTCTTCTTCGGCCTTGAGGCCGCCGGTGTGGTGGATTCCGTCAACTCGCTTATTGGCGGCGTCGGCGGCAGCCAGACCGTGGACCTGCCGCTGATGCTGTCGGCGGCGGCCCTGCTCGGCCTGGTGGGTGTCGTCTTCGCCTCCGTGATGGCCCCGCTGACGGCGGTGATCTATAACGCCGTTGCAGACCTTGTCGGCGGGCTGGGCATCCGCATGTCGAACCGGCTTAGATAACCGCTGGCGGAACGAGATAGAAATACCGTTTGACCTGGCGATTTGTCGTTACGTCAAGCTGTGGGTAATGTTCTATCTCGTTCCCAGGGCCTATAGCTCAGTCGGTTAGAGCGCATCGCTGATAACGATGAGGTCGCAAGTTCGATTCTTGCTAGGCCCACCATGGGGGATTAGCTCAGTTGGTAGAGCACCTGCTTTGCAAGCAGGATGTCAGGAGTTCGATTCTCCTATCCTCCACAGATGTCATCAGTCGCGACATGGTTGACAAACCGGCGCCTCGGGTTTTGATTTTCCGGGGGCGCCGGTTTTGTTTTTATTGCAGGGGTGGGTCCCCTTTTCGCCAGTAGGGTTTTTGGTAGTTGCGGGACGTGTCGATGTAATGCTCGGTGATGATTTCGCCGGTGAGTTTTATCGATGTGGTGATGTGGTTGTCGGTGACAACCATGAGGATTTTCTGCCCGGCGAACGCCCTGCCGATTCCTAGGTGGTAGAGCCTGCCGGCGTAGCGGATGCTGACTTTCCCGTTGGGTGCGACCACGTCGTTGCGTACGCGCCATTCCTCTACAGGTGTGGTCGTTGGTGTCGCTTTCGGCCCTGTTGTATACGCCGCCTCGGGTGTGCGTCGCCCGAGTGAACGGTGCGGGCGTTGAGTGTTGTAGTAGACCGCGAAACTATCGAGTTGCTGTTGTAGCTGCGCAATGGTGTGTGCTGGTGGGCGCGCGCGGATCCATTTTTTGAGTGTTTGGTGAAACCGCTCGATTTTCCCTTGGGTCTGCGGGTGGCCAGGGCGACCGTTCTTCTGCTGGATACGGTGGGTGACGAGGAGTTTTTCGAAGGCGTTTCTACCGCCTTTGCGCCCAGCAAGACGTGCGGTGAACACCAGTCCGTTGTCGGTCAGTGTTGACGCTGGTGGGCCGTAATTGTCGATGAGGTGTTGAAGCTGCGCGGCAACCTCGACGCCGTTAAACGCGCTGCGTGCGGTGATTGACAGCAGGTAGCGGGAGTGGTCATCGATGAAGTCGAGGACTTCGACTCGGGTGCCGTCACGCAGGAATAGGTGGGTGATGTCGGCCTGCCAGCATTCGTTGGGCATGGCGGCTTCGAATCTGATGTAGGAGCTGCGCGGCTTTTTCTGTGGTTGCGGGGTGATAAGGCCGGCTTGGGAGATGATTCGGCGGATTGTTGAGGTTGATGGCACGCGCAGGCCTTGTTGTTCGAGGTGGAATGCGATGGTGTCAGGGCCTGCGTCGAAACCGGCCCTGGTGAGTTCTTTGCGCATGTCGATGATGTGTTTGCGCAACGTGTCAGGCACCGCGTGGGGATGGGTGTGTGGGGCGCGTGACTTCGGTGTGATTGCGTCTGCGCCGCCGGCGTCGTAGTCGGCGAGGATTTTGTAGACGCGTTGGCGTGAGATGCCGAATCGGGTGGCGACTTTGGAGACGGGCTGGTGTTGTTCGCGGACGGCTTTGACGATCGCGAGGTTGCAGTTGGGGCTGTTCACGTTGTCAACGATGTCGCGACTGATGTGTCAACCATCAGGATTGAAATCCCAGGCACGCCGTGTCAACTATGTCATGACTTCAGACATCCTATCCTCCACAGATGAAACACCCGGCCATCGCGCCGGGTGTTTCGCGTTGCGCAGGGCAGGGTGGATTCGGGGGCTAAGGGCTAAGGGCCAAAAGGGGATGCGGACCTTTTGAGCCTTAGCCCTACCTCCCCGGGGCCGGGCTGCTGGGCAGAAGGGGGTGAGAATTCGTCACGACAACTTCAGAGGACAGGCGTTCCGAGTTCCACAGGAGGATATGGGCGTTGCCAGGCTCATCCGGCTGTAAGCTCAGCGGAAGGTAGGAACACCGCTTCTCGCGGGAAGATTACGCCTGTCGGCCTACTCTGCTTGCGGAGGTTTAGCTTTGGTTTCCTTGGCTGTCTTCCCAGACCCTGGAAACTTCTTTGATACTAGTTTCGCGAACCCATCTCCGGCTTCCTTGATGCTTGCAGCCGTTTCGAAACCACGACGGACGATTGCGGTTGCCCCGGTTCCAAATCCACTTTTCCCTTCCTTGCTGCAAAGCCAGACTAAGGATCTACCACGGAATTTCATTAAAAGACACGCCACAAAGCGCGACTGTCCATAACCCGCCAGACTACGCACCTTTGTTCTATGACAGCCCAGGGTGGTGCTCGGTACTTCTGATACACGCAAGATAATCGGTTGACACCCTCACATAGTGCAGGAAGCGCTAATTCGCTTTGCGTGTCCAGATCTACAACCCATACGGGGCGGGTGTTGCCCGAGCTCAACTCCGGAGTAGGGCAACACCATCCAACTGGGTGGGAGAGGCACCGATGTCGGATGTCGTCGGTAGTCTCTTGTTCATTCAAGTACATTCCAAACGCGCCCCCGCACGGGAGAAAAACACCATGTCACCGACCACTACACAGACTCAGCGCGCCGAGCTGCACAAGACGATTTGGCGCATCGCCAACGACCTGCGGGGCAGCGTTGACGGCTGGGATTTCAAGGCTTACGTCCTCGGGATGCTCTTTTATCGCTTTATTTCCGAAAATCTCACCGCGTACATCAATAAGGGTGAGGTCGAGGCGGGTTCCCCGGACTTCGACTACGCCCAGCTATCCGACGCTGACGCGGAGCCCGGCCGCGCCGAAACGGTGCGCGAGAAGGGGTTTTACATCCTGCCTTCCGAGCTGTTCCGCAACGTTCGAGAAAGCGCGCCACAAGATCCGAATCTGAACGAGACGCTCGAGCGAGTGTTCAAGAACATCGAGGGTTCGGCAGTGGGGACCGAGAGCGAGGACGACCTGAAAGGTCTGTTTGACGACCTCGACGTCAACAGTTCCAAGCTCGGGCCGACGGTAGCCAAGCGCAACGAGAAGCTGGTTAAGCTTCTCGGCGCCATCGGCGACCTTCCGCTGGGAGATTTCGAGGACAACACGATCGATCTTTTCGGTGATGCATACGAGTACCTCATGCAGATGTATGCGTCCCAGGCTGGAAAATCGGGTGGCGAGTACTACACGCCGCAGGAGGTCTCCGAAGTGCTCGCACGTATCACAGTTGTGGGTAAGAAGCGGGTGAACAAGGTCTACGACCCCGCAGCTGGCTCCGGTTCGCTGCTGCTGAAGTTCGCCAAAGTCCTCGGGCGGGACAACGTCGGCGGGTTCTTTGGCCAGGAGATCAACCTGACCACGTACAACCTGGCTCGCATCAACATGTTTTTGCACGACATCAACTACGAGAGGTTCGACATTGCGCACGGGGATACGCTCACGGACCCGCAGCATTGGGATGATGAACCGTTCGAGGCAATCGTGTCTAACCCTCCGTACTCGATCAAGTGGGAGGGTAATGCGAACCCGCTCTTGATCAATGACGAGCGATTCGCGCCCGCCGGTGTCCTCGCCCCGAAGTCGAGGGCCGACCTAGCCTTCACCATGCACATTTTGTCGTGGCTAGCGGTCAACGGCACCGCCGCGATCGTCGAGTTCCCGGGCGTGCTCTACCGGGGTGGCGCGGAGCGCAAGATCCGCCAATACCTCATCGATAACAATTACGTGGACGCGGTGATCCAGCTGCCCCCGGACTTGTTTTTCGGCACCACCATCGCCACCTGCATTATTGTGCTGAAAAAGTCGAAGACGGACAACGCGGTGTTGTTCATTGATGCCTCTGCCGAGTTCAGCCGTGTGGGCAACAAGAACAAGCTCCTGCCGGAGAACCAAGAGCACATCTTGGAGCGTTTCATCACTCGCAAGGACGTCGATTACATAGCCAAGCTCGTGCCCAACGAGGACATTGCGGATAATGACTACAACATTGCCGTGTCCTCCTACGTGGAGCAGGAGGACACCCGCGAGGTCATCGACATCCAGGAGCTCAATGTGGAGATCGCCGGCATTGTGGCCCGGCAGGCGAAGCTGCGGGCGTCTATCGACGCTATCGTCGCTGACCTGGAAGGGGAATCAGCATGACCGCCGAACCTAGCGGTGAGGTGATTTTTTACGAGCGTGACGACGGCTCACCCGCAATCGAGGTACGCCTCGACGCTGAAACTGTGTGGCTGAGCCAACAGCAGATCGCGGAGCTGTTTGAGACCTCCCGGACCAATATCGTTGAGCACATTAAGCACGTCTACGAAGAAGGCGAACTTGATCCGGCGGCAACCTGTCGGAAATTCCGACAGGTTCGTACCGAGGGTTCCCGTAAGGTCAGCCGCGAGATCCCTCACTACAACCTCGACGCGATCATTTCCGTCGGCTACCGCGTCAAGAGCACAACGGCCACACAGTTCCGCATCTGGGCAACGCAGCGGTTGCGCGAGTACTTGGTGCAGGGATACGCGCTCAACCAGAGGCGACTCGAGCAGCTCGGAAGCATCGTGCAGATCTTGTCTCGTTCGAGTGACGAGATCGTGGCCGGGGTGGCCGACGTGCTGGCGGGGTACCTGCCCAGCCTGACGCTGTTGCGCGACTACGACGAGGGCAGCATCGATACCGCCCCCGACTCGGTGCCGGGCTGGACGCTGACTATCGATGAGGCCAGGTCGGTGATCGCTAAGGTGGCGACAAAGTTCACCGACGACAGTTTGTTCGGCGCGGAGCGTGGCGACGCGCTCGCCGGCATCATCGGAGCGATCTACCAATCGTTCGCCGGTCAAGATCTCTACCCGACAGTTGAGGAGAAAGCAGCGAACCTGCTGTATCTGGTGGTCAAAGACCATCCGCTTTCGGACGGAAACAAGCGCAGTGCCGCGGCGCTATTCGTAACCTTCCTTGCCCGCAACGGTGTGCTCGACGGCGAGGGCGGTGCCCCGCGAATCACCAATAACGCTCTGGCAGCAATCACGCTGATGGTGGCGATGAGTAACCCGAGGGAAAAAGACCTAATCATTTCCCTACTAGTCCGCATGATCACGGAGGCTGACGCATGAGCCGTATTGACGATTTGATTGAGGAGCTGTGCCCGAATGGGGTGGAGTTCATGATGCTGGGAGACATCTCAACACTTGTACGGGGAAGCGGAATGCCTAAGAAGGAATTAACCAGAGAGGGTGTTGGTGCGATTCACTATGGGCAGATCTACACGTTTTACGGTGTGTGGACGACCGAAACCAAGTCCTTCGTGGCTTCTAACTCAGCAACGAAACTTGCCAAGGTGAACCATGGCGATGTCATTATCACGAATACAAGCGAGAACATCGACGATGTGGGGAAAGCTGTTGCTTGGCTAGGGGATAAGCCAATTGTCACTGGTGGGCACGCCACCGTGATCAAGCACGGTCAGGATCCTAGATACCTCTCATATTGGTTCGCCTCGTCGGACTTTCACGCCCAAAAGCGAAAGCTTACGACTGGTACAAAAGTGGTTGAGCTATCGGTCAAGCAACTGGCGAAGATTCGTATCCCCGTCCCGCCCCTTGAAATCCAGCGGGAAATTGTGCAGATCTTAGACAAGTTCACTCAGCTGGAGGCGGAGCTGGAGGCGCGGCGGCGTCAGTATGAGTACTACCGTTCTACGTTGATGAGTAGTAAAGATGCTGAGCAATCAGCGATGATTTCACTCGCTGACATCTTCGAAATGCGTGCAGGGACTCATATCAGTGCCGCTAATATTTCTGATAAGCCGACTGATGAGAAACCCTATCCTTGTTTCGGAGGCAATGGTCTCAGAGGTTTCGTGAGTTCATTCAACTATAACGAGCCCGTGATTTTGATTGGCCGCCAGGGCGCGCTCTGCGGGAATGTGCATCGAGCTGAAGGCAGGGTTTACGCAACCGAGCACGCTGTGGTCGTAACGCCAAAAACTGAGGTTGATATGTCTTGGGCGTTCCACAAATTAACTGAGATGCAACTCAACCAATACAAGACCGAGTCTGCGCAGCCTGGGCTCGCGGTAGGACGCGTGAAGAAAATCATGTTGAACCGCGTTCCACTCGATGTTCAGCGTAGCGTCGGGATAGCCCTCGACAACTTCGACGCCTTGGTCAATGATCTCAGCAGCGGCCTCCCGGCCGAGATCGCGGCACGGCGGAAACAGTACGAGTACTACCGCGACCAGTTGCTTACCTTCAAGGAGCTTTCGGCATGAGTGACGCCCCTGCACGCAAGTACGATCCGATTGCGGTCTCGGCCGAGAGCACCGTCGTCGCCGAGTATGAGCCCGATGCTGCCTCGGAAACGGTGTACCAGTCGGAGTCGGCCCTCGAGCGTGAGCTCATTCGCCTGTTGCAGTCCCAGGCCTACGAGTACCTCCCGATCACCTCCGAGCAGCAACTAGTCTCTAACCTCCGCACCCAGCTGGAGGCACTGAACCACATCACCTTCTCGGATGCAGAATGGAAGGATTTCTTCGAAAGCTCTATTGCGGGCAAGAACGACGGCATCGTGGAAAAAACGGTTCGCATCCAGGAAGACCACGTCCAGCTCCTCAAGCGCGATGACGGGTCCACCAAGAACATCACGCTGTTGGACAAGGGGAACATCCACAACAACCGCCTGCAGGTGATCAACCAATACGAGATCAACCGTGCGGATCCTTCCGATGAAGCCAGCACCGGCGGCCGATACGCGAACCGATACGACGTCACCATCCTCGTCAACGGCCTGCCCATGGTGCACGTGGAGCTGAAGCGCCGCGGGGTAGATATCCGCGAGGCGTTCAACCAGATTGACCGGTACCAGCGCGACAGCTTCTGGGCCGGCTCCGGCTTGTTCGAGTACGTGCAACTGTTCGTCATCTCGAACGGCACCCTGACCAAGTACTACTCCAACACCACGCGCAGCCAGCACCTCACGGAGGCACGCAAGTCCGGCAGGGGGAAAAAGACCTCAAACAGCTTCGAGTTCACCTCGTGGTGGGCCGACGCGCAGAACAAGCCCATTCAAGACCTGACCTCATTTGCCAAGACCTTCTTTGCCAAGCACGCCCTGCTCAACATCCTGACCAAGTACTGCGTGCTCACCGCTGACAGGATGCTGCTGGTGATGCGCCCGTACCAGATCGTCGCAACGGAGCGGATCTTGCAGCGCATAGAGATCGCCGCAAACTACAAGCAGCTTGGTACCGTTGACGCTGGCGGGTACGTGTGGCACACGACTGGTTCGGGCAAGACGCTGACCTCGTTCAAGACGGCCCAGTTGGCCTCCGCGATGCCGAGCGTGGACAAGGTCTTGTTCGTCGTGGACCGCAAGGACCTCGACTACCAGACAATGCGCGAATACGACCGCTTTCAAAAGGGCGCGGCCAACTCGAACACATCCACGGCGGTGCTCAAGCGTCAGCTCGAAGACCCGACGGCGCGGATCATCATCACGACCATCCAGAAGCTGTCCACGTTTATCAAAGCGAACAAGAAGCACCCAGTCTACGACGACCATGTGGTGATCATCTTCGATGAATGCCACCGCTCCCAGTTCGGAGAGATGCACACCAGCATCACGCGCTCCTTCAAGCGCTACAACCTGTTCGGGTTCACCGGCACCCCGATCTTCGCCACTAATAGCGGAAGTGGAGGTAATCCGCAGCTCAAGACGACTGAACAAGCCTTCGGCGACAAACTCCACACCTATACAATCGTCGACGCGATCACGGACAAGAACGTCCTGCCGTTCCGCATTGACTACGTCAATACCATTGCAGGGGGAAATGTCACCGACAAGCAGGTCACCGCGATCGCGACCGAGGAAGCCCTGCTCGATCCACGGCGAATTGGCAACATCGTGAGCTACACGTTGGAGCACTTCGATCAGAAGACGAAGCGTGAATCCAGCTTTGAGCACTCGGTGGTGACTAATGTCGTGGAGGCGACACGCAGCCGTCGACAAGCGGAGGCGCTGCGGCAAAAGAAACGGGTAAAGGGCTTCAACGCAATCTTCGCCACCGCCTCAATCGACGCTGCGCGACGCTACTACAACGCTTTCCAGGCCCAGAATGAGCAACTTGCACCGGACAAGCGCCTGAAAATCGGGTTGATCTACTCGTTCGGCGCGAATGAAGCGGCCAATGACGGATTTCTTGAAGATGAAGACTTCGATACAGCGGCGCTGAGTGTTGACTCGCGTGCATTCCTCGAAGACGCAATCCAGGACTACAATGACATGTTCGGAACAAGCTACGACACGTCTGCCGACCGGTTCCAGAACTACTACAAAGACCTCTCCCAGCGGTTGAAAAACCGGGAACTTGACCTGGTGATCGTGGTCAACATGTTCCTCACCGGTTTCGACGCAACCACGCTGAACACACTGTTCGTAGACAAGAATCTCCGTGCGCACGGGCTGATCCAGGCGTACTCGCGCACCAACCGCATCCTCAACTCGGTGAAAACCTACGGCAACATTGTCGCCTTCCGCGACCTGGAGGAGGAGACCAACGCCGCCCTCGAACTGTTTGGCAACAAGGATGCCCGAGGGGTTGTGCTGCTCAAGCCCTACGCGGACTTCTACACCGAATACGCTGACAAGACCCACGAGCTGTTGGCTACTTTCCCGCCGGGCCAAATGATCGTCGGGGAGCAAGCTCAGAAGGAGTTCATCGCGTTGTTCGGCGCGATTCTCCGACTGGAAAACATCCTCACCTCTTTCGATGAGTTCTCCGGAAATGAAATCCTGACCCAACGCCAAGGCCAGGACTACCGCAGTGTCTACCTCGACCTGCACGCGGAATTCCGCAACCGGGAGGCGGTGGAGAAGGAACCGATCAACGACGATGTCGTCTTCGAAATCGAGCTGATCAAGCAGGTAGAGATCAACGTCGACTACATCCTCATGCTCGTGGAAAAGTATCGCGAGCAGCACGGCGACGGAAAG
>NZ_JAYWLR010000026.1:0-14431 GCF_040946405.1 Corynebacterium sp. LK2510 | reverse complement strand
GCTAGGGCGCGGCGCAGTCGTCCTGGACGACCGCAACGAATCTCGCTAGGTGTTTACGCAGGTCGCATTTCAGCAATTCGCGCCGCGGTCGTCCAGCCGCCGGGCACAGGGAGCACATCGCGTTATTCGTCGTCCTGGACGACCGCAACGAATCTGGTGAAGCATTCGCCCAGGTCGTCAACCAACAAGTTGCGCCGCGGTCGTCCAGCTTCCAATGTCAGCGGCCCCGAGCCTGCTTCGACGCTTTCCGGTTTCGCCTAACGCGCTGGGGGCGCGCATGCGCGCCCCGATCTCACCCCACCGCCCTCCCGAGGTGAACCGGCGCTCCCGAACCCCCTCCGGTTGCGCCCTTCGGTGCCAACCCGGTGCGTATCGCGTTCTCGCACTGGGCTGGGCCCCGTGCCCATCCCCGCGCCTGACCTTACACGGGCAATTTGGGTCTGCGCAGGTCAAGAGGACTACTTGGGCGAACTTCCGCAAGAAAATACCCCCAAAGGAGGGTGTCACTTGTATCGCCAAACCGGACGACCGCGACGAAAACTGCCCTAATCAACCCAGCTCAGATGTGACGCACGGGACCTCGTAACAACGCGGTCGTCCAGGCACCGCGCCCCCCACAACCGCGCCGCCAAAGCGCCCCCGCCAGCCAAGAAAACAGTCCCCGGCACCGCGAACTACACTGGAGCGCATGACTGCCTATGACCTGATGGATTACGACGAGGTGCTGGAGAAGTTCGATCCCGTTATGGGGCTCGAGGTGCACGTGGAGCTGGGTACGGAGACGAAGATGTTCTCCACGTCTTCCGCACACTTTGGCGCGGCGCCGAACACGAACGTCGACCCGGTCTCGCTGGGGTTGCCGGGTGCGCTGCCGGTGGTCAACGCGAAGGGTGTTGAGTGGGCGATCAAGATCGGTCTGGCGCTGAATTGCCAGATCGCGGAGCGCTCCCGCTTCGCGCGCAAGAACTACTTCTACCCGGATCAGCCGAAGAACTACCAGATCTCGCAGTACGACGAGCCCATTGCGTACGACGGCTACCTCGACGTTCAGCTCGAGGACGGCACGGAGTGGCGTGTTGAGATCGAGCGTGCCCACATGGAGGAGGACACGGGCAAGCTGACGCACTTGGGTTCGGCGTCGGGCCGGATTACGGGCGCGACGGCATCGCTGGTGGACTGCAACCGTGCGGGTGTGCCGCTGATTGAGATCGTGACCAAGCCCATCATCGGCGCCGGTGAGCGCGCCCCCGAGGTGGCCAAGGCATACGTCGGCGCGCTGCGTGAGCTTGTCAAGGCACTTGGTGTGTCCGATGCTCGCATGGACCAGGGCTCGATGCGTTGCGACGCCAACGTGTCCCTGCGTCCCATCGGGCAGGAGAAGTTCGGTACCCGCACCGAGACCAAGAACATCAACTCGCTCAAGTCGGTGGAGCAGGCCGTGCGCTTCGAGATGATGCGCCAGGCCCAGGCGCTGGAAAACGGCGAGGAGATTGTGCAGGAAACCCGCCACTACCAGGAGAAGGACGGCTCCACCTCGAAGGGCCGGCCGAAGGAGGAGGCGAGCGACTACCGCTACTTCAACGATCCGGATCTGCCGCCGGTGATCGCGAAGAAGGAGTGGGTCGAGGAGATCCGCCAGACGCTGCCGGAGCTGCCGTGGGTGCGTCGTGCGCGGATCCAGGAGGAGTGGAAGCTGCCGGAGAAGGAGTTTCGCGACCTCGTCAACGCTGGTGCTCTGGATCTCGTCGTCGACACCGTCGAGGCGGGCACGACCCCGGACGAGGCGCGTGCGTGGTGGGTCTCCTACATCATGTCCAAGGCCAACGAGCTGGGCAAGGACCTCGATGCGGTCGGTGTTTCCGCCCAGGATGTCGCGCGGGTGGTGGCTCTGGTCAAGGAGGGCAAGCTCACGACGAAGCTCGGCCGCCAGGCCATTGACGGCGTGATCGCGGGCGAGGGTGACGTCGACGAGGTCGTGGCCAAGCGCGGCCTCGAGGTCGTGCGCGACGACGGTGCGATTGAGAAGGCTGTCGATGACGCTTTGGCTGCCAACCCGGACATCGTGGAGAAGTACCGCGCGGGCAACACCAAGGTCACCGGGGCCATCGTGGGCGCGGTGATGAAGGCGACCCAGGGCAAGGCTGATCCGGGCCAGGTGAACAAGCTCATCGCTGAGAAGCTGAAGTAGAAACAGCAAGATCAGCGACAACGAAAGGGCCGGCGGAGGGAGAGCCTCCGGCGGCCCTTTGTGTGTGCGAGGGGGGCGTCGTGAAGCGAGCTACTTGTCCTCGGGCTTGACGGCCGGGAAGGAGCCGGTCTCGTACATCTCCTGGTATGCCTTCCAGTCGATGGTGTCCCCGGCCGAGTCGGGGTGGCAGGCGTACTCGTCGGCGTCGCGGTTGAAGGCGGGGGCGTCCTCGATGGAAAAGCCGCTCTCGGGGCTCGAGTCGAGCTTGTGGGCTACTTCCTCCTGCACGGAGTGCCACAGGCGCGCTGTGGCCAGATTGGATTCGCCGCCGAGCTCCTCGACCTCGTTGCGCTGTGCCGGGGTCAGGTCGTCCTCGGCGGGATCGAGTGCGGTTTCGGCGAGCTCGGCCAGGCGGTCGCGGCGGTTCGCCTCAGCAGCAATCTCGGAGCGGTCCTTGACCCAGGAGCCCACCATGACCACGATCAGCACCATGCCGAGGTAGCCGAGGACCGGGTAGACCCACCCGACGAGGTCGGCGAATCCGATAAATGACAGACCAAATCCGATGAGGACCGCGGTGAAGTACACCATGCGGAAACGCTCGGGGGAGTGGTGGGTGAGGCGGCGGGCCATGGCGTAGAACATGCCGACCGCGGTGTTGTAGATCATCAGGTAGATGACGATCGAGACAACGGAGCCGATAACCGGGTGCATGGTGGAAAACAGCATGAGCAGCGGTAAATCTGCACCGAACGCGTCATCCATGTTCAGGAAAACAATGAAGACGAGGATGAGCAACAGGGTGGCAAAGAGCATGCCGCCGATGAGCCCGCCGATACCCGCTTCGCGAGGGTTGAGCTGGGAACCGGCGATTACGAGGATCATGGATACGGCCATGATGATGCACAGCGCTGCGTAGTTGAGGCCGGAGACCAGCCAGTTGTCGAACACGCCGCTGGCGGGATTGTTCTGCAGCGCGAGATCGTTAAGCTGGCTCAGGTTGTCTGGCACGTTGAGCACGGTCACGATGAGGGCGCCGAGGACCGCGAGGATCAACAGCGGAGTGATGCCGGAAATAACGCTGGTGAGCTTGTCGATGTCCAAAAAGCCCGACAGCAGCAGCAACACCGTCATAATGGCGGCGCCGGCCCAGGTGGGCAGCCCGAATTGCTGCTCGAGGTTGGAACCGGCGCCTGCGATCATGACGAAGCCGATGGCGAAGAGGGTGGCCATCGTCGAGATGTCCATGAAGGTGGACACGACAGGGTGGGTGACGCGGCGGAACACGGAGCTGTGGTCGTCCGCGAGGTAGTAAGAGCCGAGCTGAAACAGCGAGGTGCCGACCACGACGATGATGATGCCGGCGACGATAGCTCCGACGATGCCCCAGTACCCGTAGGCAAGGAAGTACTGAATAGTCTCTTGCCCCGAGGCAAAGCCCGCGCCGACCAAGAGGCCGACGAAGGCGAGGGCAACCTTGATGGATTTTGTCATCTCACGTCCTCGACAGGAATAGGTATCTCGACAAAGCTCGAGTCATGAGAATAACAAAAGCCTAAATATCGGCTGGTTCGGGTCTACGCCATCGCTTATCGACGCCCGTCGAAATCCGCCGGATTCTTCACCTCTTCACCGTCGCGAACGGGGCGGGGATCGCTCACGCCTTCGGCGAAGGGGGCGCCTCCGAAGCGGTCGCGGTCGTGGGGCTCCACGATCCACGACATGTCCGGTCCCACCGGCACCACGCCGGAGGGGTTCACCTCCGTGTGGGTGATGTAGTAGTGCTGCTTGATCTCGGTGAAGTCGGTGGTGTCACCGAACCCTGGCACCTGGTAGAGCTCCTGTAGGTAGCCGCGCAGGTTGGGCATCTGCTCGATCCGGTTCCTGGAGGCCTTGAAGTGGCCGACGTAGACGGGGTCGAAGCGCACGAGGGTGGGGTAGAGGTAGATATCGGCGAGGGTGATGTGATCGCCCACTAGGTAGCGCTGGTTGCCGAGGCGCTCCTCGAGCCAGTCGAGTGCCTCCCACAACTCGCGGTAGGCCTTCTCGTACTCGCCCTGGTCGCGCGTGAAACCGCAGCGGTAGACGCCGTTGTTGACGTTCTTGTATACGTAGTCAGCAACCTCGTCGATTTCCCCGCGCAGGTCTGCGGGGTAGAGGTCGGGCGCGTTGTCGCGGTGCAGCTGTGCCCAGTCGTCGATGAATGAGACCGGGATGGTGCGGAAATCGTTGGTGACCACCTTGGAATCCGTGCCGTCGACCTCGACGATGGCGGGGACGGTAATGCCGCGCGGGTAGTCGGGGTAGCGGTTCTCGTACGCGTCCTTGAGCTTGTGCAGGCCTGTGACAGGATCCACCTCGCCTGGGTCGACGTCGAAAACCCACGAATCGGCGTCGTGGGTCGGGCCAGCCAGGCCCAGGGAGATAGCGTCCTCGAGCCCGAGCAAGCGGCGGGTAATGATGGAGCGGTGGGCCCACGGGCAGGCGCGTGCGGCCATGAGCCGGTAGCGCCCGGGTTCAACAGGCCAGGTATAGGTCGAATCGTCGTTGGCGGTGGGTTGTGAACCGGGTTCCAAAGAGGAGCTGAATCTATCCTCGATATAGGTGGTGTCGCGTT
Source organism: Corynebacterium sp. LK2510 (assembly GCF_040946405.1). Lineage (NCBI taxonomy): Bacteria > Bacillati > Actinomycetota > Actinomycetes > Mycobacteriales > Corynebacteriaceae > Corynebacterium > Corynebacterium sp. LK2510. The sequence goes on along the minus strand of NZ_JAYWLR010000026.1, from coordinate 9,626 downwards.
CGTAGGCGCCCTGCTCGGCGGCGTTTTTGGCGGGGTTGGCGGAGGATGGGGTGGATCGGTTGGAGTTTGTCATAGTTTCCAGCTTGACGGCATGTAGGTGAATTGTCAACAAAAAAGTTGTGGCACGCCGAGGGGGTTAACGGGTAGCCGGGGCCCGCTCGCATAGATTCGGGGGTATGAACGAGCAGAACAGGCGAGACGTGACCCCCGACGACTTCAACGCGCTCGACGGCGTGCCCACCTATAACCCCGACGCTTCCGGGAGCACCGCCGCGAACACCGGTCGGCCGGACATCTACCAGCGCACCGGAAAGGCGGCCCCGACCGAGGTGTTCCCGGCAAGCACCACCGGCTCCAAGGGCGCAGACACCCAATTCGAGACCGTCGCCATCGACCGCGAGCCGGCCAATCCGCAGTCATTCACTGCCGAACCGGCAACCGACGTGGGAACCCAGCAGCTCGCCATGTCCTCCGCTCCCGGGCTGTACACCGACACCTTCGTGCCGGTGGCCGCGGAGCCGGACCCGGTCATGTCCCCGGCCGGGTCTGAATCCGTCGCCGTCGACGTTCCTCCCGCCCGCCGCGGCACCATTGACTTCGGACTGTTCGTGCTTCGCCTGCTCGTCGGAGCTTTCCTCGTCCTCGATGCGATCAAGACGTTCTTCCGCCTTGGCGGCTCAGAGGGCATCGCGGGTCTCGAGAACGCTTTCTCCTCCTATGCCTTCGGCGACATCCTGGCCGTCGTGCTGCCGACTTTAGAGCTCGCCGCCGGTGTGTTCCTCGTCCTTGGTCTGCTCACCCCGGTCGCCGCGATGATCGCCGTGATTGTCACCGGCTTTTTCGCCATGCACTCCATCATGGGTTCCGGCGCGGGCCTGAACATTTTTGTCTGGGACGCAGCGGTTTGGCTCCCGCTCCTGCTCCTCGGCGCCAGCCTCGCACTGCAGTTCACAGGTCCGGGCTTCTACGCTGTCGACGCCAGCCGCAGCTGGGCGCGCCGCCCGCTGGCGAGCTCGTTCATCTTCGCCATTCTCGGCATTGCTGCTGCGGTTCTGCTTTGGTGGTTCGGCGCCGCGGTCGCCCCGCTTGCCTAACACCTAGGCTCGACCCAGCTGACCCAACACGATGGGGGGCTGCACCGGGAAAACCTTCCGGTGCAGCCCCCCTTTGCCTACGCGCAGCGCACTAGTCCACCCGGCGCACCGCGCCCTTGTCCGCGCTGGTGGCCATCTTCGCGTAGGCGCGCAGCGCCTTGGACACAACGCGGTTGCGGTTCGGGGTCCACGGGGACTCGGATGCTTCCATTGCCGCGCGGCGCTTCTCCAGCTCCCCGTCGTCGACGTCGAGGCGCAGCTCGCGGCGCGACACGGAGATGGTGATCGTGTCGCCGTTTTCGATCAACCCGATCAGGCCGCCGTGGGCCGCCTCCGGGGAGATGTGGCCGATGGACAGTCCCGAGGTGCCTCCGGAGAAACGCCCGTCAGTGATGAGCGCGCACTTCTTGCCCAGGCCCGCGCCCTTGAGGAAGGAGGTGGGGTGGAGCATCTCCTGCATGCCAGGGCCACCGGCGGGGCCTTCGTAGCGGATGACCACGACTTCGCCGGCCTGGACCTCGTGCGCGAGGATGGTCGAGACTGCCTGCTCCTGGGAATCGAGAACCCGGGCCGGGCCGGAGAACTCCCACAGGTCCTCTTCCACACCAGCGGTCTTGAGGATCGCCCCGTCCGGCGCCAGGTTGCCGCGCAGGACGACCAGCCCGCCGTCGGACGTGAACGGGTGCTCGACGTCGTGGATGACACCACCAGTGGCATCGGTGTCCAGCGACGACCAGCGTGAGGACTGGGAGAATGCCTCGGTGGTGCGGGTTCCGCCGGGGGCGGCGTGGTAGAGCTCGATGGCCTCATCGGTGGCGCTGCCGCCGCGGATGTCCCATTCCGCCAGCCACGCCTCGAGGCTGGGGTAGGCGATCGAGTGGACGTCACGGTGGAGCAGACCGGCGCGGTTGAGCTCACCGAGGATGGCGGGGATGCCGCCTGCGCGGTGGACGTCCTCAACGTGGGCCTCGCCGTTAGGCGCAACCTTAGACAGGCACGGGATGTGGTGGGAGAGCTCATCAATATCGCTCAGGTCGAAGTCGACCTCGCCCTCCTGGGCGGCGGCGAGGATGTGCAGGATCGTGTTGGTGGATCCGCCCATCGCCATGTCGAGCGCCATGGCGTTGCGGAACGCGTTGGCGCTGGCCACGGAGCGCGGCAGGACCGACTCGTCGCCCTCGCCGTAGTAGCGGTCGCACAGCGCCACAATCGCTGCGCCGGCCTTCTCAAACAGGGCGCGGCGGGCGGTGTGGGTGGCCAAGGTGGTGCCGTTGCCGGGCAGAGACAGCCCGAGAGCCTCGGTCAGGCAGTTCATGGAGTTGGCCGTGAACATGCCGGAGCACGACCCGCAGGTGGGGCAAGCGTTGTTGGCAATCTCGTCGAGTTCGGCGTCGCTGACGTTGTCGTTCGCGGACAGCGCGATGGCGTCGATAAGGTCTGACTTCGGCTTTGTCACGCCGCCGACGCTGATCGCCTTGCCGGCCTCCATGGGCCCGCCGGAGACGAAGACCGCCGGGATGTTCAGTCGCATCGCGGCGTTGAGCATACCCGGGGTGATCTTGTCGCAATTGGAGATGCACACCATGGCGTCGACCGTGTGGGCGTTGACCATGTACTCGACAGAGTCGGAGATGATCTCGCGCGAGGGCAGCGAGTACAGCATGCCGGAATGGCCCATGGCGATGCCGTCGTCCACCGCGATCGTGTTGAACTCCTTGGGGATGCCGCCGGCGGCGCGCACGGCGTCCGCGACGATGTCGCCGACGTTTTTCAGGTGCACGTGCCCGGGCACGAACTGGGTGTAGGAGTTGACGATGGCCACGATCGGCTTGCCGAACTCATTTTCCTGGGTGCCGGTGGCGCGCCACAGCGCGCGTGCGCCGGCAGCCTGGCGGCCGACGGTGGTGACTCGTGAGCGCAGGGGGATCATGGCTTCTCCTTTTCGGTCGGGTTTTCGGTTGCGGCGGAAGGCTCGGGGCGAGGCCCGGGAAGATTGGGGTGCTCCGCGAGGTAGGCGTCGTACTCCTCGCGGGTGAGGAGTACGGTGCGGCCCTCGCGGTCGATAATCTCGTACTTTCCGCTCGCGGCCTCGGCCGCTTCGGTGATGACGTCGGTGATGCGGCCGTTGGAGGCGTCGGAAAGCGCGGGCAGCGAGTTGAAGGTGACGCCCGGCATCGGGTGCTCCGTGCCGTCGGTGGTGGTGGCCAGGGCGCGGGTGCCGCGGAACGCGATGCCGGCGAAGTCGGCCCACGCAATTGTGCGGTTGGGTTTGACCAGGTAGCGCATGGTGACGCCGCGCCCGTCGACGCGCGTCGAGCTGGCGAAGATGTACGCCAGCCACGCGAGGGGAAGCAGCAGGAGCCAGCCGAGGTAGAGCGGCGCCCAGGAAATACCGATGAGCGCAATTCCGGTCATGATCACGATTGCGATCACGTGCTCGCGGCTGGGTCGGAAAACCTTCGGCGTGTCAGTCATGACTGTCATGCTAGTCACACTGTGACGCGACGCTCATTTGGGTGCCGGCCGCAGGTACTACGGGGAAGGTGTGAGAGGAGTCGCTTCGCTTGTCGACGCTTCCCCTCCCGGCGCTTCCGGTGAAGTGGACTCCGTTTCGGCCCCGCTCGGGTCGGTCTGCTGGTCGTCTTGCGGCAGGCCGGTCTCGGCGGTGGGGTTTGTCTCCGTCGTCTCGGGGGCCGGGGTGGTCGGTTCCGTAGTCGTCGGTTCCGGCTGCGGCTGGGTTGTCACCGCCGGGGCGGCGGGTGCGGGCTCCGGGGTCTGCTCAGGCGTTGACGAGACGGTTGTGCGGGGCGGGGGAGCGAACACCCCGCCGCTGCCTGCGCCGTGGTCACCCGGATCGAGAGTCAGCCCGCGGGCGATGAGCACGACGGCGAAGACGCCGAGGAGGACCGCGGTAGACAGGCGCATCGTGCCGTTGAACGCGAGGCGGGGTTGTTTGATGCCTGACTCGTCGTCAGCGGTGGCGTCGGAAAGCGAATCGGCGGCGGGGTCGGCGTCAGGGTTGATGCGGTTAGCGACCTCGTCGTCGTTGGACACACTCATCGCGCGAGTCTCGCCGGGACGTGAGGCTGGGGCGGTGGTCGCCGGCATGAGCTGCGTGGTGGCGTCGGAAAGCGCGGCGTGATGGACAGTCTCTTCGGGGGAGGCGACGTGGTCGAGGCGCGTGCCTGCCATCGTTGCGGCGGAGCCGTACTCGTTCCAGAACTCGTCGAGCACGTTCATGCGAATGGCGCGCTCGATGCGCCACTGGCTACCGGCTTCGACGCGGACGAGGAAGCGCACGTCCATGGTCCACGGCATGCCCACCGTGGTCGGAGGGGTGATGGCGACGGCAGGGTGGACCTCGAGGGAACCGATGACCTTCTCGCCGATCTCCGGGTCGTCGAGGGTGCGGCGCGCAGCTGCCTCGGCGCGGGCGGCAGCCTCCTCCGGGCTCGATGAGCTCAACAACGGCACTGGGATAATCACCATCGCTGAGGACCAGTAGTTGGACTGGTTGATGCAGATGCGTGCCGTGGAGTTCGGGATCGAGACAGTCGATTCCTCGATGGTGCGGATGTAGGTCGAGCGCATGGTGATCTGGATGACCGTGCCGCTGACCGAGACTCCGTTGCCCTCGAAGGTGACGACATCGCCGACGCCGTACTGCTTCTCGGTAAGGATGAAAAACCCTGCCAGGAAGTCGGCAATGATGCTCTGCGCGCCGAAACCGATGGCGGCGGAGACGACCGTTGCGGGAATGGCGGCACCCGCAAGGGAGAAGCCGACCTGTTGCAGGAAGAAAACGAGCACCAGGAAGAATGCGATGATCTGGGCGACGTTGATGCCCACGTTGGCTATAGCCAGGCGAGTCTTCGCCTCGGACGGGTCGACACCCTCGTTAAGCCGGCGCTCGACCACGCGGTTGGCAAAACGCCCGGCCCGCGGGATGAGGAGAGCAATGAGGATAAGCAGCGCGAGGTTGATTCCGGTTTCGGCGATCCAGCGCCAGATGGTGTCGGCGATGTAGGCGATAGGCATAGTGCCGTCCAGACTAGTCCGGAATCGGTCGGCCAAAATCTTTTTTTACGAATGTCCTGCGCGACAAAGTGGGATGTGTATGATGTAGGTCATGATCAACCAGCGACTTATTGTAGTGATTCCGATGCGGCGCTCGCCGTAGCGGTCTGTAGCTATATTCAGTCGCAACCCCGAGCGCCCCCGGACAGCCCAGCTGTCACGGGGGCTTCGTCGTTGGTCATCCGCCCACCCATCACCCACATAAGGAGCTCTCCCAGTGGCTGCTTCTCACAAGCCTTCGAGGAAGGCGAAAGAATCGAAGGCCTCATCCGAGGCGTCCGACCACGCGCCGGAGCGCATGACCGGTGCGGCAGCGATCGTCCGAAGCCTGGAGGAATTGGACGTCGACGTCGTCTTCGGCCTCCCCGGCGGTGCGGTTCTCCCGCTCTATGACGCCCTGTTCGAGGCGAAGCGCCTCCGCCACGTGCTCGTGCGGCACGAGCAGGGCGGCGGCCACGCCGCCGAGGGGTATGCACAGGCGACCGGCAAGGTCGGTGTGTGCATCGGTACCTCGGGCCCAGGTGCAACCAACTTGGTCACCGCGCTTGCCGACGCTTACCTCGATTCCGTCCCGATCGTCGCCATCACGGGCCAGGTCGGCTCGCCGCTTATCGGAACCGATGCCTTCCAAGAGGCGGACATCCGCGGCATCACTATGCCGGTGACCAAGCACAACCTGGTTGTCAGGCGCGCGGAAGAGATCCCGCAGGCGATCGCGACGGCGATCCACATCGCCACGACGGGCAGGCCGGGGCCGGTCCTTGTTGATATCCCCAAGGACGTCCAGGCCGCGGAGATCGCGTTCTCGTGGCCGCCGCAGCTGGATCTGCCGGGGTACAAGCCGAATGTCAAGCCGCATTCCCGTCAGATCTCCCAGGCCGCCAAGCTGATCTCCAAGTCGAAGCGCCCGGTGCTTTACATCGGCGGAGGCGTGATCAAAGCGGAGGCGCACCAGGAGCTGCTCGAGTTTGCCGAGGCAACGGGCGTTCCAGTTGTCACCACCCTCATGGCGCTGGGCTCTTTCCCGCACAACCACCCGTTGAATATGGGCATGCCTGGAATGCACGGCTGTGTCCCAGCCGTCGGCGCGCTGCAAGAGTCCGACTTGCTCATCGCGATCGGTACGCGTTTCGACGACCGCGTCACGGGTGATGTCTCGAGTTTCGCCCCGCACGCGAAGACGATCCACGCGGACATCGATCCGGCGGAGGTGGGCAAGATCCGCGAGGTTGACGTCCCGATCGTTGGCGACGCGAAGCGCGTCCTGGCTCAGTTGAGGGATGCTTTTGTGGACAAGGGTGTGAAGAAGCCGTCGATAAGCGAATGGCTCGATCGGCTCGGCGAGCTCAAGGAGCGATTCCCCCGCGGGTACGAGCCGCAATCCGACGGGAAGTTGGCTCCGCAGTTTGTCATTGAAACGCTCTCGCGCGAGGTCGGGCCCGAGGCTGTCTATGTTGCGGGCGTGGGGCAGCACCAGATGTGGGCCGCGCAGTTCATCGATTTCGATCGGCCGCGCACATGGCTTAACTCCGGTGGCCTGGGCACGATGGGTTACGCCGTGCCGGCGGCGTTGGGCGCGAAAGCGGGCTGCCCCGATAAAGAGGTGTGGGCCATCGATGGTGACGGCTGTTTCCAGATGACCAACCAGGAGATCACCACGGCCGCGCTGGAGGGCTTTCCCATCAAGGTCGCGCTGATCAACAACGGCAACCTTGGCATGGTGCGCCAGTGGCAAACACTGTTCTATGGCGGTCACTACTCCAACACCAAGCTGGGCGGGGAGACCTACGTCCCGGATTTCGTCCAGCTGTCCGAGGCTCTGGGCGCCGTGGCCATCCGCGTGACCAGCGAGGACGAGGTCATCCCGGCGATCCGCAGGGCCCGGGAGATCAACGACCGCCCGGTCGTTGTCGAGTTCATTGTCGGCGAGGACGCGCAGGTCTGGCCAATGGTCGCGGCCGGGTCAAGCAACTCCGATATCCAGTACGCCCTCAACATCCGTCCGTTCTTTGACATGGAGGAGTCGGCCGGGGAATCCGTTGACGACATAAGCGACACCATCGAGGACATCGCCGAGAAGTCCGCGGCGCAGAAGGGAAAATGACATGAACAGTGGCATGGCTAGAGATAGGCGCAACGAACAAACCCGCAACATCCTCTCGGTGCTCGTGCAGGACATCGACGGCGTCATCACTCGTGTGACCGCGCTGTTTACCCGCCGCGGTTACAACCTCGTCTCGCTGGTGTCTGCGAAGACGGAGACCGAGGGCATCAACCGGTTGACCATCGTCGTCGACGCGTCCGAGTACCACATCGAGCAGATCACCAAGCAACTCCACAAGCTCGTCCAGGTGCTCAAGGTCGCCAGGCTTGACGACGACACCACCATCGCGCGCTCCCTGATGCTCGTGAAAGTCAGGGCCGACAACTCGAACCGCGCGCAGGTGGTGGACGCGGCGAATATCTTCCGCGCACGAGTGATTGATGTCGCGCCGGAGTCCGTCGTCATCGAAGCAACCGGCGCACCGGCCAAGCTGCGCGCCTTCCTCGACGTCATGGAGACGTTCGGGGTGCTCGAGCTGGTCAAGTCCGGACAAGTGGCGCTTCACCGTGGCCCGAAGACCTTTTCTACCTCCGCGTAGCGCGGGTTGAAGGTCTCCCCGGCACAGCAGGCGCTGTGTCATAATATGGAATAGAAATCCCACATGATAGGAAAGGTTTACCCATGGCTATTGATGTCTTCTACGACAAGGACGCTGACGTCTCCCTGATCCAGGGCAAGAAGGTCGCGATCATCGGCTACGGCTCCCAGGGTCACGCCCACGCGCAGAACCTGCGCGAGTCCGGCGTTGAGGTCGTTATCGGACTGCGCGACGGATCTAAGTCTGCAGAAAAGGCCCGCGAGGCCGGATTCGACGTCAAGAGCAACGCGGATGCGGCTGCATGGGCTGACGTCATTATGCTCCTGGCTCCCGACACCTCCCAGGCTGAGATCTTCACCAAAGACATTGAGCCGAACCTCAACGAGGGCGACGCCCTGTTCTTCGGGCACGGCCTGAACATCCACTTCAAGCTCATTGAGCCGGCCGACAACATCACCGTCGCCATGGTCGCACCGAAGGGCCCCGGCCACCTGGTCCGCCGCACCTTCGTCGACGGCAAGGGCGTTCCGGCGCTGATCGCGGTTGAGCAGGACCCGACCGGCGAGGGCCAAGCGCTCGCACTGTCCTACGCCGCGGCGATCGGCGGTGCTCGCGCCGGTGTCATCCCGACGACGTTCGAGGCGGAGACCGTCACCGACCTGTTCGGCGAGCAGGCCGTGCTCTGCGGTGGCCTGGAAGACCTGATCATGAAGGGTTTCGAGGTCCTCACCGAAGCTGGTTACGAGCCGGAGATGGCATACTTCGAGTGCCTGCACGAGATGAAGCTCATCGTCGACCTCATCTACGAGGGCGGTCTGGCCAACATGAACTACTCGGTTTCAGATACCGCCGAATTCGGCGGCTACCTCTCCGGCCCCCGCATCGTCGATGACAGCGCCAAGGACCGCATGCGTGAGGTGCTCAAGGATATCCAGTCCGGAGATTTCACCCGCCGCCTGGTGGCCAACGTTGAAAATGGTAACAGTGAGCTCGAGGGTTTGCGTGCCCAGATCGCGGAGCACCCGATCGAGACGACCGGTGCTCAGCTGCGCGACATGATGAGCTGGGTGAAGAACCCGCTCAGTGACACGGCGCGCTAACTAAAACTCTTTCACTGGGGATGCGGCCGACATCGTTGACGATGTCGGCCGCATCCCCAGTCTGCTTCTATCGTGAACGCCATGTTTCGGACATTCCCTCCGGTGGTGACTTTTTGGGGAGAGTGCCCATCACCGGCCAGGGATGCGGGTTGCGCGGGCCGTGCCCATGATTATCGGTGATGAGTGCCGATAAGCGGTGATGGACCTAACACAACGTTTGGATGGACCAAACCTATAAGAGAGTGTTGAATAGTTTGGGGAATCTAAACCTGGACTGTCGGCACGTTGAAGGAATGTTTTGTTGAGGAATAAGTGGATACGCCCGCTCGTAGCGTCTCTAGCAGCAGTAATTGTGGCGAGTGGTGCCGTTGCAGCGCCAGGAGGGGCACAGGCCGATCCGCTTGGCGGAAATGTAGTTGGTCACTACGGTGGCGCTAACTGTAGTGGCGGACAAACCTGTGTTGAGAAAGTAGGCGAGGAGGCGGAGGTTTCCTGGCAGGTCCAGGGATCTGCGCTTGTGCACTCCTCGGACCATATCCAGACGTCCGAAGGTTTTGTCATCTACGTGCCCGACATCGTTCGCGATGTCACCATTGAGCTGACCCACTACCCGCAGGTGGAACAGAACAACCCGTTGTACTACACGGCGACGAAGCAGGCTGATGTGCCGATCAATCTGCCCATTATTGAAGACAACGGTACTGGCGCGGAGC
>NZ_JAYWLR010000025.1:0-20274 GCF_040946405.1 Corynebacterium sp. LK2510 | reverse complement strand
TAAAACCAGCACTCTGCACCACTATCAACTTGTCAGTTCTTCACACCACCCGGCTTAAGGAAGTAACTCCCACCCGCCGAAGCAGCGAGATGAAACATTAACCACAACCCAACAACAAAGCAAATTCCCAGGTCAGGCTAGTGATATGCGGCGATTGGACCATGCGGACCATCGATGACTGTGATGTCGGTGTTGAAGATGTCCGTGAGCAGGTCGTCGCGCATGATTTCCCGCGGGGTTCCGAAGGCGACGATCTGGCCGTTCTTTGCGGCGCAGATGTAGTCCGCGTAGCGCGCCGCGTAGTTGATGTCGTGCACGACGATGATGATCGTGCGGTTGAGGTCGCGCGCGGCGTCGTATAGGTGGCGCATCATCTCGACGGAGTGGGCGATATCCAGGTTGTTCAGGGGTTCGTCGAGAAGCACGTACTCGGTCTCCTGGCAGAGAACCATCGCAACGTACGCGCGCTGACGCTGACCGCCGGAGAGCTGATCGAGGTAGCGGTTCTCCAACTCCTTGAGCCCGAGGAAGTCGATGTACTTCGAGATGATGGTCTCGTCGTCGTCGGTAAGCCTGCCCTGCGAATAGGGGAACCGGCCGAACCCGACGAGCTGGCGCACCGTCAGGCGCGTGATGAAGTGGTTCTCCTGGCGCAGAATCGAGATGACCTTGGCCAAGTCCTGGGACTTTGCCGAGGTGACGTCCATGTTGGCGATCTCGACGGTGCCCGAGTCGACGGCGAGAAGGCGGCCGATCATCGTGAGCAGAGTCGACTTGCCGGCACCGTTTGGTCCGACAAGCGCCGTGATGCCTCCGGCGGGGATCTGCAGGTTGACGGGTCCGATGGCGACGTCGTCGCCGTAGTCCTTCCTGACGTCGGTAAGCGTAATCACAGCCGCCCCTTTCTGAGGATGACCACCAGGAAGGTGATGCCACCCACGAGCTCGATGATGATGGAGACCACGCCCTGGGCGTAGAAGATGTGGTTCATGACGAAGTACGCACCGGTCAACACCACAAATCCAAGGAGAAATGCCATCGGGAAGATGTAGCGGTGGTCATAGGTGTCGGTGAATTGGTAGGCCAGGGTTGCCACAAGGAACCCCAAGAACGTCATCGGCCCAACCAGCGCCGTCGAAACGGCCATGAGGATTGAGACCAGCACGAGCGTGTAAATCGCGTGTTTGCGGTGCTTGATCCCGAGGTTCACCGCGACATCGCGGCCGAGTGCCAGGACATTGAGGCGCCGCGAGTTGAGGTACATCAGCGTCGCCGCCACCAGCACCAAGGGCACGGCCACCGGGTAGTAGTCGGGGTTCGCGTTGTTGACCGACCCGAACATGCGCGCCGTGAGCACGTCGAACTCGCTGGGCGTGAGCATGCGCTGCATGAACGCGGAGAGCGAGCCCAGTCCCCCACCGATGACGATGCCGACGAGCAGCATGGCGTGCATGTTGGAGTTGGAGTCGACAAGCAACCACGTGTACAAGATCAGCGACAGCGTCACCATGACCGCGATCTGCGCGATGAACATCGGCAGCGTCCGCGCATTGTTGAGCCCGTTCGCGCCGAGGAAGTACACGGTCGCGGTGTGGATGGCGATGTAGAGCGACTCAAAACCCATGATCGACGGCGTCAGGATACGGTTGTTCGTCACCGTCTGGAACGCGACGGTGGCGACCGCCTGGCACAGCGCAACAATGAGCATCGCAGCCACGGCGTAGAGCCGGCGCTCCGCAATCAGCCAATAACCGCGGGTCCCAAACTCAACAGGGTTCTCGTAGGCGATGAGGCCGGCCACGAACACCATAGCCAAGACGCCGAAGCTCGCCAGCGCGAGCCAATAACGCCGAGCGCTTCTCGATGACTGGAAGGCGCCGACATTTCGGGGGGCGCGAGTACTCGTGAAACTACGCAACTCGGGTCTGCCTCACAATCAGCACGACGAACACAACCGCGCCAACGACGCCAAGGATGACGGAAACGGGCATCTCGAACGGCGCGATGATGGTCCGGCCAAGCAGGTCGCACACAGTGACGATGCCGATGCCGAGGACGCACACCCACGGCAGGTTCGAGCGGATGTCATCACCGCGCAGCATGCTGACGATGTTGGGCACGATCAGCCCCAGGAACGGAGGATTGCCCACGACCACCGTGACCACGCCGGAGGCGACCGCCACCAGGGCGGTGCCGATGAGCACGATGCGGCTGTAGTTCAGCCCCACGTTGGTGGCGATGTCCTCGCCGAGGCCGGCCACGGTCAGCTTGTCCGCGTAGAAGAACACCGCGACCACAACCGCGAGCACGACCCACAACACCTCGTACTGGCCTGCGATAACACTGGTGAAGGAACCTGCGAACCACACGCCCAGCGACTGCAGCAACTGGGTTTGCAGCGCGAAGAACGTCGAGATCGAGCTGACCACGGCACCGAGCATGATGCCCACGATCGGCACGACCAGCGAGGAGCGCAGGCGCACCCGGCGAAGGAAGAGGAAGAACACGACTGTTCCAACGAACGCGAAGACGACCGCCACGATCATGCGCACCAGGATCGACGCGTGCGGGAAAAACACCAGCGTAGTCAGCAAACCGAGTCCGGCCCATTCTGTCGTGCCGGTAGTGGTGGGCTCAACGAACCGGTTCTGGGTGAGCATCTGCATGATCAGCCCGCTCATCGCCATGGCCGCGCCCGCGAGAATCAGCGCGATGGTGCGCGGCACACGGGTTTCACGAAACATGTCGAGGCCATCGACGTTTTTCCAGATGTCGTACTGCCCCACGAACAGCGAGACAACCAGTAGAGCCACCACAACGCCGATACCCGCCAGCAGCTTCCATTCCAGAAGCGGGCGGCGGGTCTCGGCGGACGTTGGGGTCATTACTGGGCGGCCTCGAAGGAGTCAGCGAGCTGGTTGAGGATCTCGGTGTACGTGATGATCGACTCATTAGTGTACGTGTCAACTGGGGCGATGTACACGCGCTGGTTCTGCACGGCAGCAACGTTGCGCAGCGGCGCAGAGTCAGCAATGACGGCTTCGGCAGCGGGCGAGCCTTCGTCGTCACGGGTGGCGGCATCGCGGTCGAGGACCAGGATCCAATCCGGGTTCGCCTGGGCGATCGCCTCGACGGAGATGTCGTCGCCCTGGTGGTCGTTGGTGGCGTTTTCCACCTCAAGCGCCGGGGTCATGCCGATCATGTCGAAGACCGGGCCCCACACGCGGCCAATACCCGGGGCGACGTAGCCGATGTTGCCGCCGGAGACGTTGACACCCATGACGGTCTGCTCGGGGTCGTAGGCGGCCTTGGCTCGCTCGAGCGCGGAGGTGAAGTCGTCGATAAGCTTCTGCGCCTCGTCCTGCTTGTCAAAGACCTCGCCCATGGCTTTGGCGTGGCGGATGAGCTCGGCGTCGAGGGGCTGGCCCTCGCGCGGCTCGAAGTCGAGAAGGACCGCGTCGGGGACGAGGCCCTCGATCTCGGAGTCGAACTTCATGAAGCGCTGGCCGGAGACGACCACGTCCGGATCGGCAGCGACGATGGCTTCCAGGTTCGGCTCGCGGTGGTTTCCAATGTCGACGATGCTGTCGTCGTCACCGATGCCCGGAATGGTCACAGGCACGATGCCCTGGGCTGCTGCGATCGGCTTAATGCCCCAGTTATCGAGCATCTCGAAGCTGCGGTTATCCAGGGCGACGACGCGCTGCGGCGGGCTCGGGACCTCCTTCGAACCCGTGTTGTCCTCGACTGTAACAGTGTTGGCGTTCGCGGAAGCAGAGGTGGTCGCGGTGCCCTGCTCGGCGGTAGAGCACGCAGCGAGGCCAAGCGACGTAGCTGCGGTCAGGGCGAGCAACGCAGCTCGGGAAGAGTGACGAATCATGTGGGCGACTCCTCAGATAAGAGTTAGGTTAGGTTTGCCTGCCTAAAACTAGCGCCGGCTGGAAAGCAAGCCAACCCTTACCCCCGGCGTTTCAAAGAATTACACTACAGGAGTGTTTCCTAATTGGTCGCATGGGGGTAAGACCACAGAGGGCCGCGATGGTGTCGTGAGTTACATAAGGGTTTACTTGTTGACTTCGTTGAGGATCTTTTCGTAGCCGACAGCCATGTTTTCGCCCGCAATCGCGCTGGCCTCGTTCATGGGCATTAGCACGATTCGACTGTTGGCCACCGCGGGAACCTCAGCCACGGCCGGGTTCTCCAGCAGCGCCGCGAACGGCTCGAGGCCACGGCCCATGAAGTCCTCCACGAAGATGATGTCTGGGTTCGCCAGCGCCAGGAGCTCGGCATCGATCGGGCCGGTCGAGGTGATTCCTGCAGCACCCGCAGCGTCAGTCGCGCCGGCACGCAGCGCGAGACCCGGCAGCGTGTTCTCAGCATCCATGGCCATCACGGCAGGCCCGCGCGACATCAGCGCCACCATCGACGGGTTCGCGGCGGGGTTCCTCTTCGCGTCCAGCTCCGCGATCTTCGCCTCGAAGTCAGAAGCGAGGCGCTCCCCCTTCGCGCTGACACCGAGGGTGTCTGCAAGCGTGCGCAGAGACGCCGCGAACGCTTCCGGCGTCTCGAAGTCGCTCGACGAGAAATTGAGGGTCTCAACGCCGGCCGCCTCGAGCTGATCAGCCAAGGTCTTCTCGCCCCCGTGGCGCGAGGTAAGGAGGACCAGGTCCGGCTGCATCGCAAGAATCTGCTCCGGATCCGGGTTGGTGGACTGCGGAACGGTGCCCTCAACGCGGCGGGCGAGTTCCGGGAACTCCCCCATCCCCGGCGCCTTGGCGCTTTCCGCGACGGCCGCGAAGTTCTCGGGATCGACCAGAGACAGCGCCATATTGGCGGTCTCCGTACTGACAGCCACGATACGGGTGTACTGAGACGTTTCATTCTCGGCGGACTGCGTAGCGGCTGGCGACTCGGTGCCGGCAGTTGTCGCCTGCGTCGTGGTGGGGGCCGCATTGTCGGCAGCGTTAGAACCGCACGCTGACACCAGAACCAGTGAGGACAGCAGAACGGAAGCGCCAAGGAGATTTCTCGCCATGATGTATCAAAAGCCTTTCGTGAAAGGGTTAGTCGATTCTAGAGAGGTGTGACGATGAGTTTGTGCGTGACGGGGCTGCGTTCTACTGCAGCGTCAATGTCGAACACCGCCTGGATGTTGTTGCGGGTCAGCACACCTTCCGGCGCGCCACGGGCGAACACGGTGGCGCCGCGCTCGCCGGGTGCGAGCAGCACCAGCTCGTCGCAGAAGCGCGCGGCGAGGGTGAGGTCATGGAGCACCATGACCACTGTTCGTTGCGGATTCTCAGCAACCCATCGCGACAGAGCTTTCAAGACCGAGAGCTCGTGGCGTACGTCGAGGGCGCTTAGGGGTTCGTCGAGAAGCATGAGGGCGGAATCTTGAGCAAACGCCCGGGACAGCGCCGTGAGTTGGCGCTCGCCGCCACTGGTGGCAGCCGTGGGTCTGTCCGCCCATGCGTCGGCACCGGTCAGGGCGAGTGCCGCGTCAACCCTGCGGGCTTTGAGCGCTGCGGTGAGGCCGGTGTGGGAATAGTGGCCCATTTCTACGACCTCGCGCCCGGTGAACGGCGTGGGATCCAGCGCCTCTTGCGCGATGTAGCTCATGACCCGCGCTCGCGCCTTAGCCGACAACTGCCCCATGTCGCGGCCGTCCACAAGGACTTCACCGGAGTGCTTGGTGAGCCCCAACACCGCCTTGATCAGCGTTGATTTTCCCGCCCCGTTGGGCCCGATCAGGCCGTGCACTTTTCCCGCCGCGAGTTCGAGACACGGGACGTCGATAACCGTTCGGGCGCCGTAGGCCACGGAAAGATCGCGCAATTGCACGCCCACGTTCTGCATGCTCATACGGTTCGCCCTCCGCGGAGAACAAGGAACAGGAGGAAGGGCGCACCGATCAACGCAGTGATCACACCGGTCTGCAGAATCACCGGATTGAACAGCATGCGCGCGGCGGTGTCGGCCACGATGAGAAAGCTCGCCCCCACTAGGAAGCTCGCGGGCAGAAGGAAGCGGTGGTCAGCGCCCGCGACGAGGCGGATGAGGTGCGGCACGACTAAGCCCACGAAAGAAATCACGCCCGTAGTCGCCACCGCTCCCGCCGTAGCCAAGGCCGCGCACGCCAGAACGGTGTGCGAGACGCGCTTGACGGCCACACCGCTGGACTGAGCCGTCGCTTCGCCCAGGGCAAACAAGTTGAGCTCACGGGCGTGGATCACCACGCCGGCGGATCCGAGCAGAACCGGCCCGACCACGAGTGCAACGTTCGCGAATGTGCTGCCCGTGAGGTCGCCATTGAGCCAGAACATGGCCGAGCGCGCGTCTTCGGAATCGCGGGCGTTAGCCACCATCGCCGCGATCACAGCGCCGAGAAATGAGTTCAGCGCGACGCCCACCAGCAGAAGTGTCGCGTTGGAGCCGCGCGAGCCCACAGCCTGCACGAGGAACGTGGCCAGCAGCGCGCCGGCGAACGCGCCGAGGGACATCAGCACGGGGTGGGTCGCGGCAAGACCTGTAACGATGGTTGCCACCGCAACGCAGGCGGCACCCGCGCCAACACCGGTGATACCTGGCTCCGCCAGCGGATTACGAAAGACTGCCTGCATCGCCGCTCCCCCGACCGCGAGCGCCCCGCCCACGAGCGCGCAGGTGAGAATCCGCGGAAGGCGAATCTGCGTGATCAGGATCTCCGTCGCCGAGAGCTTGTCCCCCGAGGCCATCGCCGCGATCGCAGCGACAACGTCCCGGATAGGCGTTGTCACTGGGCCGATGCACAGAGCCGCGGCGGCGACCGCCACGAGGCTTATGCTCGTCAGAACAAGCGCATGCGTTTTCACTGGATCCTTTCCGTGCCGGCGGCCTGAGCGCTCACGCGCGCTCGATGCCGGGCTAACGAAAGAATCCTAGCAACTATTGGAATTCGTTTTCAATACTCCAGGGAGGGACACTTACGCAACGTTGCTCCCGTCCGCGATCGCCTTTCACTCTCAACGACCGTCTCTTGCTCCGTAACGCAGAAATGAGGCGGGCCCCAGACCGTTGCTGGTCTGGGGCCCGCCTCAATCGGTGGAGCTGCCGGGAATTGAACCCGGGTCCTTCATCACCGCGCCAGGGCTTCTCCGTGCGCAGTCCGCGCAAGGTCTCTGCTCGGCCCTCCGGATCAGGCGAACATGTCCGGATGACGGGCCCAGTCAGTGTGAAAAGTCCCCGCAGGCCGCACTGACACAGCCCTTGGGCAAGTCCCCTAAGTCGATGCCAGGTACCGGGTCGGGGACGAGCCCGGCCTGACAGACACGCGGTCGCTAGCTCTTAGGCAGCGAGGGCGTAGTCACGCTGAGAGTTCTTCTCTGCGCTTATTGGTTGCTGCGACGCTTACGGTGGTCTCCAGCCTGCACCGGCACGCTTCCCCTGGCTTGGTCAATGAAGTCGAAACCAAAATCAGCCCCATTAACTACGGGAATCGTAGGAGAGTTGACTTTACTCGGCGACTGCTACTTGCGCAAGGGTGTCATGCGCAGGAAGTCGATGACGGTGTCGGGCCCGGCGACGACGGCGAGGCGCACGGCCTTGGCCACGTCGGACGCCTGCATCTTCGGCCGGTCGTCGCCGGCGATCATGTCGGTATCGGTCGGGCCGGGGTGCAGCGAGGTGACGCGGACCCTCCCCTGCTCCTCCAGACGCAGGACGTCGGTGAAGCCCTTCAGGGCGTACTTCGACGCGCAGTAGATGCTGCCTTCCTCCACTCCGTGGAATCCGGCGCCGGAGTTGATGGTGAGGATGAGGCCCTGGGAGCGTCGTAAAGCGGGCAAAAACTCGCGCACCAAGTGGATCGCGGCGTGGACGTTGGTGTCGAAGCCGTCGCGCCACTGCTCTTCCGTGAGCTCATCGAACGGCCCCCTGGGGTAGACGCCAGCAGCGTGGACGAGCACATCGAGCTCGTCAATCTTCGCGCACGCCGCCGCGATCGCCTCCGGGTCACGCAGATCGACCTCGAAGGGCTCGGCGCTCGGGAGCATGTCCACGACCTCCCCCGCATCCCGGGAAGCGCCGACGTAGACGTGGTGGTCGGAACCCAACTCGAGCGCAATGGCGCGGCCGATGCCGCGCGAGGCTCCGGTGATGAGTGCTTTTTTCATGCCTTGATCCCCTTAAATTTGCGGCCAAGGTCGCGCGCGATCTCGCGGTCCTCGGTGCGGCGCTTGATGGCCTGGCGCTTGTCGTAATCCTGCTTACCCTGGGCCAGGCCCAGCTCGACCTTCGCCTTGCCCTCCTTGAGGTAGAGGGAGAGCGGGACGAGAGTGCGGTTGCCGTCGCGAAGCTTGCCCTCGAGCGAGTCGATCTCCCTACGGTGCATGAGCAGCTTGCGGGTACGCCGCGGCGAGTGATTCGTCCACGAACCCATCGAGTACTCCGGAATATGGAGGTTGCGCAGCCACACTTCGCCATTGTCGATGGTGGCGAACGCCTCGACCAAGCTCGCCTTGCCCTCGCGCAGCGACTTGATCTCGGTACCGACGAGCACGATGCCTGTCTCGTACGAATCCAGGATCGTGTAATCGTGCCGCGCCTTGCGGTTCGACGCGATCGTCCCTGCGTGAGTCTGCTTCTTCTTTTTCTTGGCCATAACTAGGAGCAGTTTACCTGCTACTTTCTCACGTAACTGCGCAGAGCCACCTGAGCTGCGACAGCGCCCAAGGCAACGGCCACGAACGTGACAACCGGCATGATGATCCACACCGCAGAGTCGGGCACACGTGCAATGAGTTGGGCCGCATAGAGGTCGCTGAGCATCGGGTCGACCACGTAACGCTTGGACAGCCAGGCCGCAAGGGTTCCGATGATTCCGCCAACAAGCACGGACACGGCCGCCTCCAGCACGAACGGTGCCTGGGTAAACCAGCGCGAGGCGCCGACCATGCGCATGATGGCGATCTGCTCACGACGGTTATATGCCGCGAGCTGAACCATGTTGGCAATGAGGAACAGCGCCGCCAGGGCCTGGGCAGCCGCGACGAGGAATGCGACGTTGCGGAAGGTGTCCATTGTGCCTGCGGCCTCGCGCACGGTATCCGCCTGGTCGGTCACGACGGCGACCTGGGGCATGTCGCGGACGGCGTCGATAGGCGCCGGGTCCGTGGGGTCGTTCAGGCGCACGTGCAGCGCGGCGGGCAACGCGTCGGGGGCGGTCTCGCGGACGAGCTCGGGTTCCGTGTCTTGGAACAGTTCGACGAAGCGCTCGTAGGACTGCTCGCGGGAGCGGAACGTGACCTGTTCAACGCGGTCGTCGGCCTGCAGGGTGTCGCGCACTTCGCGGCAGGCGGTACTCGAGCAGTCAGTATCTGTCGCGGAAATGTCCTCGTCGAGCTCCACCATCACCTCGACGCGGTCGAGGTAGAGGTCCTTCGTCTCCGAAGTGGCCTGCGAGATCATAATGCCGGCGCCCACGAGCACGAGCGACAGCGCGGTGGTGATCACAAGGGCGACGGTCATGGTGATGTTGCGACCGAGGCCTTTGAGGCCCTCGCGCACGACAAATGCGTAGTTCATTAGCGGTTGCCCCTTCCGTACACACCGTGCTGGTCATCGCGGACAAGTTTGCCCAGGTGCAGCTCCATGACGCGCTGGCGCATGTCATCGACGGCGCGGGCATTGTGAGTGGACATGACCACGGTGGAACCAAGGCGGTTAATCCGGGCGAGCAGGCCCATGATCTCGTCGGCGGTGGCCGGGTCGAGGTTGCCCGTGGGCTCATCAGCAAGAACGAGCGGGGGCCTATCGACAAAGGCACGGGCGATCGCCACGCGCTGCTGTTCGCCGCCAGAGAGCTCGTTGGGCATGCGGTTCGCCTTCGCGTCTAGGCCGACGAGCTCGAGCGCCTCGGGCACGAGCTTGGAGATGCGCGACTTGGACTTGCCCGTTACCTCGAGGGCGAACGCCACATTGTCGTAGACGTTGAGCTTGGGCAGCAGGCGGAAGTCCTGGAACACGTAGCCGATGGACTGGCGCAGGCGGTTGATCTCGCGACCCTTAAGGGCGTTGACGTGGAAGTCGTTGAAGTAGATGTCACCGCTATCGACGTTCTCCTCGCGGATCATTAACTGCAAAAACGTCGACTTGCCAGAACCGGACGGGCCGATGAGGAAGACGAACTCGCCGTCCTGGATCTCAAAGGAGACGTTGTCCAGCGCTGGCCGGGTTGAGGTGGGGTAGATCTTGGTCACGTCCGAGAATCTGATCACCCGCCCAACCCTACCCGTTACAGGTGGGGCAGAAAACTACTCAGCGTTCTCCTGGGACTGCGCCATGCGCCACCGGATTCCGGCCTCAAGAAAGCCGTCGAGGTCGCCGTCGAGCACCTTCTGCGGATCCCCCACCTCGTAGTTCGTGCGCAGGTCCTTCACCATCTGGTACGGGTGCAGCACGTAGGAGCGCATCTGGTTGCCCCAGGAGGCGTTGCCGCCGGCACCGAGCGCGTCGAGCTCCGCCTTCTCTTCCTGGCGCTTGCGCTCGAGCAGCTTGGACTGCAAAACGTTCATGGCCGAGGCCTTGTTCTGGATCTGGGACTTCTCGTTCTGGCAGGTCACGACGATGCCTGTCGGAATGTGGGTGATGCGCACCGCGGAGTCGGTGGTGTTCACCGACTGCCCGCCGGGACCGGAGGAGCGGTAGACGTCGACGCGGATGTCCGAGTCCGGGATGTCGATGTGGTCTGTCTGCTCCACCACGGGAAGAACCTCGACCTCGGCGAACGAGGTCTGGCGGCGGCCCTGGTTGTCGAAGGGCGAGATGCGCACGAGGCGGTGTGCTCCCTGCTCCACCGACAGCTGGCCGTACATGTACTCCCCATGCACGGCGAAGGTAGCGGATTTGATGCCAGCTTCTTCCGCGTAGGAGATGTCGTACACGTCGACCTTGTGGCCGTTCTTCTCCGCCCAGCGCACGTACATGCGCATGAGCATCTCGGCCCAGTCGGCAGCGTCGACCCCGCCTGCGCCGGAGCGGATGTTCACCACGGCTTCGCGCTCGTCGTACTCGCCGGAGAGCATGGTCTGCACCTCTAGCGAGCCGAGCTGCTCCTCCAGCGATGCCAGCTCGTCGGTGACAAGCGCCGGGTCCTGCTCTTCTTCGGCGAGCTCCACCATGACGGGAAGATCGTCAACGCGGGTGCGCAGCGAGGTGATCTTGCGCAGGCGCGACTGGACGTTGGACAGCTCCGTGGTCACCTTCTGCGCGTGCTCGGGGTTGTCCCACAGCGACGGGTCCCCCGCCTGCTGCTCGAGCTCGCGTGCACGGGCAGCCATCTCCTCGAGATCCATCACTTTTTCGATGGTGGTAAGCGTCGAATCAAGGTTCTGGATGCGTGACGAGGTCTCGGGATGCATAGCCCCACAGTCTAGCCTGCTGCCCGGCGCGTGCTTCTTCGCGCTGAAGCACGCGGGCTCATTGACCATAATGAACGACATGGCTGCCCCCGAAACAACCGACCAGTTCATTGCCACCCACGCCAGCGCCGACGACGCCGAGCTCGCCCGGGCACTCGTCACCCACGCCGGCGAGCTCGCGCTGCACATGCGCGACGAGGGCCTGAGCACCGACTACAAGACGTCGATCTCCGATGTCGTCACGGATGCCGACCGCGCCGCGGAGGAGTTCACTACGACGGTGCTCGAGGCGCTGCGCCCCGCCGACGGGATCGTTGGTGAAGAAGGTGCCGCGAAAGCGTCTGCAAGCGGGCGCACGTGGGTCATCGATCCGGTCGACGGCACGTTCAACTTTTCCCAGGGTTCGGACTACTTCTGCTCGGCGCTCGCACTGACCGGCGGCGACGAAATCGTGGTCGGGGCTGTGAGCCGCCCGGCGACGCAGACGACGTGGGTGGCGTCACACGGTGTGGCGACGCGCAACGGGCGGGAGCTGGGGCGGTTGCGGGAGGCGTCGATAAGCGAGGAAGCCCTCGTGACCTACCTCCACCCGACGTTTATGCGCGACGATGCCGTCCGCGAGACGTGGCTGAGCGTGGCGCGCGATGCCGCGACCCTTCGCATGGGCGGCGCGGGGTCGATCGACCTGGCCAACATCGCCTCCGGGCAGTTCGGGGCATGGCTGCAGCACAGCGTCGCGGACTGGGACTGGCTTCCGGGCAAGGCCCTGATCGAGGCCGTTGGCGGCACCGCCACAAAGGTTGACGCGGGAGGGGTGAGGTGGTGCGTGGCGGGTAATGCGCGAATGGTCGACGACATTGCCGCTAGGCTTAACAGTCATGCCTAACTACGCAGACGACCTCGCACTCGCCCTCGAGCTGGCCGACATCGCCGACTCGCTGACCATGGAGCGCTTCGAGGCCGCGGATCTGACCGTGGAGTCCAAGCCGGACATGACACCCGTCTCCGACGCCGACCTCGCCGTGGAGAAAGCACTGCGCGCCAAACTCGAGGAGGCCCGCCCGGGCGACGCGATCCTCGGCGAGGAATTCGGCGGCCAGGCCGCGTTTGAGGGCCGCCAGTGGGTCATCGACCCCATCGACGGCACGAAGAACTTTGTGCGCGGCGTGCCCGTCTGGGCGACGCTGATCGCATTGCTTGTCGACGGCTCCCCCGTCGCCGCCGTCGTCTCCGCCCCCGCCCTGACGCGACGCTGGTACGCCTCCTCCGGCGCCGGCGCCTGGCGCTCCTTCAACGGCGGCCCACTCAAGCGCCTGCAGGTCTCTGGCGTGGCCAAGCTTGACGACGCCTCCCTGTCCATGTCATCGCTCGAAGGATGGACCGCACGCGGGTTGCAGGACAACTTCATCGCCCTGACCGAGCAGAACTGGCGCCTGCGCGGGTTCGGCGATTTCTTCTCCTACTGCCTCGTTGCCGAGGGCGCGGTCGACATCGCGGCCGAGCCAGAGGTCTCGCTGTGGGACCTCGCTCCCCTGGCGCTGCTGGTGACCGAGGCCGGCGGCCGTTTCACCTCGCTGGCTGGCGAGGACGGGCCGCACGGTGGCGACGCGGTGGCCACCAATGGCCACCTGCACGACGCGGTGCTTAACGCTCTGGGAGCGTAAACCCGCGGCCCGGCGCGTCGCTGGCGTTGAGCGAGTTCAGCACCGAGTCCATCCGCGCGCTGCGGGTCGGCCCGTGGATTGGGCCCTGCAGCGGGCTGTAGCACGGCAGGTTCTGCGCGGCGGGAACGATCCCGCCCGCGACGATGCCCACCATGCGGTCGCCAACGACCAGCGGGGCACCCGAGTCGCCCGGCATGGCGCACACGTGGGCAATGTTCTCCGTCCCCCAGTCATGCAGGGTCACGCCACAGGTGTGGCCGGAAGCGACGCCGTCTTTGCACACGACCTCACCCGGGCGCCGCGGTGCGCCGCCGATGTCGTTGACGGTCACCCCGTTGTAGCTGCGGCTAACCTCCGCATTGGAGCCGAGTTCGATGACCGCGTAGTCGAGCGCGGGATCGGCGGTGACAACGGTCCCCGACGCCCCCACCTCCGGAGTGTCCGCCGAAGTGACGTTCGCGCCCGGGCCGCCGCAGTGGCCTGCGGTCAGCGCCACCTTGCGGCCCTCGGCGTCGTGCCCGGCCGCGGCCACGGTGCACATGTTATCGCCCACGTAGACCGGAGTGCCGGGACCGTAGACAGAGGTGTGCCCGTCTGATTCGGGGCGGCGGGGAGCGTCGTGGAAGGACCCGGGCACTCGGTGGAGCACCTCGGTGCCAAAGGGCTTGCCGGCAAGGAACGTCGAGACTGGGTCGGAGTGCCACACGTAGTTGGGGTCGATCTCCTCGGCTGACGCATTGGGCGCGAACGCGGAAACCACGACCGCAGCCAGCGCTCCGGCACTCGCTAGCACTCCAACACGGCCCCGGCGGCGCACAATCGTCACGGCAAAATCCTTCCCACACAACACACGAGCAAGCTGTAGGAACGCCAGATTACACCTGTTCCATCTGAATCATCGCTCAGACAACGCCCCGCTTGCTATGGTTGCCCCCGTGAAACCTGCTCCCCGCCTCATCGTCCCCGACCTAGCCCGCGGACTAGCCCTTCTCGGAATCGCCACCGCCAACGTCTCCCAGGCTTGGCTCCTCGACAACGGGACCGACCCTGGCGCCACACTCGGGGGGATCCACCCAGGCAGTAGCGTCGACTCGGTCGTCGCGGTACTCGCGGCAATGTTTGTCCACGTCCGTGGACTGCCGATGTTCACCACTCTCCTCGGGTTCGGTTTTGGCCTCATCGCCGCCAGCTTGCACCGCAAGGGCTACCCACCCGCCGCAGCACGAAAGGTGCTCATCCGTCGCTACGGATTTCTCGCCCTGTTTGGCTTCGCGCATATGTTTTTGCTGTTTTACGGCGACATCATGAGCGTCTACGGGGCGATCGGAATTGTTGCGGCACTCATGCTCACGGCGCCGACAAAGGCACTGCGCATCACCGTCTACTGTGCCCTGGGGCTGACCATCGTGATCACCGCCGTTAGCTCTGTCGCCATGTACATGACGGATTCGGCGTATCTTCCTGAGCTGCGCGCCCCAGCCGGGGACCTGGACACGCTGGGCGCTTACTTGGCCTCAAACGCCCAGGCTGCGGTTCCTGTCGCTGTGAGCCTGCCCGTCGCCGTCATCTCGATTGGCGCGCTGGTTCTCCTCGGGATTGTCTGGGCCCGCGAAGGCTACCTGACTGACGTTGACACGCACCGCCGAGTGCTTCTGACATGGGTGGGCATTGCGGCAGCCGTGGTCGTGACAGTCGGGCTGCCGCTGGGGCTGGCTGCCGTCGGCGTGATCGACCCCGCACTCGAGCTGCCCCTGTCCATGATCAACAGCACAGTCGGCCTGCTTACCGGCCCCGGAATTCTCGCCGGGCTTGCTCTCGCCGTGAACCCGATCCAAAAACGGATGCACGCCGAGTTCGCAGCCCATGGCACCACCACGGCCCCGGCGTGGATGTATCCCTTTGTCGCGCTGGGAAAGCGCTCCATGAGCGGATACCTCGCCCAGTCGTTCCTGTTTGTCGCACTCGTCATGCCGTTCGGGCTTGGGTTGGGACTGGACGCGACAGTCACCGGCAAGACCGCGGTCGGCGTGCTGGTGTGGCTCATCACCTTGGTACTGGCAAGCGCCATGGAGGCCCGCGGCATTCCGGGGCCGTTCGAGCAGACCCACCGCAGACTCGCCTACGGGCGCACGAAGCGCCTCGAGCCCTACTCCCCCGCATGATCTCATTCGTCGCGCTGACGGAGCTCACCGCCGAGCAGGCCTACCGGCTGTTTCGTCTCCGCGTCGATGTGTTCGTGGTGGAGCAGAATTGTGCCTACCCGGAGATTGACGCCATCGACGCGCATCCGGAGACCCGCCACGTACTCGCGTGGGGTGATGATGGCGAGTTGCTCGCGTGCGGGCGTGTCTTCCCTACCCCCGACGGTCCGCGATTCGGCCGCTACGTGGTCTCACCGGCCGCCCGCGGAACCGGGCTTGGCCCGGAACTGGTGCGCGCAGCGATCGAGTACACCACGCGCTGGCCCGGGGATCTTGTCATCGAGGCACAATCCGGGCTGACCAATTACTACGGGCAGTTCGGGTTCGTCGCCGAGGGCCCAGAATACCTCGATGCGGGCATCGCGCACCGCGTCATGCGGATCGCGCGGTAATTCTCGCCCGCTAGCGGGTGGGGTGTTAGCGCGGACGGGCGAGAGCACCCGCCAGCGACGATGTCACCGCGGATCCGACAAGCACGCCAATCGTGTAGAGCATTCCGCTTACTCCGAGCATGCCCAGCAGCCACCCGAAAAACAGCGCACCGATCACGGCACCGATGATTGCGATGACCCAGCGTCCCATGTGAAAACACTCCTTACCAGTGGGTTAACGTCGCCCCAGCCTACCGTCTGTACTCTGCGCCGTGCTACGCTGAGTGTCGTTGAAGGGGAGTAGATCCGCTGCCCGGCTCCACGCCGGATAGTCGTGGCAGGTCGACACACTGGCGCTTTCGCCCGGCCTGTCAGCTCCACGGGGAGTGAACGAGACCTTCGGAACCGTGAACCACGGCGCCGAACGGTCGTGCCGCGAGTGCGGCCGCGCGCCCCAACCTCGAAGGATCCCCGTGTCTATCAACCTTGCCGAAGCCCCGCCCGAGATCGCGCGCGAGCAAAGACTGTTGGAGAAGTTCATGTGGCTCTCCATCGGCGCCGCCATCTCCGCTTTCGGCCTCAAACTCGCAGCCGCGGTGGTAACCGGTTCCGTCGGTTTCCTCTCCGATGCCATCGAGTCCGTCATCAACGTCGTCGCCGCAGCCGTCGGCCTGTGGGCGCTAAGGATTTCGGCTAAGCCTGCCGACGACAACCACCCGTTCGGCCACGCCAAGGCAGAATACTTCTCGGCCCAAGTGGAAGGCGCAATGATCCTGATCGCTGGCGTGGCGATCATCTACACGGCCATCGACCGCCTCATCCACCCGCAAGAAATCGTGCAACCCACGTTAGGTGTGGTGTTGTCCACCGCGGCCGCCGTCATCAATCTGGTCGTCGGTATCGCGCTGATCCGCGCCGGCAAGAAGTACCGATCCGCAACACTCAACGCCGACGGGCACCATTTGCTTACCGACGTCTGGACAACCGTCGGCGTCCTCATCGGCATCTTCCTCGTCACCCTGACAGGGTGGCACGCCCTCGATCCCCTGATCGCCTTGGGAGTCGGCATCAACATCCTCTTCACCGGCTACCGCCTCTTGAAGGAATCGATCGTCGGCTTGTTATCGGAGGCGCTTCCCGACGACGAACTCGCAACTATCGACGCCTTCCTCGACTCCGTCGCCGCCGAACACGGCGTCGAGTTCACCTCCGTGAGAGCTGTCGCCTTCGGCCGCGACCGCTTTGTCAGCGTGATCATGCAGGTCCCGGGCGACTGGACCGTCGATTATTCCCACACGCATGCCGACATCGTCGAAGAAGGCATCGCCCGCGAGCTCGGCGGAGCAGAGACCCTAGTCCACGTCGAACCGCTCGGGGTGGAGACACGCGTCGGCCCGATGTGGGCGTAAGGCTCACATCGGGCCGGGGCGACTAGGTTTTTCGGGTTCTAAACAGAGGTGTAGCCGCCGTCGATAAGGTGGTAGCTCCCTGTAATAAAGGAAGCTTCGTCGCTGAGGAGGAAGACCACGAGGTTAGCAACCTCGTCAGCCTGGCCAAGGCGACCAAGGGGGTGCTTAGACACGAGCGTCTCGCGGAAGTCGTCAGGAAGCTCGTTGAGCAGCGGGGTGGCAATGTAGCCCGGACCGACGGCGTTGATGCGGATGCCCGCTTCAGCGTATTCAGCAGCCGCGTTCTTGGTCAGGCCGACAACTCCGTGCTTCGCGGCGGTGTACGCGGCGTGCCCCAGAGCAGCGACCTCACCGTGAATCGAGGCCATGTTCACAATCGCTGTCTCGTTGGTGTTGTCCTGCTTCAAGAACTGCTCGATCTGGTAGCGGTTTCCGTACGCTACACCAGATAGGTTGACGGCGATGACCTTGTCCCAGTCAGCAATGTCCAGCTCACCAACCTTGGCGGTCTGACCACCGATACCGGCATTGTTGACTGCGAGCTCCAGCGAACCGTAGGTCTCGACAGCAAATTCGACCGCCTCCTTGTTCTGCTCAGCGTTCGAGGTGTCAGCTTTGAACGCCACTGCCTCGCCGCCGGCCTGCTTGATCTCTTCGACAACCTTCTCTGCCGCCTCCAAGTTCAGATCCGAGACGACGACCTTGGCGCCTTTCGACGCCAGATTCTCGGCGATGGCCTGGCCCAGACCAGAACCGGCACCGGTTACGAGGGCAACTTTTCCGGTGAAATCAGACATGCAAACTCCCTCGTCACTAGGCAAAACTCAGTGGATGATACAAGCCCGAGAGTAGCACCGGGAGGCGCAGTAGGGGGCGGGCGACAGATTGCCCCAGGCAACCCCTCCCCCGGCCCTCCAATGGCGCGAGTGCCCATGCTCCAGCGAGGTCTGGTGCGCTTCGTCGCTTGATGACGGGAGATCGGAAAGACCGGTGCACTTGCGAAGGCTTTGGCCTGTGTGTCTATTCCAAGACCAGCACCCGGGGGAATCCGCGCAGACCGATCTCGTGACGCAAAGAAGATCGATCGCTACGCCGCGCGACTACGTGGACTCGCGTCAGAGTTGTTTGCTCCTGACTGGAGACAAAGAGTGGGCATATACCAACGCCCCAGCTCTAATCGTAAAGATCAGTGCCGGGGCTTGGTGCGGAGACTTCTACCGCGTGCGCTGTTTACTGTGCGCGGCGGCGAACAATGATCATCGAACCGCCGATGACCAGCATCACCAACGCGACCAGAGCGATGGTCGTGGTGTTAGCACCCGTGTTGGCCAGCGTGCGCTGCTGCGGCTGAGCAGACTTCTGCTGCGATGCCGGAGCACTAGTCTGCTGAGCCTTCGGCTGAGACGCGGCTGGACTTGGGGTCGGCTTCACTGTCGATGTCATCGGGCCAACTGTCGGCCCCGGAGGAACCTTGTTCGGTCCCGTCGGCGTCGACGTTGTCGAGGTAGACGGATCAGCCGACGGCCTCGGAGGAATTGCGTTGAGCGTCGTAGTCACAGTCGCAGGCGTAGTCGTCGACGTTTCCGACGACGGCGTGGTCGTCGCAGGCGTAGTCGTCGACGTTTCCGACGACGGCGTGGTCGTCGACGTTTCCGACGACGGCGTGGTCGTCGAAATCGGTGCGCCGGTGTTTGTTACTGTGATCGCGCCATTTGGGATTTTTGAAGGGTTAGTCAAATCTGGAGTAAAGGGCCCACTGACTTTCGATGTGAAGCCTGCTACCGGACCTTCCTTGACCGTATAGACAATAGGAACCAACGGGTAGGATTGGGTCGGCAAGTCGGACCACATTACGGACGTTTCCCCCGGTTTAATCATCAACTTGGGAGCTAGGGTTCCATCAGACAATTTGGCCGGTTGACCATTGGCAAGAAGCTCGAATTCGACGCTCAGGTCCGGAGCGACCCCCGGGTCCATATCACTGCAGACCTTGTTAACATCACACCAAACTTTGTTGACCGTAAGCGTCGTTACGGGCGATTTTCTGTCAATCCACCCAATTGTGTCAACGGACTTGTACCAACCCACATCGGTACCAGGAGTAGTAAATTCATCAGATGTGACGGTTGCCGAATTACTGATATTGGCACTGACCGCTGGAACAAGGGAATAGTAGTTAATTGCGTACTGAGCTTTATCCGAAGGGTTCACACCAATTGACTGAAGGTAGTCCGACACGCGAAACGTGAATGAGTCTCTTTCGAAGGTGATGAAGTTCGCCGTCTCACCCTGATTTCCAAGCTCCGGATACGGGACAACTTTTCCCTCATCTCGAACAGCTACAGAGAAAAAGTTCCTCAAATATGATCCTTCGAGCTGTGCATCCAACTGCTGCTGATTGAGCGCTCCCTCTACGGCCGGTACCACTGCTGGACTGAATCCGGCCGGCAATCCGGCGAGCTTGTCAGTGACAATGACGTTTTGCCCAATGACTTCGGGAGGGTTGTTCCCCTGCCAGTTGTTCAGCTCAATAAACCAGTGCGCAAACACTTGTCCCTCAGCGGGCTTGATCCACTGATAATTGTGGTCCGCTCGGTGGATCTTCAAATTCTCCAACGTCCCAAAGTTTTTCCCGTCGACCTCCCACCCAGACCATTTGTTGATCGTCATCGGTGGATTCGGAGGAGGCCCGGATCCTTTGAGAATTTTCTCATAAACGGACTGCTTTCCAACCGTTACGGAAACGTCAACATCTCCACCATCCGGACCTGAGTGATTGTACTTCGCGACCACCTCGAGGCCTCCGCGAATATCGATTTGTCCACCGATGCCTTCCCCGAAGGTCACTGTGACTACATTGCCGTCCACGGTGGCGATTGCTCCGTCGCCAAGCGACGCCAAATTCCTTTCCACCACGGAGAACGACTCTGGAAGGGTAACCGTAAATTGGTCGCCGGGACTTGTACCGTCGGGGACCTGGAATTCAAACGAGAATATGTATGGAGTCGTCTCATTGAGTTCCGTTACTGGATTACGGTCAGGGTCTGTCAGTGAAAACTGAATTCCGGTGGGCTGCACCTCTGCGGCATTAGCTTTAGGGGGCGACTGGATGCCAACGGTCACGAGGACCATCGCCAGCGCTGTGAGGACTGCAATCCACGGGCGTGACCATGAACGCAGTCCAGAATGGTTAAACATCAGACTCCTCGGAGTTTGCACAGATCGCTGGAACA
>NZ_JAYWLR010000024.1:0-25084 GCF_040946405.1 Corynebacterium sp. LK2510 | reverse complement strand
TCAAAGATGCAGGCCCCATGCGTCTCTACGAATTGGCCTGGTACCTGCATCTCAAAGAAGTGGCGATCAAAGTGTCTGAACCTGACGATGAGCTTTTCGTAGTCGTGGCAGAGTTCGGTACGAAAGGCATCCGCCAAGCTGCCTACGAAGCAGTCAACGAAGTGTGCCAGCAAATTCGCCGTGACATCACTCTCTGCGTCTGGACCGCTCAATCCGCCTGGGGCCTCCAAGTCGCCGACTACGCGCTCTGGGCGACTCAAAGACACCTCGAAGGGAGGAAATGCACATGGTACGAGCCTTGCATCGCGCCCACCCTCGCCAGCATTTTCACCCCCTGGGGACGGGCTTAAACGTAATGAAACCGGCTATCCCACCTATCGAGGTAGGAAGTCCTCCCCTGGAGGACTTGTCGCCGGTTTCTATGGATAACGATACCCAGCCCAACGCCTGAAGGACAACCCCCAGCACACATTGAGTTTGGCGCCTACACCGACACCACCGAAGGCCACGGTTACTAGATACGCTTCTTGGAGGTGGCCCTAGGGCGAGCTGACTTCCCGGCACTCGCATCATTAGCATTCGGCTCCGATGCGGCATCGAGAGCTCAAGATCATACAGAAGACTGGCGCAGGAGCTCGAACTCGCACGAGCCTGTAGCGGCTCGCGAGGAGCGAACCAGAGTCACTGGCCGCAACCGCGTCTCACCCACCAGATGCATCACGGCTGAGCATTCCTCCAGCCCGCCCCCTGTGTGCCTCGCCGACAAGCGCAGCGTCACAATTAGCGTCATCAGTAGGCGGGTGACCAAAACACTCGATCCCCCTTTCCCCCTCCCGCCACTAACCCTAGAAGGGCCCTCCTATGCCTCGATCCAAGTCTTTCGCCGCGTGCCTACTTCTCACGGGAGCACTCGTCGCCTGCGGGTCTGATGAAAGTGACTCCGCTTCAACGACGAGCGAGACAACATCCACGTCCTCAAGCGCATCCGCCGCAATTTCGTCCACAGCCACCACATCCGTCACAACGACCGCAACCACGGCAACGGAAACAGCCCCTGCAGTGGAGCCGGAAACTTTGGTGCCCCAGGCCGAAGCGCCCTACATCGTGGAATGCATCATCACAGACAGGCCAGGTCCCGCCCGCATGTCCGACGGCACCATCGTTTATTCAGACGACTGCTATCGGCAGGGCATCGCAGAGAAAGGTGTAGCGGAGTGTCCCGGCGGTGGGTTTGCCGCAGTCCTCTCGGATTGCCCTCCCGGAGGCATAAAAGACCTGAGCAAGATCCCGCACGCAGAGGGCGGCACGTGCGCAAACTCGATATGCGGGTATGGGTACGACGAGAATGGCAATCCGAACCCTACCTCCGGAGAAATCCAATTGATGCATGGGTGTGAAAAGGGATACATCGACGACCCAGACAAATGCGCCGCTGTCGCCAGCATGGCCGAGCAGTACGGCTGGTGACGCAAAATTCGCCCCAAGAAGCGACAAGGCTCAACATTGGGGCGGCTTGTCGGCGACCACGATTCAAGTGGGAAACATAGAACTTCCTGTGTGTCGCAGGGTGAGGTTCGAACGCAACGTGAAGGTCGCAAAGCTTGGCGAAATGATTAGCAGCCCAGTGACAAGGGACCGGTGCACCGTGTTTGTTGCTCAGTGGGTAATGGGGATGCTCAAGGGACAACCGCAGGAGGGGAGACAAGGACGACCCGTCGTGAACATCGACGACTGGGAAGTCTCATCGCTTGGAGAGCCACACGTATTTGTTCACTCACTCGGTCTATAGGTGACAGCAGACGAACCTGAGATTTCAGTGGCTCGCTTCCGCAATAGATGCGGCAGCAGCTGTCGGCCTTTTTAATTTTGCGGACGCAAACGTGAAGCCGGCACAGCAACAGATAGGGCATGCATCGGCGCCGGCGACTCTCACCCCCTACGCTGATCCTCTTTCAGGGGCCTGGAATCAACGATTCGATAAATCGATGTTTCTCGGATGCCGTGAAACATGTCAACGGCCCTTCCCCACCGCAGTAGAAAAGGGCCGTTCATCTGGTGCGCCATGAGGGGCTCGAACCCCCGACCTACTGGGTGTAAACCAGTTGCTCTTCCAGCTGAGCTAACGGCGCGTGCCAGAAGACTTTAACACGCCCACCCGGGCGCGCCAAAGCCCAGGGTTACTTCTTGGTGCCGGCAGCGGTGAGGCAGGAGCCCTGCCAGTCGCCGAGGCGGTCGGCCTTGGTCTGAACGAGTCCGGCGAGCTGAGCGGATTCGGAGATGTCGCCGGGGTTGACCGCGTCCGCAGACGCGGCCGACGGGGTGAGCAGCCAGATGCGGCCGCCGTCGGCGAGGTTGCGGGCGGCGTCGACAAGCGCGTCAACGAGGTCGCCGTCCGAGGAGCGGAACCAGAGCAAGATGACGTCGCAAAGCTCGTGCGAGTCTTCGTCGAGAAGCGGGCTCCCCAGCGTGTCCTCGATGTCCTCTGAAATGGTGGAATCCGCGTCCTCGTCCCAACCGATCTCCTGCACGACGCTATCGCTGGCGATGCTCAGACGGTCCGCGTAGCTGCCGACACCCTCGGTGCCCAAATGTTCATCCTCCTCGTGAGCGCGAAAATATACATAGAGATAATACCTGTCTTTGGCTTTCGCGCGGGGAGAGTAGGCTAGGACGGGATAAGCAAGCTGCAACCAACGGAGGTTCACACGTGGCTGATCTCGACCCCAAGAACAAAGACACGAACGGCAACGGCCGCGAGTCCAACATTCCTGTGATTCGCGAGGGCGTCGCGTCGTATCTGCACGACCAAGACCCGGAAGAAACCGCCGAATGGATGGACTCCTTCGACGGTCTCCTAAGCTCCACCACCCCCGAGCGCGCCCGCTACCTGATGCTGCGTCTCATCGAGCGCGCCTCTGCGCAGCGCGTGCCGCTGCCCGCACTGTCCTCGACCGACTTCGTCAACACCATCCCCACCACGATGGAGCCGGACTTCCCGGGCGACGAGAAGATTGAGAAGCGTTACCGCCGCTGGATGCGCTGGAACGCCGCGATCATGGTCCACCGCGCCCAGCGCCCCGGCGTCAAGGTCGGTGGCCACATCTCCACCTACGCTTCCGCAGCTGCGCTCTACGAGGTGGGCTTCAACCACTTCTTCCGTGGCAAGGACGCTGAGCAGGGCGGCGACCAAATCTTCGTCCAGGGCCACGCCTCCCCTGGCATCTACGCCCGCGCCTTCCTCGAAGGCCGCCTCAGCGAGGACGACCTCGACGGCTTCCGCCAGGAGCACTCCCGCCCCGAGGGCGGCCTGCCGTCCTACCCGCACCCGCACGGCCTGCCCGAGTTCTGGGAGTTCCCGACCGTGTCCATGGGTCTCGGCCCGATGAACGCCATCTACCAGGCACGCTTTAACAAGTACCTGCACGACCGCGGCATCAAGGACACCGACAAGCAGCACGTTTGGGCATTCCTTGGCGACGGCGAAATGGACGAGCCCGAATCCCGCGGCCTGATC
The DNA here is from genome assembly GCF_040946405.1 of Corynebacterium sp. LK2510. Classification (NCBI taxonomy): domain Bacteria; kingdom Bacillati; phylum Actinomycetota; class Actinomycetes; order Mycobacteriales; family Corynebacteriaceae; genus Corynebacterium; species Corynebacterium sp. LK2510. The sequence goes on along the minus strand of NZ_JAYWLR010000024.1, from coordinate 21,570 downwards.
CACATGGCCTCCCTCTACGGCCTGGACAACCTGACCTTCGTGATCAACTGCAACCTGCAGCGCCTCGACGGCCCGGTTCGCGGTAACGGCCAGATCATCCAGGAGCTCGAAGCCTTCTTCATCGGCGCTGGCTGGAACGTCATCAAGGTCGTCTGGGGCCGCGAGTGGGACCAGCTGCTCGAGAAGGACAAGGACGGCGCCCTTGTCAACATCATGAACAACACCAAGGACGGCGACTACCAGACCTTCAAGGCCAACGACGGCGCCTACGTCCGCGAGCACTTCTTCGGCCGCGATGAGCGCACCCGCAAGCTCGTCGAGGACATGACCGACGACGAGATCTGGGCACTGCGCCGCGGTGGCCACGACTACCGCAAGGTCTACGCCGCCTACAAGCGCGCGATGGAGACCAAGGGCAAGCCGACCGTCATCCTCGCCCACACCGTCAAGGGCTACGGCCTCGGCCACAACTTCGAGGGCCGCAACGCGACCCACCAGATGAAGAAGCTCACACTCGAGGACCTCAAGCAGTTCCGCGACGCGCAGCAGATTCCGATCTCCGACGCTGAGCTGGAGAAGGATCCGTACCAGCCGCCTTACTACCACCCGGGTAAGGACGCGGACGAGGTCAAGTACCTCAACGAGCGTCGCAAGGAGCTCGGCGGTTACCTGCCGCAGCGCCGCGAGTCCTACACCCCGCTCGAGTTGCCCGACTTCGAGAAGACCTTCAAGGCCAACTTCAAGGACTCCGGCAAGCAGAACGTCGCCACCACCATGGCGCTCGTGCGCACGTTCAAGGCGCTCATGCGCGACAAGGAGGTCGGCAAGCGCATCGTGCCGATCATCCCGGACGAGGCCCGCACCTTCGGCCTCGACTCCTGGTTCCCGACCCTGAAGATCTACAACCCGGTCGGCCAGAACTACACCCCGGTCGACCACGACCTGCAGCTGTCCTACCGCGAGGCAACCGACGGCCAGATCCTGCACGAGGGCATCAACGAAGACGGCTCCACGGCCTCCTTCATCGCCGCCGCCACCAGCTACGCGACGCACGGCGAGCCGATGATCCCGATGTACATCTTCTACTCGATGTTCGGCTTCCAGCGCACCGGCGACAACTTCTGGGCCGCCGGCGACCAGATGGGCCGCGGCTTCATCATCGGCGCCACCGCCGGCCGCACCACGCTGTTCGGCGAGGGCCTCCAGCACATGGACGGCCACTCCCCGATCCTCGCGTCGACCAACCCGGCCGTGGTCACCTACGACCCCGCCTTCGCCTACGAGATGCCGTACCTGATCCACAAGGGCATCGACCGCATGTACGGCGCCGACGGCGGCGAGAACGTGATGTACTACATCACCGTCTACAACGAGCCGACCCACCAGCCGGCTCGCCCGGAGAACCTCGACGTGGAGGGCCTGCACAAGGGCATCTACCTCTACGACCGCGGTGAGGACAAGGACCTGACGGTCTCGCTGCTCGCCTCCGGTATCGGAATGAAGCAGGCACTGCGCGCGCAGGAGATCCTCCAGCGCGACTACAACGTCGGCGCCTCCATCTACTCCGTCACCTCCTGGGTCGAGCTCGCCCGCGACGGCGCAGCCCTGGCCAAGGAGAAGCTGCAGTCGCCGGGCAAGGACGTGGCAACCCCGTTCGCCACCACCCAGCTCCAGCAGACCTCGGGCCCGTACATCGCCACCTCGGACTTCGCGACGGACCTGCAGGAGCAGATCCGCCCGTACGTCCCCGGCCAGTACATCGTCCTGGGTGCAGACGGTTTCGGATTCTCCGACACCCGCGAAGCAGCACGACGCTACTACAACATCGACGCTGAGTCCATGGTCGTCGCCGCGCTCATGGGCCTGGCCAACGAGGGCAAGCTCGACATGTCCGTCGCCGAGCAGGCCGCCAAGGACCTGCACATCGACGACCCGACCGAGCCCAACCCGAACGGCGGCACCGACGAGTAATCGTTGTGTGAGCCTGTGAGGGCGTGAGGTTGTGACCCCGGTCCCGGCGTTTGCCGGGGCTGGGGTTTCGCCTTGCGCGGGGTTGTTTGCGCGGGACGTGCACGTCCTCAGGCACCTGCCGCGCGCGAAACCCCAGGACGCATTTGCTTGAGGTCGTGCACGCGCGTCCCGGCGCCCGGCTTGCACGTCCTCAGGCACCTGCCGCGCGCGAAACCCCAGGACGCATTTGCTTGAGGTCGTGCACGCGCGTCCCGGCGCCCGGCTTGCACGTCCTCAGGCGCCTGCTGCGCGCAAAAGCCCAGGGCGTGTTTGCTTGAGGTCGTGCACGCGCGTCCCGGCGCCCGGCTTGCACGTCCTCAGGCGCCTGCCGCGCGCGAAACCCCAGGACGCATTTGCTTGAGGTCGAGCACGCGCGCCCCGGCGCCCGGCCTGCACGTCCTCAGGCGCCTGCTGCACACGAAACCCCAGGACGTGTTTGCTTGAGGTCGAGCACGCGCGCCCCGACGCCCGCCCTGCACGTCCTCAGGCGCTCACCACACACACAAAACCCCAGGGCGCGTTTGCTTGAGGTCGTACACGCGCGTCCCGGCCCCCGCCCCAGAAGGAGCCTCGCACCTCAGTGTCGCGCGTAGTGGACTCTGCGGCGTTTGAGTTCGCCGTCGTTAAGCGGTGCGGGCACGTTCCCCGCGTAGGGGTCGTTCTCCAAGCAGCGCATGCGGCGAATTGCCCTGGCGACGCGGGCCTCGAGCACTCCGCCCCAGACGTCTGCCCATCCGGCGCGCAGGACGAGCAGGCCCTGGTTGAGCAGGTATTTTTCGCGGAAGCGCTCCTCGTGGCTGACGATGTCGCTGGTGTACTTGCCGCGCCCGTCCAGCTCGACGCAGATGAAGCCGTTGATCAGCAGGTCCATCCTGCCGTGGTGGTGGGAGCGAGCAAGGTCGAGGTATTCAAAGCTGACTTGACCCCGGATTGAGTTGAGGCCGGGGATGCGGGCCTCGATGAGCGCGTGCCGGCCGACTGTCTCGAGCGCCGTTTGGGATGTTGCGGCCGAATACTCAATGACCCGGCGGAACATGGCCAGCCCCTTCGCGCGAGGAAGAGTGCCAGCAAGCTCGAGAAGTTCAGCCTCGGTGACCTCTGGGCGTCGGAAACGCGCCGACTCGAGCACGACCAGCGCGGCGAGCGGGCCGTAGTAGCGGCAGGTGTCGAAGGCCATCTGGATGGTGCTCGCCACCCGGATCCCCTCGTGCTCGACGATGTGCTCGGGCGCGAGGTACCCGCTGCGGTAGATCGCATCCGTCACTCCCCCACGCGATTTCGCCGCCCTCACCGCACCGGGCAGCAGCAGGTCGACGCTGTTGACGCGATCGAGCGTATGCAGCCCGCGCAGCTTAGCCGCCGCGGGCCCCGTCACCACGGCCGAGCGCGTGCGCGCAGCCACCCCCCGAATGAGTTCGAGCTCCCCCATGCGCACATTTAAGCACGCAAACGCAGCACTAGCTCGCAGAGCTTATCGACGCCCCACCTACAGGCGCGCACGCCCCACCAACAGCAGCGGCGAAAATCAGCGCCGCCGTTGCGACAGTCGCCGCACCGCGGGCCTCGCGAGAGTTCAGCGCAGAAGTGACCCTGGCATTGAACTCGCTAGCTGCCCTGGACAGATGCGGGTCGTGGATACCCATGGTCTTCTGGATCTCAGAGTTGGCGGAGGCGATCCGCGCGCCGACGTCGCGTGCAAGCGGAGCCATGCCCGGGATCTCGAGATCTGTCGCGAGCGCGAACGGGACAAGTAGCAGCATCGGGATACCGACTGCCGAAGCAACCGCAACACAGGTCGCGTCCACAGGTTCATCGAACGAGCCCGTGTCAACCGGGGGTGCTACCGGGGTTTCGGGTTGTTCGGGTGTGTCCTCGCCCGGGGTTTCGGGTTGTTCGGGTGTGTCCTCGCCCGGGGTTTCGGGTTGTTCGGGTGTGTCCTCGCCCGGGGTCTCTGGTTGCTCGGGAGGCGTCACGCTAGGCTCCTCCGGCGGCTCAGGCAGCGTCGGGGGAACATCCCAAATCATGCCTCCGAGAAGGATTCCGACGCCGGCGGCATTGCCAAATATCCGATGGGTCACAGGGTCGTGCCTCGTTTCAGACTCGTAGAACTGAGCAACCGGAAGGTCCGTCGAAACACCGTGGATGGGTTCAACGCCCGCCACGGCCTCAACAACCTCGACCTCGAATTCGAAGGTGTCGATTGAGTTGTCCTGGTAGCGCACCTGAGTAGAAACTTTGTAAGGCCCCGGAGCCACATCTGCAGTTGGCGAAAGGATGAGCGATCCGTCTGTCCTCAGGTTTAGCCAACCCGGCAGCTCAGATTTGGGGGTATAGAAGCCCATGTTCCGGCTCAGATTCGGCCCCTCCACCCCGATAGGGTGTCCCTGTGTGACGCGAATCGGAGCTGCGTAAGCTGGCTGCAGCATCGTCGCAACACTGGGTTCGACGTTGACGGAAAACCAGGCGTGCTGGGTGCTGCCGTCAGAGTAGGTGGCTGTGATCTCCACACGATGCTCGCCGACCTTCTCGTCAGGTCCCGGGGTAATTCTGATTCTTTCGTGCCCCTCGGGAACGATCCAGTCATGGTTACTATCGACGGTGACCACGGGCAGGGGGTCCTGCAACAGGTAGTTAGGCTGAAAGGGGTACCACAGATAAGCCTGCCGATCTTGCACCACGGTCACTGTACCTCTGTTTCGAAACTGCTCCTGCGCGCTCGCGGAAGGAAGCACAGGCGAGGTCGAAACCATGGGAGGAACCGCAAATGCGGAGCCTGTCAGGGCGAGGGCGACAGCGAAGGTTGGGAGGGTCTTGCGTGACACGGGGAGTCCTTAGATTTGGGGAGAGCACGCGCAGTGGGCCGGGCGCAAAATAGCAATACTCTGAGTAAACCAGTTGCTTAACGTTATTTCCCAAGCCGCAGGTGCGTCCTTCGCCACCTCCACGCACGAAAACGCGGCCGGGTCACATCAGTTCCCGGCCGCGCATCGCAGGTGCGTTAGCTCTCGGAGCTGCCGTCCGAGCTCGCAGAGCTTGTCGACGACCCGTCTTCCGGACCACACGCGTCATACACAACCGTGGAGAGAATCAGCGCCGCAGCGATGACGCCCGCCACCCCGAGGGCCTCGCGGGCCCCGCGGACGGAATCCAACTGAGCGTTTACTTCAGCGATCTGGGTGTTAACGTCCTTAACAAACGGGGTCAGACCCGGGATGTTTATCTCCGTCGCGAGCACGACCGGGACGAGCAGCAGTGCCGGGATAGCAACTGCCCATCCGAGCGCGATACAGCTCGCATCAGCGGAACCGCCGATGAAGGCGCTGCTGCCCGGAGAAACAGTGCCGTCCGGGTATTCAGCTAGGACAGCCACAGCTTAATCGGGCGGAGTCAGCGTAGCGCCCGGCTTCATCGAGATAGTCCCGTCACCATTTACCGTGACCCAGGCATGGGTGGGGTCGGCGGGAGCTCCGAAATCCTTCGATTGGCCCTGTTTAATCTTGATATTTGGGTAGGCCGGGTTGAATTGCCCCGAGTTAAGCGGAGGGGCACTGTTGCCGTTAATGTCGCCAACTTTTAGCTTCGCAGACCACTCCGGTGCGCGGACTCACTCAGTCCCCTACCACCGGCCACACGTCGCGGATCAGGCGGAGGATGGCGGTGGCGACGGTGCTCGGGGCGTCGAGAGGCGGCATGTGCCCGCTTTCCGGGAGAAGCTGCACGTAAGCGCGCGGCCAGATCTCGCTGAGCCGCTCGGATTGGGACACGGGCGTGACGGCGTCCCGATTGCCCACGAGGATGTAGCCGGGCAGTGTCGACAAGACTTCGGCGGCCTCGAGTTCCGAGTGGTGCACCAGGTCGTCGAAATAGCCGGCGTAGGTGTCCAGCGGGGTCAGCTGCATCATCGCCGCGTGGAACTTGACCACCGCGTACCCCACGGGGCGGAAGTAGAACCCGAGGGCGAGGATGGGGGCGACGATGTGGGTCCCGGCGTCGAGAAGCGCGCCCGACAGGCGCGGCGCGCGGCGGTACATCCACTTCAGGGCGGTACCCACCCAACCTGCGAGAATTTGCGGCATGCCCTGCTCGGCGAAGGGCTCGACGGCCGAGGAAATCTGCACCGTGCCCGCAAGGTCGAGCTCGCTCGCGTATCGACGCATCAAGGACAGCGACACCGGTCCCCCAAGCGAATGGCCGACCACGATGAGCGGGCCGGTGATGCCGCGGTCGGCGAGGACTGCGCGGACGTCGTCGGCCGCCCCGTCGATCGTGCACAGTTGCGGATCGGCGTGGCCGGTCTCGCCGTGGCCGCGCAGGTCCACGAGCAGCTGGCGCACGGGCAGGGAGGCAAGCTCGTCGACCTGCATGTAGAACTCGTCAGACGAAATGTTGAAGCCGTGGACATACAGCACGGTGAACGTCGCATCCTCGGGGCCGCGCTCGAACCAGTGGACGTCGATGCCGTCACTGCGGGTCACACCCGACCTGTCGTAGGTCAGGCCTGCGACGGGGCGGGGATTGAAGGCGTCGAAAAGCGAGCGCGGCCGACGTGGCCTGGGACCGCCGGTGGGCTCGGCCGTGGGTGTCATGAGGCCCAAGTGTATATATGGGTGCATGGAGCTTTCGGAACGACTGGGCCAGCGCCTCGACCTCGGCGGACTCAACCTCGGCACAGATGAGGCCGATGTCACCGGCGCCAGCGTGCTCAGCCGCCTGGCGCACCTGATCTCCGAGGTCTCCGGCGTCGATGCCGAAACAATCGAGCCGAGCATGACGCTTGCCGACGCCGGCGTATCCTCCCTCGACCGAATCGAACTCGCCGTGCGCGCCGAAAACGAGTTCGGCGCGCGTGCCGACGACGGCCCCTACCCCGCCAACCCCACCGTGGGCGAGGTCGCCGAGTGGCTCGAGGCCAACGCGCAGGAGTAGGGGCTTAGCACTCAGGCTTTAGCCACCGAGCACGATCCCCTCGCGACGCGGATCCGCGCCACCAACGATCGCCCCGTCACGGCGCACCAGCGCCGACAACCCGCTTGACATCGAGTCCGTGACCACCTCGTGACCCTTATCTTCGAGCGCATCCACTACCCCATCAGCGTCGCCTCCACTGACCAGCGGGTGCTCGCCACCGATCCCAGTTTCCGGAGTGTTGCGGGCACCGAAGTTCGGGGCCGAGATCGCCTGCTGTGGGTTCATGCCCCACTCCGTCATTCCGAGGAACGTCTTAAGCACGTACTGAATGATCAGCGATCCGCCGGGCGAGCCCAGCGCCATCTCCGCCGCGCCGTCCGGGCCGAAGACGATGAACGGAGCCATGGACGAGCGGGGCCGCTTCGCTGGCTCGACTCGGTTGGCCGCTAGCTCACCGGCCTCGTTGCGCGGCTCGGCGGCGAAGTCCGTCAGCTGGTTGTTAAGGATGAAACCGCGCGTGAAGTGGAACGAGCCGAAAGCGGCCTCGACACTGGAGGTGAACGACGCCGCATTGCCTTCTGCGTCGATGACGTTGACGTGGGTCGTGCCGTGCTCGGGAGTGTCCGCTCCAGCACCGACTGGAGATAGCAGCTCACCCGGCTGCGCCTTGCCCATGGACTGCGCTGGGTCGATGAGTTCGGAGCGTTGGGAGATGTAGGCGTCGGCAAGCAATACCTCCGTGCCCCCAGGAATCGGTGCGAACGCCGGGTCGCCGACGTACGCGTCGCGGTCGGCGTAGGCGAGGCGCTCGGCTTCCGCAACGAGGTGGATGGCCTCCGCGTCCGGCAGCGCGCCGTCGGGGCCCGGGTTCTCGGGCGCGAAGCGGGCCAGGTCCTGGTCCTCGAGCAAGCGCAAGGTCTCCAGCACCGCGACGCCACCGCTTGACGACGGCGGCATGCCACACACGTCCCTACCCTTGTACTCCACGCACAGGGCATCCATGACCCGCGGCGTGTACCCGGCCATGTCTGCCGTGGTCATCCGCGACGGAGTGAGGTCCTCCGCCTCCCGCGTCGCCTCCGTGACAATGTCGGCGGCAATGTCGCCGGTGTAGAACTCGTTCGCGTCGCGCGCAACCGCCCGCAGCACCTCCGCGTACTCGGGGTTGGTCAGCTCCGTGCCGGCGGCAAGCGCCTTGCCCTGGTCGTCCAGGAAGTACTGCGCCGCATTCGGGCTGGCTGCGAGCTGCTCCGCGGAATCAGCAATCGACGCAGACAGGCGCGGAGACACAACGAACCCCTGCTCAGCGAGGTCGATCGCCGGCTGAATGTCAGACTGCCAGTCCGCGTGGCCGAACTGCCTATGCAGCTCCGCGAGCGCGGCGACGATGCCCGGGACACCAATAGAGCGCCCGGAACTGCGTGCGTCCGGAAGCGGGGTCGTCGGGTTGGCCTCGTCGATGTGGATCAAGTAATTCTCGTCCGCGGCGAGCGGCGCGACCTCGCGGCCGTCGATAGCGACGCGCTGGCCCGTCTTCGCATCGCTGTACAAGATGTAGCCTCCCCCGCCGATACCCGACGACTGCGGCTCCACCAATCCCAGCACAAACTGCGCCGCGACCACGGCATCCGCCGCGTTGCCGCCCTTGAGCAGCACGTCGCACGCCGCCTTCGTCGCAACCGGGTTCGCGGTGGACACCGCGAAGTTTTGCGCGCGCACTTCCTGCATCCCGCTGCGGTAGCCGGTGCCAATCTCAGGGGCGGTTTCGATGTTGCGCTCGCCAGTGTTGGCGCTGGTGTCCTCGCCCGTTACGTGGCCGGATACGCCGTCGGCGGGCTCACAGTTCGCGACGTCCAGGGTCTCGACCTTCTGCGATTGAGCCTGGGCACTGCTTGGCGACGCAACAGACGTGTCAGCCTGACCCGACCCCTGCGAATCACCCGTCTGAGCACTGCACCCCGAAAGCACCAGGCCTGCAGTAGCTGCCACTGATATGACTACTCGTTTCTTCGCTGCCATATACGAATAATTCCACATGCGAAACGGGCTCACAGGCGGTTCCGCATCTAATTCAGGGGCGGATTATGTGGTGCAGCGTATACGGATGATTTCGAGTGGCGCTCGGGGCTGCACGACCTCAGCGTGTACTCGCGCGCAAAACCCCAGGACGCATCTGCTTGAGGACGTGCACACGGCGGGCTGCACGTCCTCAGCGTGTTCTCGCGCGCAAAACCCCAGGCCGCGTTTGTTTGAGGTCGTGCACGGGGTGGGGCTGCACGTCCTCAGCACGATTTCGCACACAAAGCCCCTGGACGCATCTGCTTGAGGACGTGCACGAGGCAGGGCTGCACGACCTCAGCGCCTCGTCGCGCGCAAAACCCCAGGACGCGTTTACTTGAGGTCGTGCACACGCTTCTCGACGCCTGGCCCTGCACGCGCGCCCAGCGCCCGCCCTAGTCAGCGACGTAGAACAGCTGCTTGTTCACGAACTCGTCCATGCCTAGGGGCCCGAGCTCGCGGCCGAAGCCGGAGTTTTTGACTCCGCCGAAGGGCAGCTCTGCGCCGCCTGCCTGCGGAATGTTGATGTGGATCATGCCTGTCTCGATGCGGTTCGCCACGTTGCGGGCGCGCGTGATGTCGGAGGAGAACACGGCGCCGCCGAGGCCGTAGTGGGAGTCGTTGGCGAGTTGTACGGCTTCGTCGTCGGATGAGACGCGGTAGATCTCGGCGACGGGGCCGAAGAACTCTTCGTAGAAGGAGTCGGAACCGACCGGGATGTCCGTGACGACGGCTGGGGTGAAGTAGGCACCGTCGCCGGTGAGTTCGCCGCCGGTGTGGAGTGTCGCACCGGCGTCCACGGCCACGCGGACTTGACCAGCGAGCTTCTCTGCGGCGGCACGCGAGGACAGCGGATAGTACTCGTTGGCGCCGGGGTTCATGGGGTCGCCCTGGGTGAATTGCTTGGCCAGCGAGACCATCTCGGCGACGAAGTCGTCATAGATGTCGTCCATGACGATGATGCGCTTGTTGGAGGTGCAGGCCTGGCCGGTGTTGGCGATGCGCTTCTTCCACGCCTGCTTGGCCGCGGCGGCGACGTCGTCGGTGTCGAGGATGATGTAGGCATCCGTGCCGCCGAGCTCAAGCAGTGCCTTCTTGAGGTTCTCGCCCGCGGCGGCGGCCACGGCGCGCCCGGCGCGCTCGGAGCCGGTGAGGGACACGCCTTGGATGCGCGGGTCCGCAAGCAGCTCGCGGACCTGGTCGTGGGTGGCGTAGATGTTGGTGAACAGCCCCTGCGGCGCGCCCGCCGAGACGAAAATGTCCTGGATCGCCTGGGAGGAGCGGGGGCAGATCTCCGCGTGCTTGAGCAGGATGGTGTTGCCGGCCATGAGGTTCGGCGCGGCGAAGCGCGCGACCTGGTAGTAGGGGAAGTTCCACGGCATGACGCCGAGGAGCACGCCGAGCGGCTCGCGGCGCAGCACAGCGGTGCCGCCGCTGTGCTGGAGGGGTTCGTCGGCGCCGAACTCGGCGCCGTGGTCGGCGTAGTAGTTGAAGATGTCCACGACCATGCCAATCTCACCGTCGCCCTGGTTGATCGGCTTGCCCATCTCTTCGGCGATGATGCGGGAGAGGTAGTCGCGGTTGGCGTCGAAAAGCGAGGCTACCTTGTGCAGTACCGCGGCGCGGTCGTCGTACGAGCTCGTGCGCCACGCACCAAACGCGTCGTGCGCTTGGGCGAGTGCGGTCTCGAGCTCGGCGTCGGTGATGAAGTCGAAGGTCTCGACGATCGTGTCGGTTGCGGGGTTTTGAACTCGGTAGTTATCGCTCATGGCGCCCATGGTACGGGCGCATGGTGAGCTGCGCCTCGAACCCGGCCTCGCCCGCCAGGGCGTCGAGGGCGCGCTCGAACTCGCGCAGCTGCGGCGTCGGCGCGTGGATGACCTCGCGGCAGGAGTAGCCCTCGGGTGTGCGGTGCCAGCGGGTGAACCAGGTGGTGTCGTGGGCGTCGATAAGCGGCTCGACCACGGGAGCCGGCGGCAGCGCGCACAAGAGCTTCTCGACGCCCCACCGCGCCCGCGCCGACATCCCCTCGATAACGAGGATGGCGGTGGCGGGTGACGCGCAGGTCGCGCGCCACGGTGACGGTGCGGCCAGTGTTGTTGTCATGCGGGGACCTTCCGGTTGCGAAAGCGGCGCATCCCGCTCCCTGCGGGCGAACCGGTGACTAGCCGGGCGACCCTAAAGGAGTGTGATGCGAGACGAGGTTCGTCTTCCCCAACGGCCTCAATAAAACTCTTGGCCGATCATGCGTCACGTCCGCCACACCTGACAACCCTCAACCGCAGCTTGATACCCCTTTTTATTGAAGTTCAGGTTGAGGTTTACGCCCCCTACGACAGCTGCGCAAACACCGCGTCGTTGGTCTCCTGCCACAGCGTCTTGGCCCACTCGCCGAAGTCGCGGTCCGTCAAAGCAACCATGGCGGTGCCGGCGCCGGGCACGTCGAGCCACGACGGCACGAACCACAGGTACGTTCCGGCCGCGCCGAAGTGCCCCACGGTCTCCGGCGGCATGGTGTTGCCGGTCCAGTGCGGGGACTTCTCCCCCTTGATCTCGAAACCGAGGCCCCACGGGCACGGGTTCTGCGAGCCGTAGCCGGGAACGATGCCGCGCAGGTCACCGAACTGGTTGGTGCACGCCTCGCGCAGGGTTTCCTCGGCGATCAGCGTCGGCGCGAGCAGTTCCGCAGCGAAGGCGGTGAGGTCGCTCAGCCGCGCCCGGCCGCCGTGGCCCGGGGAGCCGTAGATCTCCGCGCCCTCCATGCCGAGCGGGACAAAGACTGCTTCGCGGGCGTATTCGGCAAACGACACGCCCGCCTCGCGCTCCAGGAGCTCGCCGAGGATCTCGTATCCGGCGGAGGAATAGATGCGGCGCTCGCCCACGCCCTTCTGCGGGGTGGGCTCGTCGAAGCAGACACCACTGGTGTGCGCGAGCAGGTGGCGCACGGTCGAGCCCTCCGGGCCCGCCGGGGTGTCGAGCTCGAACACGCCCTCCTCCACGGCGATCAGGGCGGCGTAGGCCGACAGCAGCTTGGTCACGCTGGCCAGCTCGTAAGTACGTGTCGTGTCGCCGGAGGTGGCTTCAACTTCTCCGACGAGCGCGGCAGAGACGTTGTCGACGGGCCAGTCCTCGAGGAAGGTGCTCAGGTTCATGACCTCGATACTAGCGCGGCCGGCCTGGCCTCCTCGCGCGTGGATTCTTCCCTGCCCGTCCGTGAGCCGCTCACCGTCCTCGCGATGCCACCGATGAGCTCGAGGACGCGGGAAGTGATTTCCAGCTGAGGCATTCTAGTGCGCGATTGCTTATCGACGCCCCCTTAAACCAGCTCTACCTCCACTCCACCTTCACCGCGTAGTTCTCGATTTGGGTGCCTCGCGTCAGCGCCTCGCCGTGGTTGCGCAGCAGGACCTCGGTGTGGGCGCTCGCGCGCTCCAGCAGCCCGCCTTCGACTGCCTCGCGCTGCGCCTCCTCTTCCCGGCCGTCGAGGAAGCCCGCGACGTCGTCGACGGTGACCTGGTTAATCGGGTTGAGGGTCTGGTCCAGCACGGTGATGCTACCCGGGTCGATCGTGGCGTCGATGACCTCCGCGCGCGGAGCCGTGATGGTGAGGGTGCGGGCGGGGTCGTCGATGGTGGCGCGGATAAGCTCGGCGTTTCTGATGCCCGCGGTGACCCGGCCGCCGTAGGTGACCGCGAACTTCTTGCCTGTAAACGGGATGGCGCGCCCGGCGATGCGGAAGCCCGCCTCGTCGAAGGTGCCCACCTTGGTAAAGACGTACTCCTCGGTGCTGAGCTCGGCGATGTCGTTGAAGGACGCGCCGAGCTCCTCCGAGGTGATCGTCTGCTCCCCGCGGCCGAACAGCGCCGGGCGCGCCAGAATAAACCCGGCGGCCATGATGATCACCAGGCCGAAAACGAGGGCGACTGCGAGGGCAACGGCGCCGCCGCGGCGCTGCGGGGCAACTGTGGTGGACATGCGAGCTCCTTGCGTGTTGGCTGAGCTCCCAGTATATCGGCGCCTACCTGGGCCGAGCCGGGCTCGTGTTACCGCCGTACGCATGAATCGCCACGCCCCCGTAGCCTGTATGTATCCCGCAACCCCGACCAGGAAGAACCCATGGCTGGAACAACGAAACTCAACCGAGACTCCACAGAAAACTCAGAGAACACCGAGAACACAGAGAACACCCAGAAGGAATCAGCCAGCGGCTTCCTCGGCGTGATCGAGAAGGTCGGCAACAAGCTTCCCGACCCATTCTGGCTCTTTGTCATCCTCTCAGGGGTCGTGGTGGTGGCGTCCTGGATCGGCGCCCGGATCGGGATGTCTGCTGAGGACCCCGGCACCGGCGAGACGATCCGCGTCGAGTCCCTGCTTACGGCCGAGAACATCTCGCGCATGGTCACCGACGCGGTGGAGAACTTCATCTCCTTCCCGCCGCTCGGTGTGATCCTCGCCGTGATGTTGGGCGTGGCCGTGGCCGAGCAGACCGGGCTGTTGTCCGCCCTGGTGCGCGCGATGGTGGCCAAGGTCGGCCCGAAGATGCTGACCTTTATGGTCGCGCTCGCCGGCGTGACTGGCTCGGTGGCCTCCGACGCGATCTATGTCATCATCATCCCGCTCGGCGCAATGGCGTTTTACGCGGTGGGCCGCTCCCCCATCGTCGGAGCGATGGTCGCGTTCGCCGCAAGCTCGGCGGGTTTCAACGCCTCGCTCGTGCTCAACATCACCGACCTGCTCCTTGCCGGTATCTCCACCTCCGCGGCGCAGATTGTCGACTCCGAGTATGTCGTCTCCCCGCTGGCCAACATCTTCTTTGTCATCCCCTCCGCCGTCGTGCTCGCGCTGATCATCACAGCGGTCACCGAGCTCTTCGTGGACAAAAAGGCCCACCAGCTTGTGGACCACGACGACCTCAACGAGTCCGAGCTCTCCTTCGACAACGCCGTCGACGCCGACACGCCTGACGACGCCACCGGCGACGACCTCGAACTCTCCCCCACCGAATCCAAGGCGTTGCTCGCCGCAGGTGTCACCCTTCTGGTGTTCCTGGCCGTGTTCTTCCTCCTGTTGTTCCTGCCGGCCTCCCCGCTGGCGACGCCGGAGGAGGGCTTCATGAACTCCCCGCTCATCACGGCCATTGCCGTGCCAATCGCCATCGGTTTCTTCCTCTGCGGCCTCGCCTACGGCCTGGTCGCTGGCACGATCTCCAGCGGTGCTGGCATTCCCGAAATGATGGCCGCAGGTTTGAAGACTCTGCTGCCAATGCTGGTGCTCTTCTTCGCCGTGTCGCAGTTCCTCGCCTGGTTCCAGTGGTCCAACCTCGGCTCCTGGACCGCGATCCGCGGCTCCGAGCTGCTCCAGCGCTGGGATCTGCCGGTTGTGCTGCTGTTCACCGGCTTCATCGCCATGGTCACCCTGATCAACCTGCTCATCACCTCCGGTTCCGCACAGTGGGCACTCATGGCGCCCGTGGTGGTGCCGATGATGATGTACGTGGGCATCTCCCCCGAGGTCACCCAGATGCTCTACCGCGTCGGCGATTCCCCGACGAACATCATCACCCCGATGTCGCCCTACTTCGCCCTGGCGCTGACGTTCCTGCAGCGCTACTACAAGAAAGCTGGCGTGGGCACGCTCATGTCGCTGGCCCTGCCGTACTCGATGTCCATGCTCATCGGCTGGTTCATCTTCTTCCTCATCTGGTACTTCCTGGGCATCCCCTTCGGCCCGGGCTCGCCAATGTCGTACGAGCTTTAGCTTGACGACGCCCGCGGCGCGCCCCACCCCCGGGCTCATGGCACGTCGTGGAGCAATAGCCAACAAGCTCACCGCAGAAGGCTTCTTGACGCTTCCTTCCCAATAACTGGGACAACACTATGTGGACGCTGTAATATTCATGATTGTTTTGGTTGGCTCCCTACTCTAGTTTCCCGGGAAGGAACGATGAAGAAGATTTCCTTTACGGCCGCAGCTCTCGCCTCGGCCCTGACACTGTCCACAGTCGCGGCCCCGCACTCTAATGCGGCGACGATGACGTACAACCCTGCTGATGACACCTGCACTGTCGACGCCACTGCGTCCGAGGCAAAAGCGGTCAGCGAATCCACGCCCCTCTTCTTTCTCGCGACATTCGTTTATGAGAAAGCAGTCGCTGATCCCGATCTCAAGCCAAAAGTCGATGCTTACATAGCAGCACTAGAAAAGCTTGACGCTGAGGGAAGGTCCTGGGAAAATTCCGAAAACCTTTCCCGTGCTAGTGAAGAGCTTAATGCTGCGGCCGCCGAAAAAGGTCTCGCTTTACGGCCCACGGAGGAGTTGCCGGGAACTCCCGACCCTGCCCTCGACCTCGATTTGGGAATCTCGTTCTTGATTGCCTTTGGGCACACCGTTAAGAACGCACCGTACGACGACAAAACGATGGATGACACATCTCCCCGTACCGATTTCAAGCCGGTGTACACCGCCTTCGTCCAGGAGTTCTATAACGGGATCCCGGCCGACTGGAAGCCGCTGACCGACGACAAGCTGTCCGCCGAGGCGAACGCGTACGTGCAGGCCGCCCGCCCACGGACGGAGGAATCCGCCAAGAAGATGGACGCGCTCGCCCTCGCTTGTCAGGAAAAACGGTCTGCAGAGATCGACCTTCTCCCGTCCAAGCCGATTGAAGAGCGCCCGGATACCGGAGCCGGTTCCGCAGACAGCGACGCTGCCACCGCGATCGGGGCCCTCGTTGGTCTGGCTGCGGTCCTCGGCATCCTTGCTGCTATCCTGCCGCTGATCAAGCAGTCCCTACCCGCTCAAATCCAGGCTATGCTGCCCTAGCTGTACTGATCGGGGCCGTTGGTCTGCGTTGTGCGATCCGCGGCTCCGAGCTGCTCCAGCACCGGGAGCAGCCGGTTGTCCTGTTGTCCACCGGCTTCATCGCCACGGTCACCCTGATCAACTTGCTCATCACCTCCGGGTCTGCGCAGTGGGCACTCATGGCGCCCGTGGTGGTGCCGATGATGATGTACGTGGGCATCTCCCCCGAGGTCGACCTACTTCGCCCTTGCGCTGGCACTCGAACCGGTAACCGTATCCCCATTAGACCTTTCCCAAGGAGCGGAATTGATGAAGAAATCCCTCATTGCAGCCGCTACGGCTGTAGCGCTTGTCGTCCCAGCATTTTCAGCGCCACACGCCAGGGCCGCGAGCTTGACGTACGACGCATCAACCGACACCTGCACTCTGGAGCTGACAGAGAAAGAGGCGAACAGCCGTCTAACCGCAGATCCTGAAAGCGCGGCCTTTGCAGCCATCTACCGCTTTGCTTGGGAGGACAAGGAGATAGCTTCCGCTATCATCGCCGTGCAAAATGCCAGAGACGATGCTTTGTGGGGCGAAGATTTCGAGGCCGCATTGTCCGAAGTTGGTGCTCGCACAGACGCACTCGACGCTTTGTTCCAAGCTAAGGGGATGGTCCCCGAGCCAGCCGAAAGCGAAATCTACAACCAGATCTTTCCGGCTCCGAGCGATATCATCCTAGAAGGAATTGGTCTTGAGGAATCCGGGCCTGCCCAATGGGAACCTTTTGAGCAGTGGTCACGCACTGAGAACCCTGGTAGCGAACTCGAAAAACTGAACGCCTGGTACAAGGCATTCGAGGACGGTTACACCATTTCCAATACCCAGCTGAAAAATGAGGTCACCGCCGCCATAGAGGTGGTGCGTCCGAGCGCCGAAGAATTTGCCCGGAAGAAAGACGCGCTTTACCAGGCATGTATGGAAAAACGGTCCGCGAGTGCAAGCCTCGCAAACACTGGGTCCCCAGTGGAAGGCTCCTCTGGGAGCATCGCAGCGATTAGTATTGCGGTCATTGCAGCTTTCGCTACGACGTTTGGCATTCTCGCCGCCACACTGCCGATGATCAAGCAGTACTTGCCGCCCCAGATCCAAGCATCGCTCTTGTAGGACGGACCCCACCGACGGTGCGGTGGAACTTCTTTAGAAGCACAGTCGTGAGAAGTGATCCAACCGTCGGAGTCCGTTAAGATTCGTCAGACCCGACGACGCACCGAATTCGCGTGTCAAAAGCGCTACCGAAAGCCCTGCGTTCCGAAGCTGCTCATACTTGGGCAATTACTCGAGTCACCCTTGCAGCAGAGTGTTGAAGCGTCCTGGGTTTAGTTCCTACCTCTTACTAAGGAAGGGTTGGACACTGTGCCGAGGAAGTACTCCGTCGAGTTCAAGGACAAGGCGATCCATCAGATCATTGAGATGGCCCGCCTGGAGTCTTGCTCCCTGCAACGCGCCTACACGCAGGTGCGTTTGCGGTAGAAGCGTGAAACAGGAGCATTTGGGAGAAGGAACCGAAAGTGAGCAACGACTATTCATTCGAGATTGTCGACGAAGGCAAGTACTTCATCCACTACCTCAATGTGAGCGGCGAGGGTTGGGCCGCGATAGTTGAGAATGAGGACGGTGGCGCCGCCGTCATCTTCACGGACCGGAAGAACGCCGGGGGCGTAGCAACCGCACCGTGGCATGACAACGATTGGGCTAACCTCCTGTCGCACCACTGGGTGCGAATGGCAAAGGAAGGATACCGGGCCGAGGACGTATTCGACACCCTGGCCTATAAGTACGCGAAAGAAGTCATGCGGTTCGGCCACCTGGCGAAGGACCTATCTGCCGCCCTCGGCAACGGCCTGTACTCGGACGAGTAACTGACCGCCACCAAGTCTCTTTCATTTTCCTCATCTGGTACTCCCCGGGCATCCCGTTCGGCCCGGGCTCGCCAATGTCGTACGAGCTTTAGCTTGACGACGCCCTCACGGCCCACCCCCACCTTCCGCGGCACACGCGGTCGGTGGGGTTTTCTGTTGGTTTCTCGTTCCACTACTCGCTTGATCCAGTTCTCCGCCTCGCCACGGTTCCCGGACCCACTTCAACGAGCTGAAGATCACAAAACTGCGCCACCACTTTGCGCATATAAAACAAGCAGCGGTGTATACAATTCGCCCATGAAGAAGACTTGCATCTCTCTGGCAGCGGCCTTTGCGCTCGCTGTGTCGAACCTCCCTGTAGCCCAAGCACAGACCGACTCAACTGAGCCGACCACGTCATCGTCCGACCTGAGCAGCGATACGTCGTCTACCTCGTCGGATTCAAACGAGAACTCCTTGAACAACGAGTCAAGCGACCTTTCCGATGGGGAAATCGCCGCGCTGGTAATCGGTGTCCTCGCGGTCGCCGGACTCGTCGCGGGTGGTGGCTTCTGGGCAATTCAGCAGCGCCTCAGTCCGAATCCCCTTCCCGGTATCATCCCGGGACCGCCCGCACTCCCCCAGATGGCTCCTGAGCCAGCACCCGCCCCGGCTCCAGCACCCGCCCCGGCCCCGCCTCAGGCATGGGCTCCCGCTCCCGCTCCCGCCCCGGCACCTGCGCCTGCTCCACGTGGCACGCGCTACGCGAACTGTGCAGCGGTCTGGAACGACCTCGGTCGGCCCATCCGCCGAAGCGACCCCGGTTTCGCATCGCACCTCGACCGCGATGGCGATGGCGTAGGGTGCGAGCGCCGCCCCCGCTAGGTCATCTGTCGGCTCATCCCCACATCTCAAAGCGACTCCCGCAACGGCCATCCTCCGGTGCTCGCAGCCGCGACGTTACCCACCCTCATGATTGGATCTCCATGAAACGCCTGATTCTGACCCTGGCCGTCGCCGCCACCGCCTCTCTTGCTGCTTGCGGTGGTTCCTCCGAGCCAGCGCCCCCGACGACCGTCACTGTCACAGCTCCGGGGACCACCGTCCGAGAGACATCCACCATCACGCACACCGTGACCGCCACTCCTTCACCGGCGGAGGCACCCGCCCCGGAACCGGCAGCTGAGCCCGCACCGGTTGAAGAAGCGAACGGCGGTACACAGCCCATGGGCTTGTTCGCACCCGCTCCCGCTCCGGAGCCGGCTCCTGCCAGGTCCGCGTACTACGCAAACTGTTCAGAAGCCCGTGCTGCCGGTGCTGCTCCGCTCTACGCTGGCTCGCCCGGATACTCCAGCAAGCTCGACCGCGACGGCGACGGAGTCGCCTGCGAGTAGGCTCTTACGCCACACGGTCTGTCCCAATCGGGGCAGACCGTTTTCCTTGGCGGCCTACCCGATCTGCACCTTCGTGGCGCAGTCGATCTTTGCGTACGGGCGCCCCTTGTCATCGATGGACTTCAGGGCATAGTTGCCGCCATACGCGCGGCACCCGGTGTACTGTCCTCCGCCGCCGTTCGACCCGGTGCCGCGGTTTCCCGATGCCCCGGAGTCCGAGGCAGAGGTTCCCGGATTCGTCTGGCCCACTTGCGGAGCTGGGGCCGGTGACGGGGCCGCGAGGCGTTCCTGCTCCGCCTTTCGCTCCGCTTCAACGCGCTCCTCTTCTTTTCGGGCCGCTTCTCGACGCCCCTCTTCCTCCGCCACAGCACGCTCGAGATCCGTATGAGCACGGTTGAGCTTCTTCTCGAGGTCAGCAACCGGGCGTCCATAGCTGTCGCCGAACGCGTCGCGCTGGAACGAGGACTGCCGCTCCCCGGCCCGCTCCAGCGTCTTCAGCCCAGTCTGTGCCAATGCCAGACGGGCAACTAGGCGGCGTGCCTCTGCAAGGTCTGAATCGAGATCCAATCTATTCATGGATGCCGCAAACTGCTCCGCGTCGCTTACGGCGGACTGCGCCTCGTTCAATGCCGCAGCGTCTTCTGCCGCGACGAAACAGTCCGGTCCCAGTGTCGAGATCCCGCGCTCTTCGCGCGAGGCCTCCTGCTCCGCGGCACGCACTTCCGAGTAGAAGCGGTGGTTGGGCGCAATATCCACTGCAACCCCCAACCCTTCCCTCGCGATAGCGGCGTTGACCAGCTCATCACCGACAAAGACGCCGGCCAGCGTCCGTCCGTACTGGTCCAAACGCTCTTCATCGAACTCCAGCTTCACCTCGGTACCCACCGGAATTAAGCCTTCCAGAAAGGTCCGGGCGTCTTCTGCGAGGCATTCTGAAGGCTTCCCGTCGCGTCCGATCTCCGGAGTATTCACGTTCAGCAGCCGCACCCTCGTCGTTTCCCCGTCCAAACGCACGTCAATCGTGTCGCCGTCGACGAGCTTCTCCACGACAACGGGATCACTACTAACTATCGAGTTGACGACGGCGCCCCCAACAAGGATCGCCCCGGCCCATCCCACAAATTTTCCGAAACCCATTTGCCTCAGAGTATTCGAATGCGATCAGCCGTCCGACCATGACCTCAGCGGGTTACCCGAGCATCCCGCTGAGAAGCACCAGAGCCACGGCCGCACCGATCAAGTACCGCCACTTTCGATCCATCGGCTCCGGGCGCGGGTCGTCACCCATGCCACGCGCAATCGTCTCGTATTCGCTTCCGAGCATCTGCTTGAGCTCCGCGTTGCGTTTAGCCCTCTGCTGCCACTCCTCCAGGGCACGGCGATCTTCACGTTCGCAGTAGAGCCACCACGCACCCGGCACGGCGAACGCAGCTCCGGCAAGCAGCGATCCGAGGAAATCGGCCACGCTTTCTGGGTCGGTGATTGCGCCGAACATCACGACGCCGCCAAGGACCACGCCTACCCACGCCCACATCTTGCGCCGGCGCACCTGGGTTTCAGTACGGCCCAAAAAGTCCACACCAGCCTGCTGCGAAGCGATCGCGGTGTCACCCGAGGGTGAAGAACCGGCCGGGCCCGTCAAACCGTGAGACGCGGCAGGAAAACCCGCCCCACCAAAATCGACCCTCGAGCTGCCAGCGATTGAGGGGTCAGTCGGTTTCGGTTCATTCGGATCCTGGGATGCGGATGGGAGCGGTGGGAAAGTCATTGATCCTCTTTTCGTCAATGTGGGAAACACCCAGACCGTAACGCAACGGACGGACATGGGTAAATGAAGTTCGAACACCTCGCCAAGGAAAGCGCTGTCCTGTGGGGCAAACAGTCCCCTCAAACCAGCGCGGCGCCTGTAGCGCTAGGCAGTAGGCGCAGCCGTCGCCGGGTCAGCGGGAGCTGCGGGATCTGCAAGCGCCGCAGGGTCCGCAGGCGTCGAGGAGCTTGCAGACATAGCCGGATCCGCGGACATCGCAGGGCCAGACGACAATGCCGGGACCGCAGACATTACGGGGTTCGCACCCGTCGCATCACCCGGCACACACGGCGCAAGCATTGCGGCAACAACCCCAAAAAGCGCCACACTCGCTGCACCAGCCCCCAACCACTGAGCGTGCTCCGGGCGCATCGCAATACCGAACTCATTGGCCTGGCGCACCAGGTCCTCGTTGTAGATGCCAATGTTGCGCTGGAGCTCCGAGTTTGCCCGCGCAATCCGATCCTGGGCGTCACGCACCACCGCGCTCAGACCCGGGATCTCCACCTGGGACGCCACCGCCAACGGCAAAGCAATCAACAGCGCACCAGCGATACCGCCAACAGCGGCCACGCATGCTTCCGACGCACCGGGCTGCACCGGGGTCGGCTCGACGATAGGCTCTTCGATCAGGGGCGGAATCCCCTCCTCAACCTTGTCGCAAATGGTGATGTGGAACGCGGCCTCATCACACCCATCCTCGGGAGAG
>NZ_JAYWLR010000023.1:0-26069 GCF_040946405.1 Corynebacterium sp. LK2510 | reverse complement strand
GTCTCCCGAGGATGGGTGTGATGAGGCCGCGTTCCACATCACCATTTGCGACAAGGTCGAGGAGGGGATTCCGCCCCTGATCGAAGAGCCTATCGTCGAGCCGACCCCGGTGCAGCGTGGTGCGTCGGAAGCATGCGTGGCCGCTGTTGGCGGTATCGCTGGTGCGCTGTTGATTGCTCTGCCGTTGGCGGTGGCGTCCCAGGTGGAGATCCCGGGTCTGAGCGCGATGGTGCGTGACGCCCAGGACCGGATTGCGCGGGCAAACTCGGAGCTCCAGCGCAACATTGGCATCTACAACGAGGACCTGGTGCGCCAGGCCAATGAGTTCGGTATTGCGATGCGCCCGGAGCACGCCCAATGGTTGGGGGCTGGTGCAGCGAGTGTGGCGCTTTTTGGGGTTGTTGCCACAATGCTTGCGCCGTGTGTGCCGGGTGATGCGACGGGTGTGGCCCCCGTAATGTCTGCGGTCCCGGAGATGTCTGCGACGCCTGCGGACCCCGCCGCGGCACCCGATGCTCCTGTAGTTCCTGCTGCACCTGTCGCCCCCGCGGACCCCGCTGTGGCGCCTGTCGCCTAGCACTGTCGGTGCCACGCTGGCTTGAGGGGATTGACCGCCCCGCAGGCCAGCTTTTCGCTTTTCCAGAGGTTGATATCGGGGTGGGTTAAGGTTCGCGCCACTGCTGAAGGGCATCGGCGGAGGGCACGGATGCTGTCCTTGTCCATATCGGTGGCATTCCGGTCGGTTGCGCAGGTCTCGGGTCGACTCCAGGGTGCGAGGTTGAGTTCAGCCCGCAAGTCCGTACTCCGAGCGCCCTTGCCGGCTTTCATCCTTGCCAGGTGGTGTGGATGTGCTCCATGTTTGATCCCGTAAGCGTACTCGGGCGCTCTGTCCCATGGCATGAATTAAGCCTCCAACCAGGAATGGGTTGGAGGCTTAATCTGTGTGCGGTCCGCTCAGTGAGCAGCCGCATCACGTCCTAACTTCGCTTAGGAGGTGGCCGGAGCCTGGGTGACCTCTTCGGTCTCGACCACGGCGGTCTCGGTCTCGACAACCGGGGACTCGGTCTCGGTTGCGACAACGTCGGTCTCGGTTGCTACGACCTCGGTGGTGGAGGAGGTGGTGGTAGCGCCCTCGTTGTTGCCGCTGAACAGGCCCCACAGCAGCCAGCCGAGGAGCAGCAGGGCCAGCAGGCCGAGCAGCCACTTCCACCAGCCGCCGCCCTCGTTGTCTTCCGTGCGAACGGCGGTGGAGCCCTCGGTGGGGCGGCCGGCCGGCTGGGTAGCGGCAACCTTGTCCGTGCGGTTGACGTCGGCGCGGGCTGCGTCGTTGACATCGCCAGCAGTGAGGTCGTCTACGCGACGGTTAGCGTCGTCGCGGAAGTTCGGATCGTTAGGGGTGTTGCGGTTGGTCATGACTGATCCTTTCAATCGATAAGTCGTCGCGCTTAAAGCTAAAAGCAGCGGCCGTCGGCGCGTCAACAGACGCTGTCATCATCGACGCTAGCAAAATGTGCCGCGTGCCCGGTCCGACGTCGTGGGTGAATGGGGAATAAGCTTTCGAGAATTCCCACCGTATCCGACATTTTAGTAAGCGCGCATGTGTTTTCAATAGGTTGTCAATAACGGGCGGGATCGCTTACAGTCGGTCGTATGACGCACGTGAACCAGGGCCACGCCCACTCGCACGACACGCATTCACATGGTCCTGCCGCGGGCACACCGCTGCGTGCTCTGGCGCTGGCACTGAGTATCACCACTGTCGTTCTCGCCGCCGAACTAGTGGGCGGATGGCTCACCGGCTCCGTCGCTCTCATGGCCGACGCCGTGCACATGCTTTCCGACGCCACAGGGCTCATCATCGCTACCATTGCCGTTTTCATCGGCCGTCGAGCGACGACTCCGGTGGCAACCTTCGGCTACCGGCGCGTCGAGGTTCTCGCTGCGCTGGTCAACGCCGTGACCGTCCTTGGTATGTCAGCTTGGATCGTCGTCGAGGCGTTGCGGCGGTTGAGCTCTCCAACAGAGATTCTCGCCGGACCCATGATGGTTGTCGCCGTAGTCGGGCTTGCGGCTAACGCGGCCTGCGCGCTGATTCTTAGCCGTCATCGGGACACGTCCATCAACGTTGAGGGAGCCTATCTTCATGTTCTCGTCGACCTTCTCGGATCTGTCGCCGTGATGGTCGCCGGTGCGGTTATCTACGTCACCGGGTGGCAGGCGGCGGATGTCATCGCCTCCCTTCTCATCGCCGTGATGGTGCTGCCCAGGGCGTGGTCACTGTTTGCTCAATCCGCACGCGTGCTCCTGGAGCAGACGCCGCGGGGCATTGACGTGGCGCAGGTGGAACCCGTCCTTCGCGCCGTCGATGGCGTGGCGGAGGTGCATGACCTGCACCTGTGGTCGGTTGACGGTACGAGCGTGCTGGCCTCAGCACACCTCGTCGTCCCAGAGGACCGAGACTCCGCGCGGGTGTTGTGCCTCGCGCAGCATCGCCTCAAAGACGCGGGAATTGGGCACTCGACGATCCAGATTGAGCGCCCGGGACACGACCGGCACGAAGGGCCCGAGAACATCTGCTAGTTCTGCTCTAGAGTTGGGCACTATGGGCTTCACCACGCCGAGTTACTCCTTGACAGACCTGTTCGCTCGAGCTGATCGAGGTGAGCTGCAGCTGCCCGATTTCCAGCGCGAATACATCTGGGACTTCGACCGGGTCCGCACGCTGGTGACCTCTGTCCTACGCGGCTACCCGATAGGGGCGCTGCTTGCCCTTGACACCCGCAACGTCGCGGCTCGGTTCCGCTCGCGGGTGATCCACGGTGCGCCCGACACGGGAAGGGAACCAGGCCTCGTGCTTCTCGACGGCCAACAGCGCCTAACCACCCTGTACCACGCATTCCACGGCGACGGAGTCGTGCCCACCACAGACTTCCTTGGGCATCCTATTGAGCGCCGCTTCTTCGTTGACGTGGTCAAGGCCGCAAGCGCTGATCCCATGCCGGTAGAAGCCGTCTTCGCCACCGACGTCGATGGTGTAGTGTGCTCGCACTTCGGGCCACAGGTCGAGGGTCCGATTACAACTCGCGAGGTCATGATCTCCCACGGCATTATCCCTGTCGCTGAGCTCTTGCGCCCAGAGGGCAACGACCTGCTCTTCGACATGGCTGTCGCGCCCGAGAACACGCCCTACCCGAAGCGTATTCAAGCAATCAAGGAGTTTCACAACCGGGTAACCAACCAGCTGCCCGCCTACACCGTGCCCGTTATTCGCGTCTCCCGCGATACGTCGCTGACAGGAATCGGCCAAATCTTCGCGCACGCAAACTCTGCCGGTGTGCAGATGGATGTCGTCGAGCTGCTCTCTACCCTGTTTGCCCTCCAGGACCCCGAGTTTGCTTTTCCCAGGCACCTCGCTGGGCTGGAGGAGCGGCTGCGTGCGCACCCGGTGTTAGACGGAGTGAGCCGGATCGACCTGTTGCGCGCGATGTCGTTGGTGGTGACCAGCCGCGCTGGTTCTGCTCTCGGCCACCGCGGAGACATCCTCTCGCTCACGCTTGCCGAGTACCGCTCGAGCGCGGAAGAGATTGCCCGCGCATTTGAGCAGGCAGCGCGTTTCCTCGAGGAGCGCTGCTTCCTCTCGCCCGATCAAGCGCCGTACCCGGCCCAGATAGTCTCGTTGTCGGCGATCCTCGCCCGGATCTCTGAACGGGAGGACCGCGGCAGTGGCGACCTCGGACGCACAGGAGAGGACAATCTCAACCAGTGGTTCTGGTGCGGCATGTTCGGCGAGTTGTACGGCGGACACGCACCGACGATTCGCTCCGGGCGCGATGTCGACGAGGTCACTCCGTGGGTTACGGGTGAAACTGACCGGGTGCCCGGCTCGGTTACGGACGCGACGTTTGTCCAGTCGCGCCTGCTTACCGCAGGGCCGGCGTCGTCGGTGTACCACGCCCTGTACGCGTTGGTCATCGCCCGCGGCGCACGCGACTGGCGCACGGGATCGCTGTTCACCGCGGAGACGTTCGCTGACCTCGAAGTGCGGTTCAACAAGGTCTTTCCCAGAGCGTACTGCGAGGCCAGGGGAGTGGATTCGGTTGTCGCGGAGTCGGTTCTCAACCGCGTCCCGATGGGAATCAAGACCAAGGTGCTGATCGAAGGGAACGGGCCGAAGCGCTACATGCCGCGCCTGCAGTCGAAGTCGTTGATGGATGACGCTGAATTCGATGCGATGCTCGCCGGCCATCAGCTCGACCCGCAGCTTCTGCTTGCCTCGGATCACGAAGGATTCTTCCGCGACCGACTTGGCCGTTTCTCCGACATCGTCGAGTTTTCCATGGGCAAGCCGATGCTGCGCGACCTCAACGACACTGTCATTTCGTAAACGTGGCCGCCCCGTCGGGTGCGACGGGGCGGCGTACTGATCTTCTGACTGGGCTTCGCGGAAAGGGGGCGAACAACCATGGCTGCGGGTGTGAATCGCGCGTTCGGCGCAATCGGCCTTGCCGCGCTACTCGGATGCGCCGCGTGCACGGCGGTTGTGGATCCGGATCCGCTCGTGCAGGCGCGCAACGCGAATCAAGCTCACCACGTCTCCGAGCGTTTCGAGCGGCGCCCTGTCGTCGTCGACGACCCGTGGGGGTTCGAGACCGCGCGGATGTTTTTTGATGCGTCGGAAACCCTCGTGGTTGCCGAGGACATGGTTGAGGCGCAGTTGCGTGCGGCGTCGATAGCTGTCGTTGCCCATGCTCCGCTGCTGGTCTACACCCCGCAGACGCGCGAGCGCATCGTGGCTGAGGTGCAGCGCCTGAAAACGCACACGGTGTTGACGGTGGGCGATGTCGCGATCGCGCAGACCTCGGGAAGCATCCGGGTAATCCGCGACCCCGGTGGGTTCGACGCGCTGGGGACGATGACCACCTTGCGTTTCGACGTCGATGAGGTGGCCACCCCAGCTAACGCCGCGGGGGCGGTGGCGGGAATCGACCCGACGCAGCCGACCTGGCTGCGTGCCACCTGGGCTGAGCCCGTGGTCATGCCGAACGCGGCGGCGCGCCCGTTCCCGATCCACTCGCGTCGCGACGCCGACATGGCCCCCGTCGTGGTCGCGACCGCGGAGACCTCGATCCCGGCCGTGGCAAACGCGCGCAGTTTCGGCGCGCGCGTGACAATGGTCGATGAGCCCGATCCGACGAAGAGTCGCGACACGCTCCTCGCGCTCGCGGGGCTTGCCCACGCCCCGTTGATTGCCCTGGGAAACCAATTGGGGTCGAGCGAGGGGCTTAGTGAAAAAATTATGCGGGCCGAAGTAAACTATTGACCTGCCCTAATTGTCGTTCTACAGGAGGAATCCCTCGTGACCGCACCTGTCGTGCTCATTGCTGACAAGCTCGCCCCGTCCACCGTTGACGCCCTGGGAGACTCCGTTGAGGTCCGCTGGGTGGACGGCCCGAACCGTGCCGAGCTCCTCGCCGCGGTTCCGGAGGCTGACGCGCTGCTGGTCCGCTCCGCCACCACCGTCGACCGCGAGGTCATCGAGGCCGCAACGAACCTGAAGATTGTTGGCCGCGCCGGTGTCGGTCTGGACAACGTCGACATCGACGCCGCGACCGAGCGCGGTGTCATGGTCGTCAACGCGCCGACCTCGAACATCCACTCCGCTTGCGAGCACGCCATTGCGCTGCTGCTCGCCACCGCGCGCCAGATCCCGGCCGCCGACACCACCCTGCGCGGCGCAGAGTGGAAGCGATCCTCGTTTAAGGGGGTCGAGATCTTCGGCAAGACCGTCGGCATCGTCGGCTTCGGCCACATCGGCCAGCTGTTCGCGCAGCGCTTGGGCGCATTCGAGACCGAGATTATCGCTTACGACCCGTACGCCAACCCGGCACGTGCGGCACAGCTCGGCGTGGAGCTGGTTGAGCTCGAGGAACTGATGGCTCGCGCCGACTTCGTCACCATCCACCTGCCGAAGACGAAGGAAACGGCCGGCATGTTCAACGCCGAGCTTTTGGCCAAGGCGAAGCAGGGCCAGATCATCATCAACGCCGCGCGCGGTGGGCTTGTTGACGAGCAGGCGCTTGCCGACGCCATCGTGTCCGGCCACATCCGCGGCGCCGGTTTCGACGTCTACGCCTCCGAGCCGTGCACCGATTCGCCGCTGTTCGCCCTTGACCAGGTTGTGGTGACCCCGCACCTCGGCGCTTCGACGGAGGAGGCACAGGATCGCGCCGGTACCGACGTCGCGGCGTCGGTGCTCAAGGCGCTCGCCGGCGAGTTTGTCGCCGATGCGGTCAACGTCACCGGTGGCCGCGCAGGGGAAGAGGCCTCGCGCTGGTTGGAGCTGTCCCGCAAGCTCGGCCTGATCGCGGGCAAGCTGCTTGACGACGCCCCCGTGTCCCTCAAGGTCACCGCCTCCGGCGAGCTGTCCACCGAGGACGTCGACGTGCTAGGCCTGTCCGCCGTGCGCGGCCTGTTCTCGGGCATCACCAGTGAGCCAGTCACCTTCGTCAACGCGCCGTCGATTGCCGAGCAGCGCGGCTTGGAGTACTCCGTCGAGACGAAGTCCGAGGCCCGCATTCACCGCAGCGAGCTCGAGGTTCAGGTCGTTTCCGCGACCGGCGACGTGCAGACGGTCACCGGTGCGCTCACCGGCCTGGAGGACGTGGAGAAGATCGTGCGCATCAACGGCCGCGGCCTGGACATGCGCGCCCAGGGCCGCAACATTTTCATGCGCTACACGGACCAGCCGGGCGCGCTGGGCACGGTCGGTACCCAGCTGGGTGCTGCCGACATCAACATTGAGGCCGCCGCGATGACCCAGGTCACCAAGGGTGACGGTGCCGTGCTGATCCTGCGCGTGGAGAAGGAGGTGCCGGCAGAACTGGAAAACAAGCTCGCCGAGTCCCTCGGCGCATCCTCCGTTCAGGTGCTGCTGGACTAATTCCCGGCGCTCCCTGCTTCCCACCTGGTACTCTGTCCGGAAAGTCCACCAGGTGGGAAAGGAGTCTCAAAAATGAGGGTTGCAGTTATCGCCGGCGACGGCATCGGGACCGAGGTCATGGCAGAGGGCCTCAAGGTCCTCAACGCCGTGCGCGACGATGTCGAGACGACCGAGTTCGACCTCGGTGCGCGGCGCTACCTGTGCAACGGCGAGCTGCTGACCGACAACGACCTGGCGAGCCTGCGCGAGCACGACGCGATCCTGCTCGGCGCCATCGGTGATCCAGCCCGCGTACCGGCAGGCGTGCTGGAGCGCGGTTTGCTTCTGCCGCTGCGCTTTACGCTGGACCACTTTGTCAACCTGCGGCCGTCGCGGCTCTACCCGTCGTCGACAAGCCCCCTGGCGAATCCCGGCGACATTGACTTCGTCGTGGTGCGCGAGGGGACCGAGAGCTTGTACGCCGGCAACGGCGGCACGCTGCGCGAAGGCACACCGAACGAGGTTGCCTGTGAGGTGTCCCAGAACACCCGCTTCGGAGTCGAGCGCCTGGTTCGCCACGCCTTTGAGACGGCTGCCGCGCGTCGCAACAAGCTGACCCTGGTGCACAAGACCAATGTGCTGGTGAACGCGGGCGGGCTGTGGCAGCGCACCGTCGACGAGGTCTCCAAGGAGTTCCCGCAGGTCGACGTCGACTACAACCACATCGACGCCGCGACGATTTACATGGTCACCGACCCGGGCCGTTACGACGTCATCGTCACCGACAACCTCTTCGGCGACATCCTGACCGATCTCGCCGGCGCCGTCACCGGTGGTGTGGGCCAGGCGTGCTCCGGCAACATCGACGCCTCGCGGACGAACCCGTCCATGTTCGAGCCCGTCCACGGGTCTGCGCCGGACATCGCTGGCCAGGGGATCGCGGACCCGACCGCCATGATTTTGTCAGTCGCGATGATGTTGCGCTGGCTTGGTGACGACACCAACGCCGACGCGATCGAGGCGGCCGTCGAGCGGGACGTGGCGTCCCGTGGAGACGCCCCGGTGTGCACAGTCGAGGTCGGCGACCGCATTGCGGCGGTGCTTTCGGCTCACAAGCAGTGACGTAAGCTGGGTGGGAATACGACGGGCGGGCCATCACTTTCCCAGGCTCGCCCGACCAGCCCATGACACAGCACCGGGTGAGTCGAATGCCCGGGAAGGATTCGCATGATCACGCCCGCCCACACCGTTCGCCCTTTGTCCTTGGCCGCGCTCGCCGTCACCGGGGGGCTCGTGCTCTCCGGGTGTGGTGCCGGCACGCTTACGGGTTCGGGCGACGGCGGACAGCGCGCCTTAGAGACCAACGGCCAGGAAGTCGTCGCCGATGCCGACGGCACGGGCGTCGAAGTCTCTCGTCGGCTGTTTGATTCCGCTGACGCAGTCGTGGTCTCGAGCCCTGAGCGCGACGACCAGCTGCTCGCCGCCGCAATTGCGGCCAAGCTCGGTGCGCCGATGCTCGTGCGTCTGCCGGGCACCGACGCGGCTGTCGACGCTGAGGTCGATCGCCTCGGCGCCGAGCGCGTCGTGACAGTCCCCGGCGATGACGAGGCCGTCGTGTCCACCGAGCCGGTTGTCTCCGCAGACCCGGCCGCCGACATCCAGGCCGTGCTGGCACTGGAGCCTGCCAACCCGCTCGACCTGAAGCTTCCCCCGATGTTCGCCACGGAGGCGACCTCTGTCGCGGCGGCCGCCACGGCACGTGCCGCTGGTGCGCCGGTGAGCCTGCTGCCCGCCGCCGATCCGCGAGCTACGAGCGAATCGATGGCGACCGTCCAGGAGCAGGACACGATCGCCCTCGGTGTCCAGTGGGGGACAGCCGAGGACTACACCCACCGCGCCGCGCTTGCCTCGAACGGTGAGCTACCCGGCGGCGGCGGACTGGTCTTCCCGGGCCGGCGCATGATCGCGTTGTACGGCCACCCGTCCGGACCCGCGCTGGGCATCATGGGCGAGCAGGGCCCCGCCGAAGCGGCAGAGCTGGCGCGCCAGTACGCGGCGCAGTACCAGCCGCTCGAGGAGCAGCCGGTGATCCCAGCGTTCGAGATCATCGTCACCGTCGCCTCGGACTCGCCGGGTGACGACGGCGACTACTCCAACGAGACCGATCCGGCCGACGTCGTGCCGTACCTCGACGCCATCACGCAGGCCGGCGGGTACGCCGTGCTCGACCTCCAGCCCGGCCAAGGCGACTTCCTCAACCAGGCGAAGCTCTACGAGGAGCTCTTGCTGCGCCCCAACGTTGGTCTCGCGCTCGACGCCGAGTGGAAGCTCAACCCCGGTGAGCAGCCACTCTCGCGTGTCGGCTCCGCCACGGCAGAGGAGATCAACGCCGTCGCGGACTGGCTCGCCCAGCTCACCCGCGACAACAACCTGCCCCAGAAAGCGTTCGTGCTCCACCAGTTCAAGGTGGCGATGTTCCCGGACCGCGAGAACATCCGCACTGAGCACCCCGAGCTGGCTTACGTCCTGCACGCCGACGGGCACGGCACCCCGGGGCAGAAGTTCGACACGTGGAACGTCTTGCGCCAGGACCTTGACCCCGGTTTCTACATGGCCTGGAAGAACTTCATCGACGAAGACACCCCGATGTTTACCCCGGAGCAGACTTACGCCGACGTAGATCCGCGCCCTTGGTTTGTCAGCTACCAGTAAAGCTCTCACGCGGTGCGCTACGGGTGTGCCGCGTTGCTCCCTCCTCGTGGGAAATCCTCGCTGAAAGCCCCGAACGGCGTGCTACGTCCGCGCTAATGTTGGGGCATGAGTGTGGAACTGGAGGAGGTCAGCGCCTTTTTGGCCGCGCATGAACCGTTTTCCCGCCTGCCGGCCGAGGTAGTGCGCGCGCTGCCCGCAACGATGGAAATCACCTACGTGCGCCGCGGCGACACGATCATCACCGCTGGAGAGGAAAACAACCACCTCTATGTGATTCGCTCCGGAGCCGTCGACGTGAGCGACGCAGAGGACAACCTCCTCGACCGTCGCGATGCCGGCCGCAATTTCGGGTACTCTTCCCTTCTCGGCGAGCCCGTCTCGCGCTACACCATGACCGCGGTGGAAGACAGCGTCCTTTTGCGAATACCACGCGAGGCGTTCCGCGACCTCGTGGACCGCAACTCCGATCTCACCCGGTACTTCCAGTCGCAGTCGCGGCGCATCAGCGCCGCCGCCGACGAGCTGCGCCGGTCGCACGCGGCAGCCAATGTCCTACGTACTCCCATCGGCGAGTTGGTCAGCGGGCGTGATGTGGTGAGCATTCACGCCACCGCGACGATTGCCGAGGCGGCGCAGACAATGCGCGACAACCGCATCTCCTCTCTAGTCATCGAGGGCGCAGCGGAGCTCGGCATTCTCACCGACAAGGATCTGCGCTCGCGCGTGGTGGCAGAAATGCATGACCCGCGCCGGCCGGTCAGCGATGTCATGACCTCTCCGGTGCGCACGGTGCCCGCCGAAACTCTGGTGTTCGAGGCGATGCTGCTCATGAGCGAGCTCGGATTCCACCACTTCCCGGTGGAAGGGCCTGAGGGAATCGTGGGCATGGTCACTAGCAGCGACATCGTGCGCCCACTGCAGGCGGATCCCATCTACATGGCAGCGGCGGTAGACAAAGCGAGCCTGGAGGAACTCGAGGGCGCCTTCGACCGCGCCGGCATCGTCGCCGCCCGCTTCCTCGAGCGGGGAGCATCCGCGTTTGAGTCCCAGCGCGTCCTCACCAGCATTGCCGATTCGATCGCGCGCCGGTTGTTCGCGCTCGGTATCGAGCGTTTCGGAGAACCACCCGTGCCGTTCGCTTTTGTTGCCGTGGGCTCCCAAGCCCGCCACGAAATGGGGCCCGCGTCCGACCAGGACAACGCGCTCGTACTCGATGACACCTTCGACGAAGCGTCGCACGGCGACTACTTCGAGCAGCTGACCACGTTTGTCTGCGAGGGCCTCGCGGCCGCGGGCCAGGACCTGTGCCCGGGCGACATGATGGCCTCAAACCCGCAGTGGCGGATGACGCGGCAGCAGTGGGAGAGAGCGTTCCACAGCTGGATCACCGCACCCGAGCCCGACGCATTACTGCACTCCCAGGTGTTCTTCGACTTTCGCTGCTTGGTCGGCGATGACGCGCTTGCCCGCTCTGTCCACGATGCGGCGGTAGCGCAGGCGCGAGGCTCCAAACGGCTACATACCCACCTGGCGGCCTTGGCGACCCGGCGCGAACCACCGATCGGATTCTTCCGGGGCTTCGTCGTCGAGCGCAGCGGCGAGTACGCCGACACCCTCGACATCAAGCGCGGCGGCACCGCAGCGGTGGTGCAGATGGCCAGGCTGTACGCCATTTCGGCGGGTGTCGGCGAGGTCGACACCATCGCGCGCATCCGTGCGGCGGCGGGCACGAGTGTGTCACAACGCGGCGCGGAGAACCTCGTCGGCGCCTACGAGTACCTCACTACCTTGGCGCTGCGGCACCAGGCGCGCCAGCTGCGTGCAGGTGAGAAACCGAACTACCACATCGACCCGAAGCAGCTGCCCAGCCGGGACCGCGACGCGCTGCGCGATGCCTTCGGCGTAATCAAGTCGATGCAAACAGCGCTGAGCAACACCTATCCGGTGAGGGCGGTCTAGATGTTTGGGTTGTTACGCCCTCACCGCCCGCGCCGCGAGATTCATGCCGGCCACCTCCTTGCTGTCGACATCGAGACGACGGGGCTGAAACCCGGTCGCGACCAGCTGGTCTCTATCGGCTGGGTGCCGGTGACGAACCGGGTCATTGAGCTGTCGGGAGCGAAGCACTTCGTCGTCGCCGGAGCTACGGTGGGGGAGTCGGCGACGATGCACGGGGTGACCGACGACCAGATCGCGCGCGAAGGTGTGGCGCTGGCGGGCATTCTAAGCGAGTTTGAGGCGGCGCTGGAAGGGCGCAAGCTCTTGGCGCACTTCGCCCAGATGGAGGTCGGGTTTCTCGGCCGTGCGTTCAAAGAAACACGGGGCGCGGCGCGGGTGTTTCGCAATAGCGAGGTAGTGGACACTTTCGAAATCGAGCGGCGCCACATGGAGCGCATGGGGACCTACCCGCGCGGGGAGGATCTCCGGCTCGCCCGCGTGCGCCAGCGCTATCGCTTGCCG
The DNA here is from genome assembly GCF_040946405.1 of Corynebacterium sp. LK2510. Taxonomy (NCBI): domain Bacteria; kingdom Bacillati; phylum Actinomycetota; class Actinomycetes; order Mycobacteriales; family Corynebacteriaceae; genus Corynebacterium; species Corynebacterium sp. LK2510. The sequence goes on along the minus strand of NZ_JAYWLR010000023.1, from coordinate 13,978 downwards.
TGGTACCGCAACCACAACGCGCTGATGGACGCGATCGCGTGCGCGGAGTTGTATCTCGCGCAAACCGCAGCTCGCGACTAATCAGTGCGTCCTATTCATAAGTTGGTGCGATTTTTCGACGCGTATTGCGGACGAGACAGCAACTCGCGGGGGTATGCTGACCCGCATGCGTTTTGGACGAATTGCTACCCCAGAAGGAATGACCTTCGCGGTCATCGACGACGAGGGGACGACCGCGAAAGCGATTGCGGGAACCCCGTTTACCCAACCCGAGTACACAGGCAAGGAGTGGCCCCTGGACCAGGTGCGCATCCTTGCGCCGATGCTGCCGTCGAAGGTTGTGGCCATCGGGCGCAACTACGCCGACCACGTCGCCGAGGTGTTCAAGCAGTCCGCCGAGCACCTGCCGCCGACGATGTTTCTCAAGCCGCCGACAGCCGTGATCGGGCCTGAGGCGCCGATCCGCATCCCGGAGTTCGCCACCAATGTCGAGTTCGAGGGTGAGATGGCCCTCGTTATCGGCACTCCGTGCAAGAACGTCAAGGCCGAAGACTGGAAGTCGGTTGTTCGCGGCGTCACCATCGTCAACGATGTCTCCTCGCGCGATCTGCAGTTCACCGACGGCCAGTGGGCGCGCGCGAAGGGTATCGACACGTTCTGCCCGCTCGGCCCGTGGATCGAGACCGACCTAGACAAGTTCGACTTCGATGACACCCCGATCAAGGCGCACCTGACCCACGACGGTGCGACCGAGACCAAGCAGGACTCCAACTCGAACCAGATGATCATGAAGATCGGGGAGATCATCGAGTTCATCACCGCGTCCTACACACTGCTTCCGGGCGACGTCATCTGCACCGGCTCCCCGGCTGGTACGGCTGAGATGGTTCCCGGCGACTACATCGAGGTGGAGATCCCGGGGATCGGTCGACTCGGCAACCCGGTCGAGCGCGCCTAGCGCCGGGTCTCTGGGGCTACGGGGCCGCTACAAGCCGAGCGAGCGCAGGATCGTGCGCAGCTTGGCGGTGGTCTCATCCAACTCCGCGCGGGCCACAGAGCCGGCGACGATGCCGCCGCCCGCCCAAGCGCGCGCCCACGTGCCGTCGCCGCCCACCTCAGCGCAACGGATGGCCACCATGTACTCGCCGTCGCCGCTGGAATCGCACCATCCCACGGCCCCGGAGTAGAAGCCGCGGTCCGATTCCGCGGTGTGGATGAGCGTCTCCGCGGCGTGTGCCGGGGTTCCGCAGATCGCCGGGGTGGGGTGGATATGCAGCGCGAGCTCGAGGGCGCTTTTCGACGCCCGAGATAACGTCCCGACAATAGGAGTGGCCAGGTGCCACATCTCGTTGGTGCGCGTGACGATCGGCGCGGTCGGAATGGAGAGCTCGTCGCAGTACGGGGTGAGCTTCTCACGCAGGTGCTCGACAACGTAGGCGTGTTCCTCAAGGTCTTTTGCCGACTCTGTAAGTAGCTCTACGGCCTCGCGGTCGGCTGAGGCGACGCCTGTGCGTGGCGCCGAGCCAGCCAACGGAAATGCGGAGACGGTCGTCCCCTTGCGTCGCACCAGGACCTCGGGAGAGGAACCCACCAGCGTGTTGCCCGGCCGACCGGCGGGGGAGAGATCCGCGATGAACCCGTCGCGGTTGTAGGAGTTGTCGATCAACCGCGCGGCGACGAGCAGCGGGTCGACGGGCGGGTCGAAAGCGATGTCCACCGCTCGGGCTAGCACGACCTTGTTCAGCGAGGAGGCCTCGATGGTGCTTATGGCGGCTTCGACGCGGCGGAGGTGTTCATCCGGGTCGGGATCGTACCCAGTGATGCGCGCATGAAGTATCGCTCCCTCGCCCTGGCGGTAGTAGCCGTGGGGCTCGAGCGGGCCTACCTCACGGATGATCGTTTCCGGAACGGTCAATGCTGCTTGCGCGTCGGCGTCGAAAGGCAGCGCGCCGACGACCATCTCGACGCGCCCGGCGGCGAGTGCGTCGGCAGCCGCCCACGCATCGGTGAAGGTCTCCCGCGAGCCCTGGGTGCGCACAGAACCGTGCGCCCTAGACAAGAGAAAGTCCGGGGCGCTCGGCGGGCGGGTTTCAAGCATGGGTAGACAGTCTAGTACCGGGCCGGAGAAACCCTCGGCGGGGGCTAGACGGCTCCACCGGAGGTGATGCGCTGTGCCGCGACCAGAAGCAACAACCCTGCCAGGAGAGCGGTAACTCCCGCACCCGCGACAGCTCCGGGCCACCAGCCGGCCTTCTGCCAGGACTGCTGCGCCAGCGTCGCCTCATCGCCCTGCAGAGAGGGATTTCCAGAGCCGTCGTCGGGGCTGCTGGACGCGTTGGCTGATGTCTCATCGGCGTCGGGGATGGCTCCCTCCGATGCTTGTGCCGCGGAGTCGTGGCGCTGCTTGGCTTTCGCGGCCTTGCTGGTGGAGTCGCGCTTAGCAGCGGTGCCGGTGTTGGACTTCTCCTTCGACCCGGTCGCTGCGCGGGAACTCTGCTGGCCACCCGATGCCTTCTTTTGCGATGCCGCCCCGGATTGCCCAGCGTTGGAGCGGGCCGAGTTCGACTGAGCCGAGTTCGACTCGCGGGTGCCCGGCTTAGCGGTCCTCGACTTTGCCGGTCCAGCCTTGTCAGAAGTCTTCTCGGAGCCCTTCTTCGTTGCAGGCGATTTGTCTGAACTCGGCGTGCGCTCCTTCGGTGTCTCGGATTGCGCGGCGAGGTCCTTTTCCATCTGCTTGGTAAAGGTGCCCCACGCCTTGTCGAGTGCGGTGAACTCCTTGGTCAGCCGCGTGATGTCAGTGGCGAGCTGACGGGGGTTGACCTCGCCCGAGGCAACTGGAGGCGATACTTCGCAGTTTACCTCGACGGTGCCGGTGTCAGCCTCAGCGATCGCTTCGTCGCCGACGAGGAAAACGACGTCGTACGTTTCGCGGGTGCTGCCGGTTTCAACGAGGAAGGTCGCGGCGTATGAGCCGGGCTCACTAAAGGCCCAGTTGACGTGGTCATGGGACCGGGCGGGTAGAAGATAGGTTGTGCGCGGGTCAGCGCTGTCGAGAAGAAAATCCAATTCCTGGCTCATCAACGAGTGCCACGCGACGATTCGCCCGGGCCCGGTCACTGACTCCAGAGAAATGCGAACCGACTCAGTCGTGTCCTCGGTGGAGAAGCCGAACCACGGCATGGTGTAGTCCTGCGTTTGGTCGAGGAAGAATCCGTCGTCACTGAAGCCCGGAATATCGAAACTGGTGCGCGCGCTATCCGGAACGGCGAATGCGACGGAACCGGACTCGTAGTCGTCGTCACCGTCGCGCACGACGATCGAACCAGTTGGGCTGATCCGCAGGTCCTGGTGGCCGTCGCGGATGATGTGGTCGACCTCGACGCTTAAGGCAGAGCAGGTGGAGGTCTCGGGAGCAGTCTCGGTGGCAGTCTCGGCGAGGGCTAGGGGGGCGTCGAGAAGCGGTGCCGCGCCGAAAGCGGATGCCGTGAGAAGGACAAGGAGGCGTTTCATGCGGAAACCTTCCTTCGGAAGTTGAAAGGGGACAGCGCCCAAGTGACAAGGAAACCTGCGGTGAGCGTGAGCACGATCGTGGCTCCCGTCGGCATGTCGGCCGCCCACGAAAGGTAGAGGCCCACGATGGAGCCGGTGACACCGATCGCGGCGGACAGCGCCATCATCGCGGTGAGCTTGTTCGTCACCAGGCGCGCAGTGGCAGCCGGGGTGAGCAGCAAGGCGAGCACGAGGATATTTCCGATCGTGCGGATCGAAATGACCACGGCGGCGGTAACAGCTAGGTAGAGCACAATGTCGAGCAACACCACCGGAAGATTCATCGCGCGGGCGGTCTCGCGGTCGAGGGCGACGGCCGTCAGCTGTGGGGTCAGCGCGAGGATCACCAGGGTCACCACGGCGCCGACAATCGTCGCGACAATGATGTCGCGTTCGGACACACCCGTAATCGAGCCGAAGAGCACGCTGGTCAAAGAACCTGTGTACCCGTCGACGCGGGCGATGATCACCAGACCGATCGCGAAGCTTGCCGCGAAAAAGATACCGATGACGGTGTCTTCTTTCACCCGGCGACGTTGGGAAAACACCGCGATGAGGATGGCCACCGCAGCACCGGCGACAGCGCCGCCAAGGAGGATGGAGGCCTGCATGGCGAAGGCGATTGCCAAGCCGGGGAATACCGCGTGCGCAACGGCATCGCCGATGAAGGCCATTCCCCGAAGCACCACATGGGTGCCCACGACGCCGCAGACTGCGGCGACGATGATGGAAATAAACAATGCGCGGGGCAAAAAGCCAAGCGCCGGGTTGGTCAGGTCCTGGAGGAAATCGATCGGGGTTAGCACGAGACGCCCACCCCCACCGACGTCAGGAGCGGGGAATCGAGGCTCACGCTGAATGCGTCCATCCACGGTTCCGGCCTGCTCATGTCTACCTCCGCGCTATCGGCGACCACCGTGCGGTTGAACAAGATCAGCCGGTGGCACGCGTGAACCGCCTCAGCGAGATTGTGTGTGGACATTACGATTGCGGTGCCCGCGGCCGCCAGCTGATCGAAAAGCTCGAGCAAGCGCTCGGAGCTGGGGATGTCCAGGCCGGTAAAGGGTTCGTCGAGAAGCAAAATGCGCGGACGCGTTGCAAGCGCCCGGGCAACCAGGACGCGTTGACGCTGACCACCGGAGAGCTCACCGATCGGGCGGTGGGCGCGATCAGAAAGTCGCACGCGCTCAAGAGCCTCATCGACAGCAGCGTGGTCATCCGCGCCGGGCCGGCGCCGCCACCCGATTAAACCGGTGCGCCCGCTCATCACAGCCGAACGCACATCAATGGGGAAGTCCCAGGCGACGTCGTGGCGCTGCGGGACGTAGCCAGCACTATGGCGCAGGCTGTGTCCGGTAAGCCCATCGAGATTGATCTCGCCGTGTACCACCGGGACAAGGCCGAGGATGGCGCGCAGCAACGTCGTTTTACCCGCACCGTTCGGTCCGAGCAGACCGATGAACTCACCAGAGTCGACGTTTAAAGTGACGTCGTCGAGGATGTGGCGCCCGCTGAGATCAACACGCAGATCAGTGATACTGAGCAGGCTCATTTGCGTCCGCCTTTCCGCGTCGTTGCCACACCAGCGACAGCGATGATCGCGCACACTGTAATTCCGGCGGCGAGGATCCACCACGTGGAAAACAGAGAGCTCTCACCCGCGGCTTCCGCCGTTTCCGTGTCCTCGGTCTCGCGCAGCGGGGCGCTCCACTCCGTGTTTTGCGCCTCGGTCAGGTCGGCCCCGTCGCCAATGGCGAGAGTCACGACCTGGGTGGAGGAGACCTCGGTGCCGTCGTTAAGCGGGATCTTTACCCGCAGCGCGACCTGGTGGGTGCCGGGCTCGGTGAACACCCAGTTGGCGTGGGTGTGGGTGTTGAGCTCCGCCCAAAATGGCTGGGTGCCCTCGGCAGAGGAATTCCACAGTTGCTGGGGTGCTTCGAAGCCACCGTTTTGCAGGAAGAGCGTGAACTGGCCCGGGCCAGAGTGCCCGGCAAACTCAAAGGTGACGCCGCGATCGGCCGCGGAGATCAGCTCGGGTGACTGGGTATTCCAGCCAAGCCACGGCACGCCGGGAACCTCAGTTTGCGGCACCACCCACACGCGATCACCCGGTGCGGCGCCTGTGAACGCGAACTGGTCGCCTTCAGGTAGCTGCTGCGACGCGGCATCGGAGACGTGCAAGACTACGTCGTCAAGGTGGCGCCACACCGGGGGAACGACCGTGTCATCGCGGGCGAGCAACTCGAAGTCGGGCCCGTTGAGGACTCCGAGGTCGACGTGGCCCGCGTCGATGACCGTGGGCGTGCCAACAGGCGCGACCTGCTCATCGGCCGTTACAACCTGGGAGAGCGCAGGGTCAATCGGGGCCACTGCTGCCTGGGAGTGCGCGATGGCGGGGATGAGGCCTGTGGCACCGAGCGCGGCCGTGAGCGCGAGCGCCGGGAGCCGCCGACGGGAGGCGCGTGGGTGGTGAGTGGACAAGGTGAATCCTTTCTAGGTCAGGCCAAGCAAGCCGCGAGGCTGTCGGCGTTGTGTTTCATGAACTCGATGTAGGTCGGTGCTCCCTCATCGAGGGTGTCTGCGCGGATAGAGCAGACTCGCGTTCCCAGCCGCGCGGCTGTCTCAGTTAGCGCGTTGGGCTGTTGTGCAAGCTGCGGTTCGACAAAGACGGCTGGAACCTTCAGGTTTTCCAGCGTGCGTGTCAGCGCGATGACATCACGTGGGGTGGGCTCGACAGACGGGTTCGGCGTGACAAAGCCTGCGATCTTTATCCGGTAGGCACGGCCCAGATAGGCGTAACCGTGGTGGGTGGTCACGAGGTAGCGGTGCGGGGCCGGAATCGACGCGATCTTGCGGCGCACGTACGCGTTCGTCACCTCGAGCTTCGCGATGTACTCCTCCGCGTTGCGGCGGTAATCGGCCGCCCCTTTCGGGTCCACCCGTACCAGCTCATCGCGGATGATCTGGACCATAGCGACGGCGGCGGCGACGTCGTGCCACACGTGCGGATCAACCTCACCGTGGACGTGGCGCCCGAGCACCGCCTGCGGCAGCAAATAGGTCTCCTCGCCTGGGCGGCCGAGGAAGCGAAACGCCGGATCAGCCGGGATCGGTTGCAGGGTCGAGCCCGGCACGGACACCACGGTGCGCGCCGGGTCGAGCCGTTCGCGAGAGCCGTGTTCGACATCGCGCAACAGCGAGATCTCGTCCTCACTCGTGGTGATATCCACATGGCCTGAGTCGATCACGGTGGGCTCGCTTATCGACGTCCCCGAGACCGGGTCAATTCCCACCGCAACCGTCACGGTTGCAGCGGAACCGCGGTCATCCGCGATGTCGAGCTCGTAGGCACCCGGTGCGCTAAACGCCCACGAGACGTGGGTGTGCGCGCCGTCGGGAAGCAAAGCCGCGTCCTTTGGCCGCTGAGGATCACCACCACCAAATCCGTCGGCGCTGTTAAACAACACTTCGGGTGTGCCAAAGGTGGTGGTGACATACGCTGCGATCTCGCCGGGCCCGCGGGCGCCGACAAGGCGCAGCTCCACAGGATCCCCGTGCCCCTGCTGCGCGGACTCGACACGCAAACCCAGCCACACCGCATCGAGCGCAACATTTTCCACCAGTGGGATCAGCTCCACGCCGTGACGCGGGATCTCCTCAGCGAGTGCGACCACGGGAGTGTCCGCTGGAGTGGAGGTCGCCACAGTCTGGCTCAGCGACGCCGGCTCGAGCAACAGCCCGTTGGTCAGGGCGAGATCAGCGTTAGCGATCTCACGCACCGCCCGCAGGCCGGGCTCGTAGGTGTGCGGGTCCGCACCCGCCGGCATCAACGAGGTGACTCGCGCCCGGTCACCCGCCACGTTGGTGGCCAGATCCGCCAAGATCGGTGTCGTGGCGACGACGGAGGTCACCTCCGACCGGGGTGTTACCGGAGCCGCGGAACAGGAAGCCAGGGCAGCACACAGCAGCCCGGTGAGGGCAGCAGGAGTAGCCCGCCTAGAAATCACCGAGTGACCTTTCGCAATGCCGCGGTGAAGTAGGCAACACCGATGCCGAAGACGACAAGCCCGAGGCCGAGCACGGTAAACGGCAGGGTCATGACATTAGAGCCAGTCTCTGCGAGTTTCCCGCCGGCGCCCGATGCACCGCCCGTTCCCTGGGCACCGGAGCCGCCCTTAGCCGAAGCGCTGTTGCTTCCCGCGGTGTCACAGTCGCCACCGTCCGGGTTGAACACACCGCCGAGGTCGAAGTGGCCCTCGCGGGCGTTACCGCCATCTTCGCCCACGTGGAACGTAAGCACATCGGTTCCGGAGAACACAGCGCCGTTATGGGTCGTTGATTGGCGGATTCCCAGTTTGTACGTACCGGGGGCTCCGAACATCCACACCGGGTGGACGTGAGTGTTGGGGGCGATGTCGTGCGAGCCCTGGGCGCGGCCGTCGGCGCCGCGGAACCATTCCTCACCCATGATCTGGCCGAGCCCGCCTTGGGTATAGACCACCACGGGACCCGGCCCCTCGAAGGAGACGAGCTCCCACGTGACATCACCAATCTGGTTGTCCAGCATGCTCGGGTGCTGGGTGTTGGCACCCAACCACGGCACGTTGTCCTGCTGGGTCGCACCGATCATCCAGGCCGTGCCGGCCGGTACGGGCCCTACCGATTCGGGCAGAGTCGTGCGGGCAGCATCACCCAGGTGGAAGCTCAGGTCCGCGGGAGAGGTCCAGACTGCAGGTACGTTGCGGTCATCCTTGATCATCGGGGTGATGCCCGCAACACAAGCCTTTCCATCGCGCTTTCCGGTCGCGGTGGAAGAGTCCTTCTTGTCCGACGATCCCTTGGCGGAGGCCGACCCTGACTGGGCCGAGTCGGATGCTGAGTTGTTGCTGCGCTGCGTCGTGTCGCGTGGTGTAGCACTCCGGCGATCTGGGGAGGCGGTGCGATCCCCATCGTCCACAGAGCCGCCACCGTCGCCGACAATCCACCGGTAGGTCGCCGAGTTGCTGTCGACTTCCGTGTTGGAGCCGTCGACCCCAGATGCGTAAAGCGTCATCGAGTAGTTGCCGGACTCGGTGAAGGCCCAGTTGACGTGGCGGTGCGCCGGATTTGGCTGGGAGATCACTGCGCCCGAGGTGAGCTCCACACCGCCATCGGCGAGCACCGAATTGATCCCTCCGAGACCGCCGGTCTCGAAGATGAACACCTCGCCGGGTCCTTCGACCTCTTCGAACACGAAGTCAATGGCAGAGAATCCGCCCTTCACCACGGCTTGGGTGTCCCAACCGGGCCACACGATGTCCGGATCCTGGGTTTGCGGCAGGTAATAGGTCGCCTGCCCAATCTCGGGCACTGAGGTCGTGGCATCGGACCACGCGTTTTCAGTGACGATAAGCGTTGTCTCCTCCGGTGCGTGGCGCACTCCGGAACCGGTCACGTCCTCTTTCAAATCCAGGAACAACTCCCCCGGGGAGGCAGTGACATGGAACGCGTCAACGTGGCCAGAATCGAAATCAATCGATTGCGCGGAAGCAGGGGCAGCGAGGCCAAGGGTCAGTACGAGAAAAGCGATCACTACCCGGTAAGCGCGTTTGATTAAGCGCATCAGATCGTCCTCTCCTTTCTCTGGTTAGTTGCTGTGGGGATTAGAACTTCGGGAACATGGAGCGCACCCACGCCATCAACGCGGGGGAGTGATCGGCGAAGAACTTGAAGAAGGCCGCGCCAAAGACCGCGAGCATCAGGGTGCCGATCACCGTGATCACAGTGGTGGCGGGGTTGCTCGACACCGCAGAGGAGCCAGTCGGAGTCGTCGGGGTGGACGGCTTGGCAGGCTTGTTGGACTCGGACGGCTTGGCGGGCTTGCTCGGCTCAGACGGCTTGCTGGGCTCTGCTGGTTTGCTCGGTTCTGCGGGCTTGCTGGGCTCTGCTGGCTTGCTCGGTTCCGCCGGCTTGCTCGGCTCAGAGGGCTTGCTCGGTTCCGCCGGCTCGCTGGGCTCTGCTGGCTTGCTCGGTTCCGCCGGCTTGCTCGGTTCTGCGGGCTGAACAGGAGCCTTGCAATCAGCAACAGCTTTGTCGCCAACGGCAAACGTCAGAGTCTGAGGCTTAGAAGCAACCTCCTTCCCGTCCTTAGTACGGCCCGAGTACCACATGTCCAGGGCGTACATTCCCGGGTGAGAGAAGGTCCAGTTGGTGTGGGTGTGGGCGGCGAAGGTGGTGTTGAGCACCGTGTCGTCCACGGAGGTGTCCACAAGAACCTCGACGTCCGACCCGAGGCCGCGGTTGATGAACATGCCCACTGTGGAACCCTCCGGTGCGCTGGAGGGGCTGATGTGCAGATCGACTCCGCCATCAAACTGGTCGTAGTCGATGCCCATCGTGTTGTACCCCGGCCAGATGATGTCCGGGTTCTGAGTCATCGGCAAGAGGTAGAACTCGGAGCCCTCAGGGCCGACGAAGTCCAAAGAGGGGTTCATCATGACCGGGCCCGTGCGGGTTACGCGTGCGTTGTCGTAAACGGCAACGACGACGTCCTCAAGCTGACGCTTGACCATCTCCTGAGCGAGCTGGTACGTCTCGTCCTTCATCGCAATGCCGAGGCCGTCCGCCCCGCCCGTTGCGAGGATGTCGATGTGGCCGCGGTCGATGATGGGGCGAGCGGCGCACTGATTGGTGGCAGGCGCAGGATTGACCACAGGCTCCGTCTGCGGAGCGGGCTGGGGAGCAGGCTGGGGAGCAGGCGCGACGGCTGCGGCGTTGAGCTGCGCGGATTCAGTCAGCTCTGCCTCGGGGTCGTAGGGCTTGGTGAAGACGACCTCGCCCCCGCTAGCCTCGACGCTTGGGTGGGTGATGACGTGGAGCTTCGCGGTCAGTCCCTCGTCTTCCTCGCTGAAGATGTACTCGGCGCGACCGTTCTCGATCGTCGCTTCGAACGGCAGCACGGAGTGGTCGCTCTCAGCGTTTGCATAGAGTCCCCCGCGAACGAAGCCGCGGATGTTCGGGTCGTCGAACTCAACGGTCAGCTTGGAGTATCCCTCCTCAAAGGTGGCGATGGTGGCCGTGTAGCCGGTGGCGGTGGGGGCGTAGCTGTCGGTGGAGAGAGCGGTGTTGAACTCAGGGGCCGACTTCTCCAAGAGCTCCGCCTCGCCCTCGTCGGAGGAGACGGCCGACTTCTTGTCGGGGGTGTAGTTCAGCACCGGGGACATCCACCGGGCTGCGTCATCGGTATCGGGGGTGAAGACAACCTGCAGGTCCGACGCATCGGGGCCGAGCAACTCCGCGAGGTAGGCGTAACCCTCTTCAACCTTGAGGTCGGCAAGGAAGTGGCCGTCAATGAACACCGTCAGGGTGCCGGAGAGGTCCTCGTCGCCGGCCTCGAAAGTCAAGGCAGTGAGGTTCTCGTCGCCGTCGTTTCCGTACAGAGTCTTGTCGAACGTCGGTACCGCACTGAACTGGTAATCGGCCGATGCGAGATCTCCCACGGGAGCGTTCGCGTAGCGCTCCTCGGTGGACACAGTCGGGGTGGACGAAGGCTTGGAGCCTCCGACCTGGATGACCTGGGTGGTCAGCTCCGAGGAAACAACTGCGCCGTCATTGTCGCGCGCGACGGTGCGGAAGGTTAGAGCGTAGCGGCCCGGTTTGGTGAATGTGGTGAAGTTGTGGGTGTGCTCGCCCGGCCTGAGCAGTGCGGAGCGGGGGCCGTCGTAGGCAGAGCTCAGAATCGGGGAGAAGCCGGCGAGGTCGTCGTACCAGTTGAACATGTCCACGCGACCGGGGCCGTCCACGGAGACCAGGTCAAGAGATGCCACGCCGTCGCGGAAGCGATCCTTCGGGAAGGCATCTGCGCCGAATCCGAGCCAGATCGGTTCGTGGGATCCCAGAATGTTGGCGGGGGCGGCGTAGACGACATCACCGGGAGCGCCGAGGAAGGAGAGGTTGGGGTCGTCCGGAACGGTGAACTGGTACTGGTTTACGTCCTTGCTGTTCCAACCCTTGCCGATCCAGACGACGGACTCAGGCATAGCGACGATGTTGTCCTTGCCGTAGCTGGTGCGAATGTCGAAGGAATCGCGCTCGGAGTCCCAGAAGGTCTTTGGCGAGTCCACATGGGATCGGGTGACCACCGTCTTACCGTCGTCGGGACCGGCGACGGCGATGGTCGGAGCCAAAAGGGAGAGCGAGGTGGCGGCGGCGACTGCCACATGAAGGTAACGGGGTGCGCGCATTGGCGAAACGACCTTTCGAGTAGAGGGGCACGAATTCGCTCCCTAAACTACGTAATGAAAACAATTTCCAATAAGGGTTTCATGGCATTACCCCCGCTGGAAAATACATTTCTGCAGTGCAACGGTGGGAAATGCAACTAAATGGAAACAGTTTTCATTACCCCCGCTGTGAAGGGGCTGGCCGGAAACCGTGTGCACGACGGCAGTACTATGACGAATATGACTGACGTTCGAGTTCGCTTTTGCCCGTCGCCCACCGGAACCCCGCACGTGGGAATGGTGCGCACCGCACTGTTTAACTGGGCCTATGCCCGCCACAACCAGGGCAAGCTCATCTTTCGCATCGAAGACACCGATGCTGCCCGCGACTCCGAGGAGTCCTACCAGGCAATCATTGACTCCCTGACGTGGCTCGGACTCGACTGGGACGAGGGTGTCGTCACCGGTGGCCCGTACGAGCCCTACCGCCAGTCGCAGCGCATGGACATCTACAAAGACGTCTTGAACAAGCTCATCGAGGCCGGCGAGGTCTACCCGTCCTACTCCTCCAACGAGGAGGTGCAGGAGCGCCACAAGGCCGCCGGGCGCGACCCGCAGCTGGGCTACGACAACTTCGACCGCGAGCTTTCCAACGAGCAGGTCGCCGCCTTCGAGGCCGAGGGCCGCAAGCCCGTCTGGCGCTTGCGCATGCCGGATCAGGACTGGACCTGGAACGACCTGGTTCGCGGTGAGGTCACCTTCAAGTCTCAGACTCAGCCGGACTACGTCGTCGCCCGCTCCAACGGCGCGCCGCTCTATACCCTGGTCAACCCTGTCGACGACGCGCTCATGCGCATCACCCACGTCCTGCGCGGAGAGGACCTTTTGTCCTCCACGCCGCGTCAGATGGCGATGTACGCGGCTCTGCAGCGCATCGGCATCGCCGAGTTCACCCCGGAGTTCGGTCACATGCCGTTCGTGATGGGGCAGGGCAACAAGAAGCTGTCCAAGCGTGACCCCGAGTCCAACCTGTTCAACCACCGCGACAATGGCATCATCCCCGAGGGCATGATCAACTACCTCGCGCTCTTGGGCTGGTCGCTGTCCGCCGACAAGGACATCTTCACCGTCGACGAGCTCGTGTCCGCCTTCGATATCGCGGACGTTCTGGGTAACCCAGCCCGCTTCGACCAGAAGAAGCTCGAGGCGATCAACGCTGACCACATTCGCCTGCTTGAGCCCGCAGACTTTGCGACGCGCCTTCGCGACTACCTCACGGAGTTCACCGACTTCCCGGCCGACTACCCGCAAGACAAGTTCGCCGTTGCCGCCGACCTGGTGCAGACGCGCATCAAGACGCTTTCCGACGCCTACGGGCTCCTCAAGTTCCTCGTTACCGACGACGCGGATCTCGTGCTCGACGAGAAGGCGGCGAAGAAGAACCTCAAGGAGGCCGCGATCCAGCCACTCGACGCCGGCATTGCCGCCCTCGAAACCCTCGGCGAGGGGGAGTGGTCCACCGCGAACATCGAGGCCGCGCTGAACAAGGCGCTCATCGAGGAGCTCGAGCTCAAGCCACGCACCGCCTTCGGCGCCCTGCGCGTGGGTATCTCGGGCGAGGCCGTCTCCCCGCCGCTGTTCGAGTCCATGGAGCTGCTGGGCCGGGACTCCACCCTGGCCCGCCTGCGCGCCGCACGTGCCGCGACCCCCTTCGCCCCGGCGGCGGAGTAGTTACGTGCGTGTTATTAGCGGATTGCGTTTAACCCCGCTGAGCTGGCGATTTGTTTCGCCGTCAGTGTGGTGGTTATAGTAATCCACGTTGTTCAGAGAGAGCAGCGCGGGCCGAAAAGCCTGGGCCGCGGGATCTGAAAAACGATGGCCTATGGTGTAATTGGCAACACAACGGTTTCTGGTACCGTCATTCTTGGTTCGAGTCCAGGTAGGCCAGCAGCGGAGAAATCCGCTAGTCCTTGCCCCGTTCGTCTAGCGGCCTAGGACGTCGCCCTCTCACGGCGGTAACACGGGTTCAAATCCCGTACGGGGTACAAGTAAGCAGGCAGTGGTTCAATCCACTGCCTGCTTTTGTTTTTCTCGGCCACGCTGGAGGGTTTAGGGAAGCTAAGGGGAAAACGGGATGCGGACCTCGCCTAGTTTGTGAATACCGTGATCGAACAACTCTGGCGGACTGTTGGTCGCAGCCGTGTCGGTGCTGGTCGCGCGGCCAAATA
>NZ_JAYWLR010000022.1:0-29966 GCF_040946405.1 Corynebacterium sp. LK2510 | reverse complement strand
TGATTCGTCGCCAGTGTTTCTCATACGGAGAAGGGGGGGAAGGGCAGCCTCAACTGGGGCATGTCACCGCGCGTTTAGTGGGCAGTGCGACCCCGATGGACGGCGCGTAAAAGCCCTCACGCTACAATTGGCGCTCGGTGAGCCTTTGGCAGCCACGGGGCGTGGCGCAGCTTGGTAGCGCACCTGCTTTGGGAGCAGGGGGTCGCAGGTTCAAATCCTGTCGCCCCGACAAGGGTTAGGCCCGCTAGAAATGGCGGGCCTTACCGCAATCAATAGTCTTGATCTCAACAACGACACTTACAGGAGTAACTCGTGAAGACTTCCGTCGATAAGCTCAGCGACACCCGCGTGAAGCTGACCGTCAACGTTCCGTTCGACGAGCTCGGCAAGGAAATCGAGCAGGCCTACGCGACGATCGCGCAGCAGGTCTCCATCCCGGGTTTCCGTCGCGGTAAGGCGCCGCGCCAGCTTATCGACGCCCGCTTCGGACGCGGCCCCATCCTCGAGCAGGTTGTCAACGACATGCTCCCGACCCGCTACGAGCAGGCCGTTGTCGAAAACGAGCTGAACCCGATCGGTCAGCCGGAGATTGACATCACCAAGATCGAGGACAACGACGTTGTCGAGTTTACCGCCGAGGTCGACGTCCGCCCGGAGATCACCGTTCCGGACTTCTCCGAGATTTCCGTGACCGTGCCCGCCGTCTCCGTCGACGACGAGGCCGTAGACAAGGAGCTCGACGAGCTGCGTGCCCGCTTCGGCGAGCTCAGCGAGACCAAGCGCAAGCTCAAGACCGGTGACATCGCCGTCATCAACCTCGACGCTGAGGTCGACGGCGAGACGATCGAGGATGCCTCCACCGAGGGCCTGACCTACCAGGTAGGTTCCGACGACCTGATTAAGGGCCTCGACACCGCTCTGCGCGGCATGAAGACCGGCGAGGACAACGAGTTCACCGCCAAGCTCCTGCACGGCGAGCACAAGGACAAGGAAGCAACCGTCAAGGTTCACGTCCAGCAGACCAAGGAGCGTAAGCTGCCGGAGCTCGACGACGATTTCGCGCAGATGGCATCCGAGTTCGACACCGTCGAAGAGCTGCGCGAGAACACCCGCACCCAGCTCGAGGAGTCCAAGAAGGCACAGCAGGCCGCTGACATCCGCGACGAGGTGCTCAAGGCTGCTCTGGCCAAGTCCGAGTTCGCACTGCCGGAGTCGATCGTTGAGGAGCAGGTCCACAACCGCCTGCACCAGATCCTTGGCCAGCTCGCTCACGATGAGAACGCTCTTGCCCAGCTGCTCGAGGCCCAGGGCACGAACCGCGAGGAGTTCGACAAGGAATCCCGCGAGCAGGCCGAGGAGTCCGTTCGCACCCAGCTGTTCCTCGATGCCGTCGCCGAGGAGGAGAAGCCGGAGGTCTCCCAGCAGGAGCTGACCGACCACATCCTGTTCACCGCGCAGTCCTATGGCATGGACCCGAACCAGTTCGTGGCCCAGCTGCAGCAGTCCGGCCAGATCGCCAACCTTTTCGCCGACGTGCGCCGCGGCAAGGCCCTGGCGGCCGCCATCTCGCGCACCTCTGTGAAGGATGACGCCGGCAACGAGATCGACCCGAACGAGTTCTTCGGCGAGATCGAAGAAGACGACACCGAAAACCAGGACGAGAACTAGTCCCGGATTGTCGCGGCCCGCTCCCGGTTGATGCCGGGGCGGGCCGCTTTTGTGGCGTCGAAAAGCGTGCGTACGCCTTCAGCGAACGCAGCTCACATCAGCCAACCACGCGAGTATGGTGGTGGCACTGACTAGACAACTGATGAACTTGAAGGAGCCCTCCATGACTACTCCGCAAGCCGGACTGAACCTCGGCGACTCCGTGTACGAGCGGCTGCTGCGCGAGCGCATTATTTTCCTGGGCCAGCAGGTCGACGACGAGATCGCCAACAAGCTCTGCGCCCAGATCCTCCTGCTCTCCGCCGAGGACCCGACCCGCGACATTTCGCTCTACATCAACTCCCCGGGCGGTTCCGTCACCGCCGGCATGGCGATCTACGACACGATGAAGTACTCGCCGTGCGACATCGCCACCTACGGCATGGGCCTGGCTGCGTCGATGGGCCAGTTCCTTCTTTCGGGCGGCACCAAGGGCAAGCGCTTCGCGCTGCCCCACGCCCGCATTATGATGCACCAGCCCTCTGCCGGCGTCGGTGGCACCGCCGCCGACATCGCGATCCAGGCGGAGCAGTTCGCGCAGACCAAGCGCGAGATGGCCGAGCTCATTGCGGAGCACACCGGCCAGACCTTCGAGCAGATCACCAAGGACTCCGACCGCGACCGCTGGTTCACGGCGCAGGAGGCCAAGGAGTACGGCATCGTCGACCACGTCATCGAGCACGCGCAGGGCGCGATCTCCAACCAGTAATTGATCAGAAGAGGAGAACACCAGCACATGACTTACAACATGCCCACCTCCCGCTACGTCCTGCCGCAGTTTCTGGAGGAGACCTCCTTCGGCACGAAGCAGATCGACCCCTACGGCAAGCTGTTCGAGGAGCGCATCGTCTTCCTCGGCACCCAGGTTGATGACACCTCCGCCAACGACGTTATGGCGCAGCTTCTGGTGCTCGAGTCGCAGGACCCGGACCGCGACATCACCATGTACATCAACTCCCCGGGCGGCTCGTTCACCGCGCTGATGGCCATCTACGACACGATGCAGTACGTCCGCCCTGACGTGCAGACCGTCTGCCTGGGCCAGGCAGCCTCTGCCGCGGCCGTGATCCTCGCCGCCGGTGCACCCGGCAAGCGCGCAATGCTGCCGAACTCGCGCGTCCTGATCCACCAGCCCGCCACCCAGGGCACCCAGGGCCAGGTTTCTGACCTGGAGATCCAGGCCGCCGAGATTGACCGCATGCGCCGCCTCATGGAGCACACCCTGTCGCAGCACACCGGTCGTAGCGCCGAGCAGATCCGCATCGACACCGACCGCGACAAGATCCTCACCGCCGAGGAAGCCGTCGAGTACGGCATCGTCGACCAGGTCTTCGACTACCGCAAGCTCAACGCCTAAGGTACGACGCGCCTCGTTCATGGCCGAAGAACCCGGGCGGGATACTATTGGCACCTATTGTCAATTGATCCGTTACGGGAGAAGGCGAGGGCCACAATGGCGCGTCACGCAGTCGCGAGCCGGGACGATGTGCCCGGCTCTACAGCAAAATCGGTGCTGGCCGCCGCACTGGCGGTTTCGTTCATCGTCACCGTCGTCGGTCTGATTTTTCTTTGGCCGCGCGGTGCGGCACCGGAGCCGGGCGCGGGTTTCCGCGAATCCCAGTCGATCGCTGCCGAGGCTTACGCGGGGGAGGTTACCTCCGTCTTTGAATCGGCCTGCGGCTCCCCGGCTGCGGGCACGGTGTTCGATGGGGGTGCTGCGTTGCGCGTCCCGCCGGGGCAGGAGTGTACCTCAGCGGAGATCAGCATTTCTGAGGGTCCGGACGAAGGACGCACTACGCTGCTGCAGACTTCGGGGCGTCCCGGCGAACCGACCTACTCGGAGGGGGATCGCATCCGGCTGGCACGCCAAGGCGAGCCCGCCTCCTATTTCTTCCTCGACATGGACCGTACCGCGCCGCTTACCTTGTGGCTCGCGGTCACGGCGGTAGCGGTCATGGCAGCGGCCGCGTGGCGCGGGGTGCGCGCACTCGTCGGGCTGGCGTGGACGCTGTTTGCCGTAGGTATCTTCCTCGTCCCCGCCTTACTTCGCGGCGGCGCTCCGATCCCGCTGGCCGTGGTTGCGGGGTCAGCGATCCTGTTTCCCGTCATGTTCCTAGTGCACGGCGTGAACTGGAAGTCCGCGTCCGCGTTGGGTGGAACCCTAGTGTCGTTGGCGGTGTCTGCGGGATTGGCGCACGTCGTGATCGGCTCGACGAACCTTCGCGGGCTCGCGGATGACTCAAATCTGCTCATCCAGCTCTACCTTCCCACGGTGAGCATCACAGGCCTCATGCTCGCCGGCTTCATCATCGGCACGCTCGGCGCGCTTAACGACGCCACCGTTGCCCAAGCCTCAACCGTCGCAGAACTGGCGGAGGCGAACCCGGGGGCGCTCCCGGCGCAATTGTTTACCTCGGCGATGCGCGTCGGGCGCGACCACATCGCGTCGATGGTCTACACACTGGTACTAGCCTATGTTGGCGCGGCCCTACCTATGACGGTGCTGCTCGCGGTGGTCGACCGGCCCCTGGGCCAGGTCTTGACCTCTGATGTGGTGGCCACGGAGCTGCTGCGCTCCGCCGTCGGCGCGATGGGTCTGGCGTTGGCGGTCCCTGCCACCACGGTCATCGCCGCGCTTACCGTGGGGCGAGCGCGGAAAATCTAAGAAAGGCTAACTAGCTCTCGTCCTGGGCAGCGGGGCAGAAGGCCAGGCCCTCGCGCACCAGATTTGGTTTCGCCGTCGGGGAGGACTGTGGTTGTACTCGGCTGGGTGTTCGGCGTTGCTGGAGCAATGAAGTATCCTGGTAGGTCACGGCCTAGGCTCCTCGTCCCATAGTTGTGTGATGGGGCGGGGGCTGGGCAAGCAGAGACGTAGAAGCTGGAGTACAACACTTTCATGGCAGTCACTCAAGACACCTCCGACCTGCTCAAGTGCTCTTTCTGCGGGAAGAGCCAGAAACAGGTACGCAAGCTCATCGCCGGCGGCGGTGTGTATATCTGCGACGAATGCATTGAACTCTGCAACGAAATCATCGAAGAGGAGCTCGCCGGTGGCGACGGTACGCAGTCGCCTGACGACGATCGCCTGCCCCGCCCCTCCGAAATCACAGCCTTTCTTGACGAGTACGTGATTGGCCAGGACACCGCGAAGCGCACCCTCGCGGTCGCGGTGTACAACCACTACAAGCGCATCCGTGCCGAGGCGCAGTCGGCGGCCTCGCGCAAGCGCGACGAAGATGTCGAGATTGCCAAGTCCAACATCCTGTTGCTCGGCCCGACGGGTTCCGGCAAGACCTACTTGGCGCAGACGCTGGCGCGCATGCTCAACGTTCCGTTCGCCATCGCGGATGCCACGAGCCTTACCGAGGCCGGTTACGTGGGCGAGGACGTGGAGAACATTCTGCTCAAGCTGTTGCAGGCGGCAGATTTCGACGTCAACCGCGCCCAGCACGGCATTATTTACGTCGACGAGGTGGATAAGATCTCGCGCAAGTCCGAGAACCCTTCGATCACCCGCGACGTCTCCGGCGAGGGCGTGCAGCAGGCGCTGCTGAAAATCCTCGAGGGCACCGTCGCCTCGGTGCCTCCGCAGGGTGGGCGCAAGCACCCGAACCAGGAGTTCATCCAGCTCGACACCACGAACATCCTGTTTATCGTGGCGGGTGCGTTCGCGGGCCTTGACAAGGTCGTCGCCGAGCGCGTGGGCAAGAAGGGCATTGGCTTCGGCGCGGAGATCGAGTCGAAGGCAGAGCGTGACGAGTCGAACCTGCTCAGCCAGGTACAGCCGGGTGATCTGGTGAAGTTCGGCATCATCCCCGAGTTCATCGGTCGTCTGCCGATCCTCACCCACGTAGAAAACCTTGACCGCGACGCGCTCGTGCGTGTGCTCAAGGAGCCGAAGAACTCTCTGGTCAAGCAGTACGAGCGCCTGTTCGCTATGGACGGGGCTCAGCTCACCATCACCGATGAAGCACTCGGAGTGATCGCGGACAAGGCCGCCGAGCGCAAGACGGGTGCCCGCGGCCTGCGCGCGATCATGGAGGAGCTGCTCGTGCCGATCATGTACGACCTGCCGGATCGCGAGGACGTCGAGGAAGTCATCGTTAGCGAGGATGTCGCCCGCGGTGAGGCAGAGCCGGAGTACGTGTTGGCGACGGAACAGAAGTCCGCCTAGGCGTTACTCGCTAGTGCGGGGCTAGTAGATGTCGACGTCGAAGTCGTAGACGTCGTCGGTATCGTCCACCGGCAGCGGCGCGGCGGTGGGTTCGACGTAGCTGCCGTAACCGGACGGCGGGATGTTGGACGTCAAAAACGCCAGCACGGTGTCGATGGTCATGCGGCGCATGCCCTCAGTGTTGCGCTGCGTAGACAAATCCACTCGGGTCAGGCCCAGAGCTGTGTGCGCCTGGCTGGCCCGCAGCGCGCACAGCGAGCAGAGCATGAGCAGGATGTCGTCGGCGGAGACATCTGGGCGAAACGCTCCCGAATCCTGGCCGAGCAGCAGCAGGCGTTCGATGTGCAAGGTGGTGTCGGAAAGCTCCGGCACCTTAAACGCGTCGCCGTGGGGCAGTGCCGGGTCGAGGTTTTCTTTGAGCACCAGGCGCACCGCAGCGGGGTGCTGGAGGAAGCGGTGGAAGAGGGCGTCGATAAAGCGGCGCATGCCCTCCACTGGCACGGCGTAAGTCCGGCTGAGCACCTCAGGGGGAGGGGTGAGCTGGCGTATGGCGAGTTCGAATGCGGCCCGGTACAGGCCGGTTTTGTCGCCGAAGTGGTAGTGGAGCATGCGTTTCGACATGCCCGACTCGGCGGAGAGGTCCTGGAGTCGCGCGGCTTCGAAGCCGTCACGTGCGAACACGTTGAGAGCTGTTTTGACGGCCTCGTCCACCTCTGTGGGGTGGCCGGGGCGCTGCGGCTCACTGTGCGTCCCTGCCACTCTGACTCCTCACGTTCTCGGGGTTGGACACTTGTTGTCTTACACGCAATCGTGCCCGATTTTCACCGCGGGGGTGAGACGCCGGGGGGCTTTGCATCGCGGACACGAGCGGCGTCGGGCGGCTACGATGGCGGAAACATTCGCGACGTCGAAGGGATGCTCTTGGATTACATGCAAGGAACAACGACTACGCCGGTCAAGGTGACGGTCACCGGAGCGGGCGGCAACATTGCCTACTCGCTGCTGTGGCGCATCGCCTCCGGCGACGTCTTCGGCTCCGACCGCCCGGTGGACTTGACCCTGCTCGAGTATGCGGGCAAGACCGGCAAGACCGAGGGCGTGGCCATGGAACTGGCGGACTCCGCTCTGCCGTTGGTGACCAACCTGACGGTCACCGACGACCAAAAAGCCGGGTTCGACGGCGTCAACGCCGCCTTCCTCGTGGGCGCAAAGCCGCGAGGCAAGGGCGAAACTCGCGCTGACATGCTTGCCTCCAACGGCGAGATCTTCGTGCGTCAGGGCAGGGCCATCAACGAGGTGGCCGCTGATGACGTTCGTGTGCTCGTGGTGGGCAACCCCGCCAACACGAACGCCTACATTGCCGCGAAGTCGGCGCCGGATATCCCTGCGGAGCGCTTCAACGCGCTGATGCGCCTCGACCACAACCGCGGGCTGTCCATGCTGGCTGAGCACCTTGGCGTGCTGCCCTCGGCGCTGGACGGGTTTGTCGTGTGGGGCAACCACGCCGAGACGCAGTTCCTGGACATCGAGTTCCTCCGCATGCGCGGGCGGCGCGTGACCGATCTCGTGGACCGCGACTGGTACCTCAACGAGTTCATTCCCCGCGTTGCCCAGCGTGGCTCGGAGATTATCGAGGTGCGCGGGCGGTCCTCGGCCGCGTCGGCCGCCTCGGCGGCGGTGGACCATATGCGCGACTGGGTGCACGGCTCCGGAGGGCGCTGGGTGACGGTGGCGCAGCCTTCGCACGGTGACTACGGAGTGGACGAGGGTCTTGTCTTCGGCTTCCCGACGACCGCAATCAACGGCCGCCAGTCCATCGTCCCGAGTTTGGACCTTAGCGATTTCCAGCGCCAGCGCATCGAAGCCAACATTGTGGCGCTGCGCGAGGAGGCCGCTGCGGCGGACGCGCTGCTGGGTTAAAAGGTGTTTTCCCCCGGCGGTATGATTGGCGGAGTTAGCGCCCGTACCGACAACCGTGGGGAAAATTGTGACAAAAAATAGAGCAGACGCCCTTCCGAAGTCCTGGGATCCGCAGTCGGTAGAGGCCGATCTGTACCAGGGCTGGGTGGACGCGGGGTACTTCACCGCAGACGCGGCCAGCGACAAGCCCGCGTACTCGATCGTTCTGCCCCCGCCGAACGTGACGGGCCAGCTCCACATGGGTCACGCCCTCGACCACACCCTCATGGATGCGCTCGTGCGCCGCAAGCGCATGCAGGGCTTCGAGGTCCTCTGGCTGCCGGGCATGGACCACGCCGGAATCGCCACCCAGACCAAGGTGGAGGCGAAGCTCAAGGCCGAGGAGGGCAAGGACCGCTACGACTACGGCCGCGAGGAGTTCATCGACCGCGTCTGGGAGTGGAAGAAGGAATACGGCGGCACCATCACCAACCAGATGCGCGCCATCGGCACCTCGGTCGACTGGTCGCGCGAGCGCTTCACCCTCGACGAGGGTCTCTCGCGCGCGGTGCAGACCATTTTCAAGCAGCTTTTCGACGCCGGGATGATCTACCGCGACTACCGCCTGGTCAACTGGTCGCCGGTGCTCGAGACCGCCGTGTCCGACATCGAGGTCGTCTACAAGGACGTTGAGGGCGAGTTCGTCTCCATCCGCTACGGCTCGCTCAACGACGACGAGCCGCACCTTATCGTGGCCACCACCCGTGTCGAGACGATGCTCGGTGACGTCGCCATTGCCGTCCACCCCGACGACGAGCGCTACGCGCACCTCGTGGGCGAGACCTTCGCACACCCGCTGCGCCCGGAGATGACCGTGACGGTGATCGCGGATGACTACGTCGACATGGAGCTGGGCACCGGCGCGGTCAAGATCACCCCGGCGCACGATCCGAACGACTACGAGATGGGTCTGCGCCACGATTTGGACATGCCCATCATCATGGATGAAAAGGGCCGCATTGCCGACACCGGCACCCGCTTCGACGGCATGAGCCGCGAGGAGGCGCGCGTGGCGGTGCGCGAGGCACTGTCGGAGCAGGGGCGCATTGTCAAGGAAATCCGCCCGTACGTCCACTCCGTGGGCCACTCGGAGCGCTCCGGCGAGCCGATCGAGCCACGCCTGTCGCTGCAGTGGTTTGTCAAGGTCGAGGAGCTCGCCCGCATGTCCGCCGAGGCCGTGCGCGAGGGTGACACGACGATCCACCCGCAGTCGATGGAGAAGCGTTACTTCGACTGGGTGGACAACATGCACGACTGGACGATCTCGCGCCAGCTGTGGTGGGGCCACCGCATCCCGATCTGGTACGGCCCCGAAGGCGACATTGTCTGCGTCGGCCCGGACGAGGAAGCTCCCGCCGGCTACACCCAGGACCCGGACGTGCTGGACACCTGGTTCTCCTCGGCGCTGTGGCCGTTCTCCACGATGGGATGGCCGGAAAAGACCCCCGAGCTGGAGAAGTTCTACCCGACCTCCGTTCTTGTCACCGCCTACGACATCCTGTTCTTCTGGGTGGCGCGCATGATGATGTTCGGCACCTTCGCCGCCACACAGACCCCGGAGATCCTCGGCACGGGTGTTAACGGCCGCCCGATTGTCCCGTTCACCGATCTCTACCTCCACGGCCTCGTGCGCGACGAGAAGGGCCGGAAGATGTCGAAGTCGCTCGGCAACGGCATCGACCCGATGGACTGGGTCGAGCGTTTCGGCGCCGACGCGCTACGCTTCGCGCTTGCCCGCGGTGCGAACCCGGGCATCGACCTTCCGATCGGTGAGGACAATGCGCAGTCGGCCCGCAACTTCGCCACCAAGCTGTACAACGCGACCAAGTTCGCGCTCATGAACGGCGCCCGCGTCGGCGAGCTGCCGGCGCGCGAGGAGCTTACCGACGCCGACCGTTGGATCCTCGACCGCCTCGAGGAGGTCCGCTCCCGCGTCGACGCGTACTTGGACGACTACCAGTTTGCCAAGGCCAACGAGGACCTCTACCACTTCGCGTGGGATGAGTTCTGCGACTGGTACCTGGAGATTGCCAAGACGCAGATCTCCGGTGAGACAGAGGCGACCACCCAGCTCGTCCTCGGCCGCGTCCTCGACGTTCTGCTGCGCTTGCTGCACCCGACCATGCCCTTCGTCACCGAGATCCTGTGGACCGCGCTGACTGAGCGCGAGACCATCACGCTGGCGTCGTGGCCGACCGAGGCGGACACCAACGGCGGTGCGGGTGTCGATGAGGATGCGCGTCGGCGCATCGAGGACGCGGTCAAGCTCATCACCGAGCTGCGCCGCTTCCGCTCCGACCAAGGTGTCAAGCCCAGCCAGAAGGTCCCGGCCCAGCTCGACTTCGCCGCGGCCGACCTCGCCGCCCAGGAAGACCTCGTGCGTTCCATTGCGCGGGTGGAGGCTCCGGGAGAGGGCTTTGGGGCGTCGGCAAGCGTTGAAGTGCGGCTGAGCCGCGCGACGGTCGACGTTGCCCTGGATACCTCGGGGACCGTGGACGTCGCGGCCGAGCGCAAGCGCCTGGAGAAGGAACTTGCCGCCGCGCAGAAGGAGCTCGACACCACGGGCGCGAAGCTTGGCAACGAGGCGTTCTTGTCCAAGGCTCCCGACGCCGTCGTGGAGAAGATCCGCGGGCGCCAGAAGCTCGCGCAGGAGGAGCTGGAACGCGTTTCCGCGCGCCTCGCCGCGCTGCCGGAGGCGTAGCCGATGTCTAAGGACCCGGAGAAGTGGACGATTGAGGAGCTCGACCTAGCCGCACTCGCGGCGGAGGCTGAGGGCTACGACATCACGCTGGACGAGTCCGGTTTGCGCCTGGATCTCGGTGCACCGGAGGAAACCGGCGAGGTTGAGCGCGTCTCCCGGGCTGTGAGTGAGGCCGACCGCGCCGAGCTTGCCCGCGTCGAGGCGGAGCTGGAGCAGCGCTGGCCCGAATCCACCATCGACCCGACGCTCGAGCGCGTCGCCGCGGTGATGGACTTCCTCGGCCGGCCGCAGGATTCCTACAAGGTCATCCACGTGGCGGGGACGAACGGGAAGACGTCGACAAGCCGCATGGTGGAGTCGCTGCTGCGCGAGCTCGGCCACCGAGTCGGGCGCACGACGAGCCCGCACCTGCAGTCGGTCACGGAGCGCATCGCCATCGACGGTGAGCCGATCCACCCGGCGGATTTCGTGCGCATCTACGAGGAGATCAAGCCGTTTATCGAGATGGCCGACGAGCGCTGTGGCCAGCGCCTGAGCTACTTCGAAGTGGTCACCTGCATCGCCTTCGCCGCGTTCGCCGATGCGCCGGTGTCCGTCGCCGTGGTTGAGGTCGGCCTCGGCGGGCGGTGGGACGCGACCAACGTCGTCGACGCGGACGTCAACGTGATCACACCGATTGGAATCGACCACACGGACTACCTCGGTGAGACGATTGAGGAGATCGCGGGGGAGAAGGCCGGGATCATCACCAACCCCGACTCGGTGACCGTCATCGCGAACCAGGAGCCTGCGGCGATGAACGTTGTGCTCGAGCGCACGGTCGAGGTCGGCTCCGCGGTCGCCCGCCTCGGCGCGGAGTTCGACGTCGAGGCCTCTGGTGTGGCCGTCGGAGGGCAGACGCTGTCGTTGCGGGGTCTCGCCGGCGAGTACGACGAGATCTTCCTGCCGCTCGCGGGTGCGCACCAGGCGCGCAACGCCGCGCTGGCGCTCGCCGCCGTGGAGGCGTTTTCCGGTGCGGGGCGCGACCTGCACCTCGACATCGACTCGGTACGCCGCGGGTTCGCCGCGGCGACGTCTCCGGGGCGCCTCGAGCGCGTGCGCGCCACGCCGACGACGTTTATCGACGCCACCCATAACCCGCAGGGCGCACGCACGCTTGCCGACGCCCTCCAGCGCGACTTCGACTTCACCCGCCTGATCGGGGTGCTTGGCGTGCTCGGTGACAAGGACGCCGCCGGGATCTTTGAGGCTCTCGAGCCGGTGCTCAGCGAAGTCGTCATCACCCAGAACACCTCCCCGCGCGCCTGCGACGCCTACGAGCTGACCGACGTTGCCCGCGAGGTGTTCGGGGAGGAGCGCGTCCACGTGGTGGAGAACCTGCCCGGCGCTTACGAGTTGGCCGTCGAGCTCGCCGAGGACGCACTGGCCGAGGTCGGAGTTCAGTCCGGCTCGGGCATCATCATTACCGGTTCCGTCGTCACCGCTGGTGAGGCGCGAGCCATGTTCGGAAAGGACCCCGCATGAGCCCGAAGAAGCAACGCCCGGTCAGCCCGCTGGGCATGGGGCACGCGCCGGTGAAGGATCCGATCAAGGGTCTGACCGGTGTGCTCTCCGGCACGCTGATCATGGAGGCCATCACGATCTTCCTGATCCTGCTGGTGGTGCTCAAGATTGACAACGGGGCGCACTGGACCACCTTCAACTGGGTCTACATCACTGTCATCGGGCTCGCCCACGTCGTTCTCGCCTTCATGCAGAGGAAGCCGTGGGCACTGTGGGCTGATCTGGCGTTGCAGATCCCGCTCATCTTCGGCTTTTTCGTGCACTGGTCGGTGTCCGCGGTGGGCATCATGTTCGGCATCGTCTGGTTCCTGATTGTGAAGATGCGCAGCGAGATTCTGCAGCGGATGCGCCACGGGTACCTCGTCACCCAGCACTTGGGCACCGCGGAGGAGTAACTCGGAGGAGCAACGCAGAAACGGCCGGCCCCGGCCCTCGTGAAAAGCAGCGCAGGAAAATGTGACCTGCGTTATAGTTGGCGGAAACTGTTAACCGCACTTCACTGAGAGAGGGTTGGAATGGCTGAACCGATTTACATCACGCAAGCAAAGCGAACCCCGATCGGCACGTTCGGGGGCTCGCTTTCCGCATACTCCACGATCGATCTCGGCACCCACATCGCCAAGGCCGTGATCGCGGATTCCGGTGTCCCCGCGGAAGAGTTCGACTCCGCGGTATGGTCCAACATCGTCGCCACCGGGCCACGCGACCTCTACACGTCCCGCGCCGTCGCCCTCGAAGCGGGCCTGCCGCACAGTTCCCACGCCTACGGTGTCAACCGCCTCTGCGGCTCCGGACTCCAGGCCGCGGTCAGCGCCGCGCAGCAGCTCATCACCGGTGACGCGAACCTGTCGCTCGTCGGCGGCGTTGAGGTGATGAGCCAGGCCCCGTTCTCGGTTGAGGGCATGCGCCAGGGCCGCAAGATGGGTGACGGAAAACTCGTCGACTGGCTTACCGGAGCGCTGACGGACCCGATGGGCCACGGAATCATGGGCCTGACCGCGGAGAACCTGGCGGAGAAGTACGGGATCTCCCGCCAGCGCCAGGACGAGTTCGCCCTGCAGTCGCAGCAGCGCGCGGCGGCGGCGATTGCCAATGGGGCATTTGAATCCCAGATTGTGCCTGTCGGCGATTTTGCTGTGGACGAGCACCCGCGCGCCACAACCGCCGAGAAGCTGGCCAGCCTGCGGCCCTCGTTCCGCAAGGACGGCACCGTTACTCCCGGAAACTCCTCCGGCATCAACGACGCCTCGGCTGCGCTCGTGATGACTACCGAGTCGGGCCTTGAAACCTACGGCCAGGAGCCGCTCGCCAGGGTCGTCTCGTGGGGGCTCGGCGGCTGCGACCCGAAGTTCATGGGGCTCGGCCCCACCATCGCCGTGCCGCGCGCTCTGGACAAGGCAGGCCTGTCGCTTTCTGATATCTCTCTTATCGAATCCAACGAGGCCTTCGCAGCCCAGGCGCTCGCCGTTTCCGACGAGCTCTGCTTCGACAACAACAAGACGAACATCAACGGTGGCGCGATCGCCCTGGGTCACCCGATCGGCGCGAGTGGCGTCATCATCACCATCAAGCTCATCCACGCCCTGCGCGCCGCCGGCGGCGGTCTAGGCCTGGCCACCGCCTGCATCGGTGGCGGACAAGGCATCGCTCTCATCCTGGAGGTGTAAACACGTGACTATGGAGATCACAACAGCAGCTGTCATCGGCGCCGGGTCCATGGGCGCGGGCATCGCCGCGCTGATGGCCAACGCCGGAATCAACGTCCATTTGCTCGACCTGCCCGGTGAGGGGGAGGACCGCGACGAGCGCGCCCGCGCAGGCATCGCAACACAGGTCAAGCGCCACGGTTTCCAGCGCCCCGAGTTCGCCGACCGCGTCACCCCGGGCAACACTGAGGACCACCTTGACCGGCTTGCAGAGGCCGAGTGGATCGTAGAGGCTGTTTTCGAAGACATCGACGTCAAGCGCGACACGTACGCCAAGATTGACGCCCACCGCAGCCCGGGCACGCCCGTGACGTCCAATACCTCCACGATCCCGCTGGAGACGCTGTTGGGGGAGGCGAGCGACGAATTCAAGGCAGACTTTGCCATTACCCACTTCTTCAACCCGCCGCGCGTGATGCGCCTAGTCGAGCTCGTCGAGGGCCCGGACACCCGCCCGGAGGTGGCGGACCTGCTGCGCCGCACCCTCGAGCGCGACTTGGGCAAGGTCGTCGTAGATTGCCGCGACACCCCGGGATTCATTGCCAACCGCATCGGCTCGTTCTGGATGGGCGTCGGCGCCCAGGTCGCGTTCGACAACGGCATCACCCCGGAGCAGGCGGACGCCGCCTTTGGCCGCCCGTTTGGTGTGCCGCGAACCGGCATTTTCGGACTGTTCGACTACGTCGGGCTTCAGGTTGCGCCCCACATCTGGGGCTCGCTTCTTGCGGCGCTGCCGCAGGATGATGCGATGCAGGACTACGGTGTCACCGATACCCCGCAATTCAAAGAGCTTCTGGAGAAGGGCTTCACCGGTCGCACCGCCGACTCCGGCTTCTACCGCGGCCGCGACGAGGTCTACGACTTCACGGCGCACGACTACCGTCCGAAGGATAGCGTCGAGGTTCCGGCGAGTGCGACGGAGCTCATGGACTCCGGCACTCCCGAGGGTGACTACGCCCGCGAGGTTTTCCGCACCACGTTGCAGTACTGCTGCGACACCGCAGCTGAGATCGCCGATTCCGTCGACCAGATCGACATCGCGATGGAGCTTGGCTATGGGTGGAAGAAGGGCCCGTTCGCCCTCGCGGATTCGCTGGGGCTCGACTACGTCGCCTCGCTTTTCGACGCCACCCCGGCCCTGCTCGACTCCGCCCGCGACGCCGGCGGTTTCTACGTCGACGGCGCCGTGCTCGGCACCGACGGCACGCTACGCAAGCGTCAGGAGCGCGCCGGTGTCGTCCGCGTGGCGGACCTCGTCGCAGACGCCGAGGTCGTCGCACGCAACGACGGGGCAACGGTGTACAAGCTCGACGACGGCATCGGCGTGTTCGTCCTCTCCACCCCAATGAACTCCGTGACTGACGATGTGACGGCACTGCTGCAGGAGTCGGGGCAGTGGGACCTGCGCGCGCTTGTGATCGCCAACGACGAGCAGCGCGCGTTCTCGGCGGGCGCGAACTTGCCGCGCCTGGCGTCGCTGGCCGGCCCGGACGGCGACGAGGCAAAACGCAAGGCCACGATTCGCCGGGGCATCGAGGCGCTGCTTGCGCTGCGCCGCGCCCCGTACCCGGTTGTCGGCGCTGTGCGCGGCGTGGCCCTCGGCGGCGGCATGGAGCTTCTGCTGCACACCGATGCGTCCGTCATCCACGCCGAGACCCGTGTCGGCTTCCCGGAGCGCTCCGTCGGCCTGTTCCCGGCCTGGTCCGGGCTGGTGCGCCTGCTTGAGCGGCTGCTCGAGCTCGGTGTGGACGACCCTCACGCAACGGCCTTCGAGACGCTGCTCAACGTGACCCCCGTCCCGGCTGTCAACGTGGACTTCTGGCGTGACAACGACCGCGTCATCATGAGCCCGGACCACGTCGTCGAGCAGGCGCTTGAGCTCGCCCGCGAGCTCGCCGGTGGCTACAGCGCCCCCGCCGACGCTGACTTGCCGCTGACTGATGAGCCCCTGGCGTTCGACGAGGGCTCCGCCACCGACGCGGCGATCGGCGAGGCCCTAGCGAAGGTGTTCGCCGGCGAGGGAACCGCGAGCGAACAGGAGCTCGGCGACCGGCAGGTCGAGGCCGCCAGCGACGTGCTCGCCCGCCCCGAAAACCGCGACCGTGCAGAGCACATGGCGAAAACCCGCAAGCCGCTGAAGAACTAGCGCGAAAAAGTCAACGGGCCCGGGGTCTATCCCCGGGCCCGTTGTCGTGCGCGCTAGCGGTAGGCGCTCACCCCGGTGATCTGCTTGCCCACGATGAGGGACTGGATAGTGTCGGTGCCCTCGTAGGTGTGCAGGGACTCGATGTCCGCCATGTGGCGCATCACGTCGTTTTCCAGCAGGATGCCCACGCCGCCGAACATGTCTCGGGCGTTGGCCGCCACGCGCCGGGCAGCACGGGTGGTGTAGACCTTGGCCAGCGCCGCCTGCTTCTCTGAGAGCGTGCCGGATTCCTCGAGCTCGAGCATTCGCTTGCAGTGCAGGGCCATCGAGGTGACGTCGGCAAGCATGTCGGCAAGCCGCTGCTGGATGATCTGGTTCTGGACCAGGGGACGGCCGAACTGGACGCGCTCGGTGGCGTACGCCAGGGCCTTTTCGTAGCAGTCGATTGCGATGCCGAGGGCGGTCCAGGCGACGCCGATGCGGGTGCCGCCGAGGATGCGCGCGGTGTCGCGAAACGACCTCGCGCCGGGGAGGCGGCGGGAGTCGGGCACGCGGACGTCGTTAAGCCGAATATGCGCCTGGGGGATGCCGCGCAGCGAGCCCTTTCCTGTGATGGTCTCGGCTACGTAGCCGGGGGAGTCCTGGTCGACGATGAAGCCGCCGACCTCGCCGTCGTCCATGCGCGCCCACACCACCGCGATGTGCCCGACGGAGCCGTGGCCGATCCACTTCTTCTCCCCGTTGATGATCCACTCGTTGCCGTCGCGGGTCGCGGTGGTTTCCAGCCCGATGGAGTCGGAGCCGTGGTTGGGCTCGGTCAGGGCGAACGCGCCGCGGATCTCCATGCGCGACATCGGCCCGAGGAACTCCTTCTTCTGTTCCTCGGAGCCGCAGAGGTTGATCGACTGCATGGCCAGCCCGGCCTGGACGATGACGGCGGTGGCGGTGGAGGCGTCGCAGCGCGCGAGCTCGAGCGCGATCAAACGGTTGGCGCGGATACTCATCGGCTTCGCACCCTCGATATCGATGCCGTCGCGCACCAGGCCGCGGCGTGCGGCATCTTCAATGGCCGGGATGTTGTATTCGGCTTTCTCCCACGCCTCGTTGATGTGCGGACGGATCGTGGCGCAGAACTCGCGGGCAGCGGACCACCACTGGAGGTCGTCGCCGTCGACGTCGGCGAAAACCCCGTAGTAGTCGGAGGTGGGGGACAAGATGTCCTGTGCTGACTGAGCCATGGGATGCCTTTCTATCGCGGGGTTTCAACTGGTGAAGGCGCTGGTACCGGTGATGGACTTGCCCACGATGAGCGACTGCATGGTGTCGGTGCCCTCGTAGGTGTGCAGCGTTTCTGCATCTGTCATGTGGCGGATGACGTCGTTTTCCAGCAGGATGCCCACGCCGCCGAACATGTCGCGGGCGTTGGCGGCGACGCGGCGCGCGGCGCGAGTGTTGGTGACTTTGGCAAGCGAGGCCTGCTGCTCGGTGACGGTTCCGGCCTCCTCCATCTTGAGCAGGCGCGTGCAGTAAAGGCCCATCGTGGTGACGTCGGCAAGCATGTCGGCGAGACGCTGCTGGATGATCTGGTTCTTAATCAGGGGGCGGCCGAACTGGACGCGCTCGGAGGCGTAGGCCAGGGCTTTTTCATAGCAGTCCACGGCCAGGCCGAAGGCACTCCACGCGACGCCGATGCGCGAGCCCATGAGGACCTTGGCGGTGTCGCGGAAGGAGGCGCAGCCCGGTAGGCGGCGGGAATCGGGCACGCGGACGTCGTGAAGCCAGATGCGCGCCTGGGGGATGCCGCGCAGGGCGGCCTTTCCGGTGATGGTTTCGGCCTCGTAGCCGGGGGAGTCCTGGTCGACGATGAAGCCGCCGACCTTGCCGTTGTCCATGCGCGCGAAGACGATCGCGATGTGGCCGACGGAGCCGTGGCCGATCCACATCTTCTCGCCGTTGATGACCCACTCGTCACCGTCGCGCGTCGCGGTGGTTTCCAACCCGACGGAGTCGGAGCCGTGGTCCGGTTCGGTCAGAGCGAACGCGCCGCGGATCTCCATGCGCGACATCGGGACAAGATACTTTTCCCGCTGCTCAGGTGAGCCGAGCTCGGCGATGGAGCGCATGGCCAGGCCAGCCTGAACTCCCAGCGCGGTGGACAGGGAAGCATCGCAGCGCGCGAACTCGAAGCCGATGAGGCGCCTGGCGCGCAGGGATACTTCCGGTAGGCCCTCGATGCTGATTCCGTCGCGGACAAGGCCGCGGCGCGCCGCCTCTTCGATGGCCGCGACGTCGTACTCGGCGGCCTCCCAGGCCTCATTGATGCCGGGGCGGGCGTAGTCGCAGAACTCGCGTGCAGTCTTCCACCACGTCAGGTCTTCGCCATCGACGCCGGTGAAGAGGCCGTAATAGTCGGTGCGTGGGTCGAGCGGGACGCTGCGGAATTCGCTGAAAGTCGACGTGCCGGACATAATCTTCCTCCTTGGGGTGGGGTAGTTCCTAGGATGCCTCGTCGCTCCACGGCACCTCGCGGAGCTCGCGGCGCAGGATCTTGCCGGTCGGGTTCTTCGGGATCTCGGAGACGAACTCGACTGCGCGCACCTTCTTGTACGGCGTGACGCGATCGGCAACCCAATCCATGATGTCACCGGCGGTGAGCTCGGCGCCGTGGCGCAGGACCACGAATGCGCGCGGGATCTCTAGCCCGTTGCGGTCCGCGCCGACCACGCCCGCGTCGGCGATGTCGGGGTGTGTCAGAAGGAGCGCTTCCAGCTCTGCCGGGGCGACCTGGTAGCCCTTGTACTTGATCACTTCTTTGGCTCGGTCGATGATGCGCAGCCCGCCGTCCTCCTCAATCCGAGCGATGTCTCCGGTGCGCAGCCATCCGCCGCTAAGCAGCGTCTCGGCGGTCGCCTTCTCGTTGTTGAAGTAGCCCTGCATCACCTGCGGGCCACGGACCAGCACTTCTCCCTCCTCACCTTCGGCGACGTCTTCGAGGGTGTCGATGTTGACTAGGCGGAGTTCGGTGTCGGGGACGGCCTTGCCCACGGTCGCGTGCCCGGCATCGCCGTGGATATTCATCGTGACCATTGGGGAGGCTTCCGTCATTCCCCAGCCCTGGACAACTTTGGTGTTCAGGCGGTCTTCGACGGCGCGCATGATGGGGGCGTCGAGAGGCGCGGCGGCGCTGATGATGAGGCGGGAGGCGCTAAACCACGACGGGATGATCTGTGGGCCCTTGGCCAGGGCAATGGCCATTGGCGGGGCGATGAAGGTCAGCTCGATCTCCTTGTCCGCGTGCGCTGCAAGGAACATATCGAGGTCGAACTTGGGCATGGTGAAGACGTGCTGGCGGCGATACAGCGGTGCGAGGAGCAGAGCAGTCAGTCCGTAGATGTGGGAAAACGGCAGGGCGCTAAGCGTGTTGGCGCGCTCGCTGATCCCGGTGCGCCCCATCATGGCGTCGACTTGCACGATGTTGCTAACCAGGTTGCGGTGGGTGAGCATGACGCCTTTGGGCAGGCCAGTGGTGCCGGAAGAAAACGGCAATGCCGCGAGGGAGTCGGGGTCGACGCGCAGCGCGGGGGCGGAAAGCCCGCGCCGCGCCAGTGCACCGAGCTCCATGGAGAAGATCTGCGGAATCTGTTCGAGGTCGGTCGGGCCGATGAACAACACGGAACCGGAGGCGTGGACAATGTGCTCTACGTCGGCCTGGTTCATGAGCATTCCCACCGGGTTGACCGTGGCGCCGGTGCGCATGATGCCGAGCAGCGCGGCGGCGAAGTTAATCGAGTTCGGAACCTGCAACGTGACCACATCTCCTGGGCCAACTCCACGTTCCGCGAGTGCACCGGCGATGGATTCGACCCGGTCCTTGAGCTCCCCGTAGGTGGCGGTCACGCCTGTGGAGAGCTCGGTGATGGCGGGAAGCGCGGCGTCTTCTGGGGACAGGTCGCCGAGTATGAGGCTGACAACGTCTGTGCTGGGGTAGTCGAGGTCTGGATAGGGGCTGGTGGAAATCACGGAATCACTTCCTTGATGTGACGGGCGTCTCATTATTATGGAATGTGTCTTGTAGGTTACATTGGCGCAGCGCGGGGTGGTGTGATTTCGGCAGATTTATCCCCGGCTTCATGCCCGGCCGTGGCCGCGGTGTCAGTTACAGTGAGCCCCATGACTGAACGCACTCTCATCCTCATCAAGCCGGACGGTGTCGCCAACGGCCACGTCGGCGAGATCATCGCCCGTATCGAGCGCAAGGGCCTCAAGCTGGTCGCCATGGACCTGCGCACTGCCGACCGCGAAACCGCCGAGCAGCACTACGCGGAGCACAAGGACAAGCCGTTCTTCGGCGACCTCGTTGACTTCATCACCTCCGCACCCCTCGTCGCCGGAATCGTCGAGGGCGAGTCCGCCGTCGCCGCGTGGCGTCAGCTTGCCGGCGGCACCCACCCGGTGGAGAAGGCGGCCCCGGGCACGATCCGCGGCGATTTCGCTCTGAAGGTCTCCGAGAACGTTGTGCACGGCTCCGATTCGCTGGAATCCGCAGAGCGCGAGATCGCCATCTGGTTCCCCAACATCTAGGTTCCTGCCGCCACGTTGAACGCCGGGTAAAGAGCCTGTGAAAAGGTCTTTAACCGGCGTTTTTCATGTTGCGCGGGGCACGCGAGGAGGCGACATTGAAGGCCATGGCCTCCTTCGAGCTCTCCCGCATCCCCCTCCCGCGCCGCAGCTTCCTCATCGGCTCTGGCATCGCTGCCGCCTCTGTCGCTGCGTCTCCAGGTGCGCACGCACAGTCGTCTGGCTCGTCACTCCCCGGCGCTGTCGCTTTTCCGGGAGCGCCCGAGTCCGAGTACTCCCACTTCATGCACGGAGTAGCCTCGGGCGATCCGACACCGGAGTCGGTAATCCTGTGGACCCGAGTGACCGTGAGCCCGGACGCTGTACCGGGTTCCGGCATTGGCGCCGAGGCCACTGTTGGTTGGGAAGTAGCCACCACCCCAGATTTTGCCCAGATAGTCCGCACCGGAACCACGCAGGCGAGCGCGGCATCCGACCACACCGTTCACGTCGACCCGCACGGGCTCAACCCCGCAACCGTCTACTTCTACCGCTTCACCTACAACGGT
Organism: Corynebacterium sp. LK2510; assembly: GCF_040946405.1. Lineage (NCBI taxonomy): Bacteria > Bacillati > Actinomycetota > Actinomycetes > Mycobacteriales > Corynebacteriaceae > Corynebacterium > Corynebacterium sp. LK2510. The sequence continues at coordinate 8,884 of NZ_JAYWLR010000022.1, read as the reverse complement.
GTGACCTCCCCGGTTGGCCGCACGAAGACCGCGCCGGCCTACGATGCGGCCGTCGATGAAATCACCTTCGCTGTTGCCTCGTGCGCGAACTGGGAAGCAGGGTACTTCTCCGCCTACCGCGACATGGCCGAGCGCGGCGAACGTGGCGAGTTCGATGCCGTCGTCTTTCTGGGTGACTACATCTACGAGTACCCGACCGGAGGTTTCACGGGTAAGAGCGGCGTCTCGCGGCCCCATTCGCCGCTGCACGAGACGATTACGCTCACTGATTACCGGATGCGCCACGGCCGCTACAAGCAGGACCTCAATCTGCAGCGCGCGCACGCGTCCGCGCCCTGGATCGTGGTGTGGGACGACCACGAGACGGCCAATAACGCCTGGCGTGCCGGGGCCGAAAACCACATCGAGGGTGCCGAAGGCGCATTTGCGGATCGGCGCGCGGCCGGACAGCGGGCCTACTTCGAATGGTTGCCAGTGCGCGCAACCCGCCCGTCCGACGGCGGGCATATCTACCGCAGCCTGCAGTTCGGCAACCTGCTCAACCTCACCATGCTGGACCTGCGCTCGTACCGCGACGAGCAGGTTGCGCGTCACCTCAGCTACGACGACGGACGCACCATGCTGGGCAACGAACAGATGCAGTGGCTTGCCAGTACCGTGCGCGCCAACACCGCAACGTGGAACGTGATGGGTAACTCCGTGATGGTCGCTCCCATGGTGCTGGGCAGGCTCCCGGAGACGAGCTCGGATGCGGTGATCGCCAACCAGATGCTGGGCCGGTTCTCTCGTTCGGTCAGCGGTTTGCCGCTCAATCCGGACCAGTGGGATGGGTACGCCTCCGCACGCAAGGAGCTTTTCGACGTCCTCGCTGCCGACGGTGCCAATGTTCTCTTCCTCACCGGCGACATCCACACCGAATGGGCGAATTCCGTCATTCACGACGGTCGTGAGATTGGCTGCGAGTTGGTCACTGCGTCGATAAGCGCCGCGAACGTCGACGACTGGATCGCCACAGCGACGCAGATCCGCGTGCCCGAAGACAACTCGGCGTCCCACCTCGCGGAAGGGCTGATCCGCCAGCTCAACCCGTGGGTCAAGCACCTCGACCTCGACGCGCACGGCTACGCGGTCACGCGCATCCGCCGAAGTGAAATCGGCATGGAGTTTTATCGCGTCTCCGATGTCGAGCACCCGGAGGCTGCGGTCCACCTCGCCGCGACGAAGCTGTGGCGCGCGGGGGAGGGCTTCATCAGCTAAAACAGGGGGTCCAACCCCCGATCTCCATGGGAGGACGCTGGCAGATTAATCGAAGTCCAGACAGGGCTAATCACCATCGGTTTACCTGGTATTGGATATGAATTAATGTGCATGCAAAGTGGGATCGGAGGTGAGCATTGTGGTTCAAAGTGGCGAACAGACGCGTGCCGTGGATAAGCGCAGTGCGATTCTTCAGGCGGCGACCCGACTGATGGTTACGGAGGGCCTGAAGAAGGTCACCCACCGACATGTGGCGGCCGTCGCGGGCGTGCCCGTGGGGTCGATCGGCTACTACTACTCGAGCCGCGAGCGCCTCATCGAGGTCTGCCTCGCCGAGATTCAGTCCCAGCGCGTATCCCTGCTCGCACGTGGCACTGCCGCAGTGTCTGGTGACGCCACCGCGGAGGAACTCGCGGATCTCTTCATCGACTCCCTCACGCTACGCAACCCTGCCGACCTGGGCGGTTACGTCCTGCTTTCCATCGATGCCGCTCGAGAGGAGCACGATTCCGCGGCGTCCGGTGCGTCCGCCACGGCGCAAACACGGGTCGCCGAACTCGTTGAGCTTGGCGACGAGCTCCTGGCCGCCGCCCAACGCCCGGGCGTGAACGCACGCCGCCTGCTCGAGGTCGTCATCGGAGCGGTGATCGTATCCTCCCACCTCGGGGAAGACCCTCGTGCGACAGCTCGCGCGGCGCTGGTAGATGCTCTCGGCGCACACGCATAATCGCCGAGCCCCGTAACGCCCCTTTAGGGGTCTCCTGTGCCAGAATGGGAGCCAGCACCGCGCCACGCGCCCGGTGCGGACAAGCTTCCATACACGTCCCCGCGGAGCGCGGCGGCCGCGCGGCGGCGGCGAGGTAGTATTCGCCAGCGCCCGGTGCCGTGCCTGCGGGCTACACAACAGGAGAGAGCTCGTGTCAAAGAGCGCAGAATCCGAGAAAACTAAAAGGCCCCGCAGAAAGTCGACGAAGAAGGTGACGAAAAAGGCGGACAACAAGCCCGCTGCGACCTTCGACCGTTCCGCGCTGGGGGAGAAGACCCGCGTTTTCCAGCTAGCCAAGCAGCTGGAGATCCCCTCAAAGGAGCTGGTGGTAACCCTCAACGAGCTCGGCCTGGTCAAGGTAGCCCAGTCCACGCTGACAAGGGCTGAGGTCGAGCAGCTTCTCGACGCCCTCGAGTCCCCGAACAGCCCCGTCAACACCGTTGATGCTGAGGCGGGCCGCCCGGAGCAGGAGGAGAAGATCCGCCAGCGCGTGCGTAAGGACGTCGAAAACGAGATCCACCAGATCGAGGAGAAGGTGGAAGCGGAACTGAGCGACGCCGCCGGCGAGCCCGACGCTGAGGATGCTGTAACTGTCGAGGAGGACAGCGACGAGCTGCTCACCAACGTCGAGCCAGAGGTGACCCCGGCCCCGGAGACCGGTGACGCCACTCCGTACACGCCGCTGTTCAAGCCGCCGTCACGGGCGGAGCGCCGGCGTGCCAGCCGGGCCGGAAGTGCGGGTAAGGCATCTGCGGCCCAGTCTTCCGCGGGTGATGCGCCTGAGACGGCGGCAGTGAACACTGAAAAGCACGCCGAAGAGATCTCTGCCGGGAGCGATGTCGCAGATGCTTCCGCAGACAATGAAGGCGTCGAGCAGATCGAGGAGCCGAAGGGCATCAAGGGCTCTGCCCGCCTGGAGGCGCAGCGCCGGCGCCGCACCGAGCGCCGCGAAGAGGGGCGCAAGCGCAGCCGCATCGTCTCGCAAGCTGAGTTCCTGGCGCGCCGCGAGTCCGTCGAGCGCACCATGGTCGTGCGCGAGCGCAACCGTCGTGACGGCGCAGGCCGCATCACCCAAGTTGGTGTCCTGGAGGATGGCCTGCTTGTCGAGCACTTCGTCACCTCCGACCAGAACGCCTCGATGATCGGCAACATCTACCTCGGCCGCGTGCAGAACGTGCTGCCGAGCATGGAAGCGGCGTTCATCGATATCGGGCAGGGCCGCAACGGTGTGCTCTACGCTGGCGAGGTGGACTGGAAGGCGGCCGGCCTCGGCGGTCGCTCCCGCCGCATCGAGCAGGCGCTGAAGTCCGGCGACCAGGTCCTTGTCCAGGTATCAAAGGACCCGATCGGCCACAAGGGCGCGCGTCTGACCACGCAGATCTCGCTGGCGGGCCGCTTCCTCGTCTACGTTCCCGGTGGCCGCAGCGCGGGTATTTCCCGCAAGCTCCCGGCGCCTGAGCGCAAGCGTTTGAAGGAGATTCTGAACAAGGTCGTCCCAGGCAAGGGCGGAACCATCATCCGCACCGCCGCAGAAGGCGTGCCGGAGGAAGCCATTGCCGCCGACGTCAACCGTCTCCACACCCAGTGGGAAGCCATCCAGGAGCAGGCGGAGAAGGAAAAGAAGTCGAAGGGCGCGAAGCCCGTCACCTTGTACGAGGAGCCCAACCTCCTGGTCAAGGTCGTGCGCGACCTCTACAACGACGACTTCAGCGCGCTTATTGTTGACGGTAAGCGTCCATGGAACATCGTCCACGCCTACGTCTCCTCCGTCGCCCCGGACCTCGTCGACAGGCTGGAGCGTTACGACGCCGCCGCCCACGGCGGCCAGGACGCGTTCGAGGCGTACCGGATTGACGAGCAGATTCAGAAGGCACTGTCTCGCACCGTGTGGCTGCCGTCGGGTGGCACGCTCATCATCGAGCGCACGGAGGCCATGACGGTCATCGACGTCAACACCGGCAAGTTCACCGGCTCGGGAGGTTCGCTCGAGGAAACCGTCACCCGCAACAACCTCGAGGCCGCCGAGGAGATCGTGCGCCAGATGCGCCTGCGCGACCTCGGCGGGATGATCATCGTCGACTTCATCGACATGATCCTGCCGGAAAACCAGGAACTGGTACTGCGCCGCCTGAAGGAAGCGCTGGGACGCGACCGGACCCGCCACCAAGTCTCCGAGGTCACTTCGCTCGGGCTGGTGCAGATGACGCGCAAGCGCCTTGGCACGGGCCTGCTCGAGACCTTCTCCACCCCGTGCGAGCACTGCGGCGGCCGCGGCCTCATTCTCACCGAGGACCCCGTCGACGCCGACCTGAACGCACCCGCCGACCCGCCGCACCGCAGCTCGCGCAAGCCTGCGCGCGACGATCAGCCTCACCAGGCGCGCGCCGAGGACACTCCGCGCAAGGAGAGCCAGAGTGTTATCGCGCTGGACGAGGACGCGCTCAACGAGATCGCCGACTCGGTGCTCGGAACGCGCGAGGATCGCTCGGCTGAGGACGCCAGCGGTGAGCCCAGGGACGAGAATCGGGACGAGAACCAGGACGAGAGCCGCAAGGAGCGCTCCGGCCGCGGCCGACGCCGCGGGCGCCGCGGAGGCAGCCGTGGGCGCGGGCGCGGCGCAGAGGTCCCCGAGACCGCTGAGTCCGCCTCGAAGCAGCAGCGTCCGGAAAAGGAGCGTCCGGAAAAGGATGAGTCCGACGAGCGCAGCTTTGAGCAGGCCGTCGCCGAGTTCGAGGCGTCCCCGCGCCGCAAGCGCCGCACCCGCGGCAACTCGCGGTCCGACCACGCCCCGCGGCGTGAGGACTTCGCGCAGGACAGCCGTGACGCCCGTGAGTCTGACAGTGAGCACACTCCGAAGCAGGACGAGCGCAAGGGCCGCCAGGACCGCCAGGACCGCCAGGAGCAGCAGCAAGAGCAGCGGCAGGAACGCAGTCGCGGGCGCGGGCGTCGGCGTGCGGTGCGCCGCTCCCAGGCCACCGCGGATGGTGGGTCGAAGGTTGAAGAGCGTCGGGAGGGCGTCGAGAAGCGAAAGAAGGCTGAGAAGACTGGGAAGGCCGGGAAGTCGGAAGACGCTGCGCAGAACCGCAACCGCGAGTCCGATTCTTCCCGTGGGCGCGGGCGCCGGCGGGCGGTGCGCAAGAAGTCGTCCTAAGGAGTATTTGCCCTTTATAAGGGCTGCGTAGTAGTCTTTGACAGTCGCTGTTATGGGGCGTGCGCGCCCCGTAGCCCAAGCATGCGGGCACGGCGGGCGGTATCCGTCCCCCATAACGCTAATTACTGTTCCACACGCTTCCGAGGCATGCCGGGGGCGTACGAGATGAGATAAGGGGTAACCCTCTATGTACGCGATCGTCAAGACCGGCGGCAAGCAGTACAAGGTTGCCGAAGGCGACCTGGTCAAGGTCGAGAAGATCGAGGGTGAGGCGGGCGCTAAGGTTGCGCTCACCCCGGTCCTTCTCGTCGATGGCGCAGATGTCACCGCAGGCGCAGATGCACTGTCCAAGGTCAACGTTGAGGCCGAGATCGTCGAGCACGGCAAGGGCAAGAAGATCGAGATCCTCAAGTACAAGAACAAGACCGGCTACAAGGTCCGCCAGGGCCACCGCCAGCCGCAGACCACCATCAAGATCACCGGTATCAAGTAAGACTTCCTAACTCAAGGAGATACAGACATGGCACACAAGAAGGGTGCATCCAGCTCCTCGAACGGTCGTGACTCTGAGTCCAAGCGCCTCGGTGTGAAGCGCTTCGGCGGTCAGCAGGTCAAGGCCGGCGAGATCCTCGTCCGCCAACGCGGCACCAAGTTCCACCCGGGCGACAACGTCGGCCGCGGTGGCGACGACACCCTGTTCGCTCTCGCAGCAGGTTCCGTCCAGTTCGGCATCAAGCGCAACCGCCGCATCGTGAACATTGTCCCCGCCGACGGCGAGGGTGTCTCTGTGGAGGTCCTCGAGGCCGCAGAGGCAGCCGGCGTCGTTGACGAAGGCACCGCCGCGGAGGCAACCGCGTAACTCACGTTCGTTGAGTGACTGCCGGCAGCGACATCGCTGCCGGCAGTTTTTGCATTGAAAATACAATTCACCAGGCTGTTGTGAACGCCAGCTATTCGAGCCCACGCCCACGCGGCGTGGAGGCGCCGATGGGCAAACTGGTAAAGTAGCAGGCCACAACCAACGTCACCGGAGGTATCTGAGCATGGCCCAGTTCGTCGATCGTGCGGTACTGCACCTCCAAGCAGGAGACGGCGGCCACGGCTGTGTGTCCGTCCACCGGGAGAAATTCAAGCCGCTCGGCGGCCCTGACGGCGGAAACGGCGGCCACGGCGGAGACATCATCTTCGAAGTCTCGCCGCAGGTCCACACCCTGCTGGATTTCCAGTTCCGCCCGCACCTGAAAGCCAAGCGCGGCAACAACGGGGAAGGCGACCACCGCAACGGCGCCCGCGGCGAGGACCTCGTGCTTGAGGTGCCCGTCGGCACTGTCGTGCGCTCCCCGGACGGTGAGATCCTCGCGGACCTGACCGTGCCCGGCACGCGCTTCATCGCGGCCGAGGGCGGCTTCGGCGGTCTGGGCAACGCAGCGCTGGCCACCGCCAAGCGCAAGGCCCCCGGCTTTGCACTCAAGGGCGAGCCCGGCGAGGCACACGACCTCGTCCTAGAGCTGAAATCCATGGCGGACGTCGGGCTGGTCGGCTTCCCCTCGGCAGGCAAGTCCTCTCTTATCTCTGTGCTCTCGGCAGCGAAGCCGAAGATCGCGGACTACCCGTTCACCACCTTGCAGCCGAACCTCGGCGTGGTCAACGTCGACAGCGGCACCTTCACCATCGCCGACGTGCCCGGACTCATCCCGGGCGCCAGCCAGGGAAAGGGGCTCGGCCTCGACTTTTTGCGCCACATTGAGCGCACCGCCGTGCTGGCGCACATCGTCGATGTTGCGACGATGGATCCGGGCCGCGACCCGATCTCGGACATCGACGCGATGGAAACCGAGCTCGGGATCTACGCCGAGGACCTTGCCCGCGAAGCGGAAGACACCGGCATGGGGGACCTGCGCGATCGTCCCCGCATCGTGGTGCTCAACAAGATGGACATCCCCGAGGCGCGCGAGCTCGCCGACTTCCTTGAGGAGGACATCAAGGAGAAGTACGGCTGGCCCGTGTTCAAGATCTCTACGGCAACCCGCGAGGGTCTCGACGAGCTCAAATGGGCGCTGTGGGACATCGTCACCCGCTCCCGCAGGAGGCGCCCGGTCGTCGCCGCCAATGCCACGCCGCAGGTCATCCACCCGCGCGCGGTGGACGATACGCGCGGCTCCGGTGTCGATGTCGCACCCGATCCGGAGTACCCGGGCGGCTGGATCGTCACCGGCGAGAAAGCGGAGCGCTGGATCCGCCAGACCGACTTCGAAAACGACGAAGCCGTGGGCTACCTCTCCGACCGCCTCAACAAGGCGGGCGTGGAGGACAAGCTGCGCAAGCTGGGCGCCCGCGAGGGCGACACCGTGACCATTGGTGAGATCTCCTTCGATTGGGAGCCCTCAATTGGTGGCGACCCGACCAACGCCGGCCGCGGGCGCGACGGACGCTTCGGCGGCACCGAACGTGCCTCCGCAGCCGAGCGCAAGCGTGCCTCCCAGGCGCGCCGTGGCCTGATCGACGAGCTCGACTTCGGCGATGGGCAGGAAGCGGACCGCGAGCGTTGGCAGGGGTAGAGGTGAACGACGACCTTTCGCAGGAACAATTGCGCCAGCACATCGCTACCGCCCGCAGGATCGTGGTGAAGATCGGGACCTCGTCGCTGGTCAATGCCGATTTTTCCGTGTGCAGGGACAAGATCGACCGCATCGTCGACGCGCTCGAGGAACGCATGCACGCCGGAAGCGATGTCATCGTCGTGTCCTCCGGCGCGATCGCCGCGGGTGTTGGCCCGCTGGGGTTGAAGTCGCGGCCCCGCGACCTGGCCACCAAGCAGGCCGCCGCCGCCGTGGGGCAGGTGTACCTGGCACAGACGTGGGGCGAGTCTTTCGCTCGCCACGGCCGCGCCATCGGCCAGGTCCTGCTCACGCAGGCGGATGCGGGACGCCGCGACCGCGCACGCAACGCGCAGCGCACCATCGACCGTCTGCGCCAACTCCACGCGGTTCCGATCGTCAACGAGAACGACACCGTGGCCACCTCCGAGATGCGCTTCGGTGACAACGACCGCCTATCCGCGATCGTGTCCACGCTCGTCTCGGCAGATGCGCTTGTGCTGCTTTCCGACGTCGACGGGCTCTACGACCGCCCACCCACCGACCCCGGCGCGCGGTTCCTGTCCGAGGTGCGCACCGGCAACGACCTGGCGGATGTCGCAGCGGGCGACGGCGGGCGACTCGGCACTGGCGGCATGGCCGCCAAGGTGTCGGCGGCGCGCCTGGCAGCGCGCGGCGGCGTACCGGTGCTGCTGACCTCTGCCGACAAGATTGGTGAGGCGCTGCGCACCGCGGAGGTGGGCACGGTGTTTCACACCCGGCCGTCGTCGCGGCTGTCGGCGTGGAAGTTCTGGGCGCTCTACGCCGCCGACGCCGAGGGCGTGCTGCGCCTCGACGCCGGCGCGGTCGAAGCCGTCACCCGCGGCGGCACGTCGCTTCTTGCGGTGGGTATCACTGAAATCGAAGGCGACTTCCACCGCGGCGACATCGTGGAGATCCTCGGCCCGAACGGCCAGGCCGTCGGCCGCGGCGAGGTCGCCTACGACGCAGCCGAGCTGCAGCTCATGCTGGGCAAGAGCACGTGCGATTTGGACGTGAGCCAGCGCCGCCCGGTCATTCACGCGGATTACCTGTCCAACTACGCCACGCGCCTGTAGCGGGGCGTCTGCGCCG
>NZ_JAYWLR010000021.1:0-31574 GCF_040946405.1 Corynebacterium sp. LK2510 | reverse complement strand
GTAAAACCATCACGACTAGGAAGCGGTATGGAGAAAGCACCTTCCGCTTAGCTGAACGGTGGACTAGGTACCCGATTGCCATGATGCATAAAGAGATGAATAGCGCGACCACTGCACCAAAAACCACATAGATCATGTTTCTCTCTCACTTCTTCTAGGGGGTGGCCACGACATCCGTTGCGTTCGATCTTATTCTGGAACCTCGGTTCCCTGTGTTGCCTGAATGGGATCCGGCTGATTATCGGTCGTGGTGTCGCTGTCGCGGACAACCTCGCGGAGGCGCGCCGCTTCGTGGCCGTCAACGCGGGCCCGCGCGAGCCGCTGCGCGAGCGCGTGGAAAGGCTGGCGCGCGGCGCCGAGGAGCGTCAGCTCGCCCTGGGCGGCACACTGCGGGTGCGCACGAATGTGGCGGAGGTGGCGGAGCCGGTGGCGTCGATAAGCGAGCGCGTCGTGCGCGAAGGCTTGAGCAACGTCGTGCAGCACGCCGGCGCCACCGAGGCCGTGGTGACGGTGGATATGCTGGGCGACGTCGTCACCGTCGACGTCTTCGACAACGGGCGCGGCATCACCGGCCCGGAGGGGTACGGGCTGCGCGGCCTGCGCGCACGCGTCGAGGAAGCCGGGGGCGAACTCGCGGTGGAGGGCAACGTGCTCGCCGCGACCATTCCCTGCAAGGAGCGCTAGATGATTCGCGTGATGCTTATCGACGACCACCCGGTCGTCCGCGCCGGCCTGCGCGCCGTGCTCGACTCCTTCGGCGACATTGAGGTCGTGGCCGAGGCTGCCTCCGGCGACGCGAAGGTCCCGGACTCCGTGGACGTGGTCGTCACCGATATTCAGATGCCCGGCGCGGACGGCATTGCCCTGACCCGGCGTCTCGCCGCCGCGGGCGGGCCGCCCGTGCTGATTCTCACCACCTACGACACACAGGCTGACGTGGTTGCCGCGGTCGAGGCTGGCGCGCTAGGTTACATGCTCAAGGACGCCCCCGAGCAGGAGCTCCACGGCGCCGTTCTGTCCGCCGCCCAGGGCCGCCGCGTCCTCTCCCCGCAGGTGGCGGGCGTTTTGGCGGAGCGGGTGATGCGCCCGGACGAGGCGCTCTCGGCCCGAGAGATCGAGATCCTCCAGGCCCTGCAAACGGGCGCAACGAATCGGGAGATCGCAGCGCGGCTATTCATTTCGGAGGCGACGGTGAAAACGCATCTGATCCACGTCTATTCCAAGCTCGGTGTGGACAACCGTACGGCCGCCGTGGACAAGGCCCGCGAACGGAGGATAATTTAGCCATGACTGTGACCGTCGTCGGTTCCATTAACGCCGACCTCGTGCTTGAGGTTGAGCGCCACCCCGCACCCGGAGAGACGCTGCTGGGCAGCGGTGGGACGGTGACTGCGGGTGGCAAGGGGGCGAACCAGGCCGTGGCCGCCGCGCTCCTCGGCGCCGCGGTCCGGATGGTCGGGGCGGTGGGCTCCGACGCGTACGCCGGCCCCGCGCTCAAGCACCTGCGTTGCTCTGGCGTGGACCTGTCCGCCGTGGGGACAGTCGAGGGCGCGACGGGGCTAGCGGTGGTAACTGTCGCGGCGGACGGGGAGAACACCATCGTCGTCGTTCCCGGGGCCAACGCCGCGGTCGACGCGGATGCCGTCGCCGCGCACAGCAAAGCAGTCGCGGACGCCGACATCGTGCTGTTGCAAGGGGAGATCCCCGCCAGCGGGTTCGCAGCGGCAGTGCGCCTGGCCACTGGGCGCGTGGTGGTCAACCTCGCCCCCGTCGTCAAGGTCGATCGCACTGCGTTGCTTGCCGCCGACCCGCTTGTCGCCAATGAGCACGAAGCCGGGCTCATCCTCGCGCAGTTCGGTGCTGCAGCGGCCCCTCGCCTCGGAGACACTGGGGACGCTGGGGGCCCTGGGGATGCTGAAGAAGCTGCTGCGGCGGCGCTGGTGGAGCTGGGTTTTCGCTCCGTCGTGGTGACGCGCGGCGCGCACGGCTGCGTCGTCGCAGATGCTGCCGGAGTGACGGCCGTGCCCACGCCGAAGGTCACCGCGGTGGACTCGACGGGTGCCGGCGACGCGTTCGTCGGCGCGCTCGTGCACCGCCTCGAGGCGGGAGATTGTCTGGTGGAGGCCGCCCGGTTCGCTTCGCGCGTCGGCGCGTTTGCCGCTACCCGCCGCGGCGCGCAGACATCCTACCCAACCCAGTCGGACGCGCTGCCGGGCGCGGACGGCGTTTAGCCTGCTCCTAAGCAGTACGAGGGGTACGAGGAGTGCGCGGGGCGAGCACCGCCAACGCCAGCAGCGCCACCGCCGCCCATCCCACCACGGAGATCCCAAGGGTGAGCAAGTGGTTCGCCCCGACCGCAACCAGTGCGGCCGCGATTCCGGCGACGATGAATTGGAAACAGCCCATCGCCCCGTTGCCGGCACCCGCGCCGATATCGCGCACCGCCTCGACGGCGAGCGCGGTGGCGTTCGGCATCATCATTCCGGCCATGAGCGAGAGCACCGCGAGGAACGGCACCACCGCGAACAGGGGCGGGGTGAACTGCGACAGCACCAGCAGCACCACTCCCGCAGCGAGGTCAGCGAGAAGCGCGAAGCGCAACAAAGCTCGTTGGTCGAAGCGGCCGACGAGCCGCATGTTGACCATGTTGGATACCGGCAGCAGCAACGCCATGGAACCGAACAACACCGCGTAGAGGCCGGGGGAGGCCCCGAGCTGCGACTGTAGGACGAGCGGCGAGCCGGAAATGTAGCTGAACAGGGCGGCAAAACCCATGCCGGAGGCGAGCATGTAGCCCACGAACTCCGGCCGGGCCAGGCAGCGGCCAATGCGGGGAAACAGGCCGCGCAGTGCACCGGCGGAGCGCCTTTCCCGCGGTAAGGACTCCCGCAGGATGAACACCCCGATGATGATCTGCGCTAGGTTCACGGCCGCGAGGAACCAGAACACGCCGCGCCAGCCGAAGGACGGCAAGATCATGCTGCCCATAACGGGGGCGATCGCGGGCGCGAACCCAGTAATCGCCATCATCGCAGAAAATCCCCTGGCCGCCGCCGCGCCGCGGGCGACATCGGGGATGACCGCGCGGGAGACCACCATCGCGGAACCGCCGGCGAAGCCCTGCACGGTGCGCGCGGCGATGAGCAGCTCGATGGAGGGGGCAAGGGCGCAGAACGCGGATGCCACGAGGAACGCGACGGAGGAGTAGACGATGGGACGCTTGCGCCCAGTCGAGTCGGACAGCGCACCCATCAGCAGGTTTCCCAGGGCCATGCCCACCATGAATCCGGAGATGGTCAGCTGCGCCATCGCGGGGGTGGTGGCGAGGTCCTCGCTGATCGCCGGCAGGCCGGGCAGGTACATGTCGATGCCGAATGGGCCCGCGGCTGTCATCAGCGCAAGCGTTAACAGCACCCCAAGGGAGAGGGAAGTCACCGATATAGTCCTAGCTGCGCCAATTCATAAAAGCAACAGGTACCCTTGCCGCATGAGCAACACTGAGGCACACCCCGACGAACTCGTCTTGGGCGACGGCGGTTGCGCGCGGCCCGAATCCGACTGTCCCGGCGCGGACGTGGAGATCATCACCGCGCGTGAGGTACCCCTCGGTGGCCCGCGCGCGATGACTGTGCACCGGACCCTCCCGCAGCGGCAACGCTCCATGATTGGCGCCTGGTGCTTTGCCGACCACTACGGTCCCGACGATGTCTCCGTCACCGGCGGGATGGATGTCGCCCCCCACCCGCACACAGGCTTGCAGACGGTGTCCTGGCTGTTCGAGGGCGAGATTCAGCACATCGATTCTGGCGGCAACCGCGGGCTTGTCCGCCCCGGCGAGGTTAACCTCATGACTTCCGGGGGCGGCATCTGCCACTCCGAGACCTCCACCGCACACACCACCGCCCTCCACGGGGTGCAGCTGTGGCTGGCCTTGCCGGAGGGGGCGCGCACGGACGCACCGCGCGCCTTCGAGCACTACGCGCCCACGCCGTTTCGTCTCACCGGGCTGACCCTGCCGCGTTCGGCAGGGCAGGCACGCGTGTTCATCGGCACGATGTTCGGCCAAACGAGCCCTGTGACCACCTACACCCCGCTGCTGGGCGCGGAGCTCAAGGTCGCGCCGGGCCAGGAGTTCGTCATGCAGGTCAACCCAGAGTTTGAGCACGGCTTGCTTGTCGACGCCGCCGGGCTGCAGCTGGAGGGCGTAGACATCCCGGCGCGCGCCATCGGTTATACGGGCGTGGGCGAAAAGACGCTGACGGTGAAAAACACCACTGACGCCGAGATCTACGCGATTTTTCTCGGCGGGGAGCCGTTCGGCGAGGAGATCCTCATGTGGTGGAACTTCGTGGCCCGCGACTACAGCGAGATCGAGCAGTATCGCCGCGAGTGGCAGGCACGTGGTGAGCGTTTCGGCCGCGTCGAGGGGTACGTCGGACATGGCGGGCCGGATCGCAACGCGGAAGGGCAGAGCTGGTTGCCGGCCCCGGAGCTGCCGAATGCGCGAATTCGGCCGCGGAAGAACCCTGAGCCTGTGGCTAGGCCGAGCCAAGAGCGCGGGTAGCGGCTAAGGTCTGGCTCATGATCGTTTCGCTTCTGGCGACCGTCGAGAAGTCTCAACCTGTGATGTCTCGCCTGGTCAACGTGGAAGATTCGATGAACTTGGGGGAGCTCTCGCAGGTCATTGATGCCGCCTTTGGTTTTTCCGGTGCCGCGACCCACCTTTATATGAGCCCGGCACGCGAGGGCACTCAGCGCGAGGTGCTCTCCGCGACCCCGGGGGCGGGGGAGCGCAACGAAAAAGACGTCACGATCTCCCAGATCGAGCACGCCACCTACGTCTACGACCCCAGTGCCAATTGGAATATCCACGTCGAGGTGCTTGGGCGGTCCCATTTGGACGGGCCCACGCCGACGCTTATCGACGCCCTCGGGCCCGACGTCGTCGAGTCCTGCAACGGCCCGACCATGATGAGCCGCTTCCACGTGGAGGCCCGCCGCATCACGGCAGGTCTCGACCCCGACATGGAGGTCGCGCCGCTGCTGCTGAGTTTCCTTCCCGTGATGACCCCCGAGCGCCTGTTGCGCAGGCTGACCCAGGCCGACCAGGTCACGGTGAGCGAGCGGATTAGCTTTGTCGCCGAGGACATGTTCATCGGCGCGACCGAGGCCATGGGGGAGGACCCGCGTGCCCCGCGTTTTGCCGCCGAGTTCGAGGAATACCTGGAGTCGCGCCCGGATCTGCGGGAGATCCTGTCGATGGACCCCAACCCGGAGCGCAACCCAACGCTGATCTCGGCGATGGCGGAGTTTTTCGAAGAGCGGTTGGGCGACGGCGGCGCCGACAGCGAATTCGCCGTTTACGACTCGTTGACAAGCATCATCGAAATGGTGTGGTCGCAGCCGCGCAAGCGGATCAAGCTCACCAGCCTGGGCACGGTTCCCGCCACGTACGTTGCGGCGCTCGCGGTGATGTTGGATGTGCCTGGCACCGAACCGCAGATTGAGATCATCTTGCGCGCTCTCATCGCCGCCGGTCTTCTTGCCGAGGTTGACGGGTGGCTCACCGTCACCGCGCGCGGCGAGGACCTGTTGGAGAACCCGAGCCTGTTCGCCGCAACCGTGCCGGCGCTGCGCGAGGGGTTCCGTCTCGAGCTGGGCGAAGGGTGGGACGCGCTGCTTCGCCAGGTGGAGCACGCGTCGTCTTTGACGTCGGAAGGCACTGAAAGCGCTGACGGCGCCGCGCAGGCCGCCGCGATCGAGGAGCTGGACGACGACGATTCCGCCCTGCTCCACGCCCTAGGCGTGCTGGCGTTTGGTGACGAGTTCGGCGGTGAGTGTTTCACCGTTGGCGGTACCCAGTTCGTCCAGCAGATGCTTGACCGCGACTAGCGCGCACATGCGACTAACCCACGCTCACCGGCTTTGCACAGCGAGGACCAGGTAGAGCCCCATCACCCCAAGCACGAGCATGAGCACGGTCGTCAATCCCACCGCGAGCACGTTCACATGAGCTTTGCCCATGCTCAGCGCCTGCGCCTGCGCGCGGTAGGCCGGGCGGGTGACCACCATGATCGCCAACGCCAGGGCAGCGAGCAGGGCCACCGTGGCGGCCACGAGCCTGGGGAAGGCGGCCGACCAACGCAGCAGCGTCATGGAGGTGATCAGCATTGCCAGGGCCGTGCGCACCCAGGACAGGGCTGTGCGCTCAGGCTGCAACCCGGCGTCCGCGACGGGGATCGGACCGTAGGTGCGAGGCACTACAGCAACCCCAGGAACACGATCAGCGCGGCGATGGCGATGCCCGCCCCGAGCACCGGCACGATGGCGGGGGCCGGCAGGGGCCTGCCGTGGCGCAACGCGCGCTCCACGTGCACCCAGCGCACCGCGGCGCCGAGGGAGATCGCTACCGACAACAGGATGACCACGGCCGCGGCCGTGGTGCGCAGCTCCGGGTGGATGCCGGGCACCGCCAGCGCTTCGAGGGCGATACCGCCGGCGAGGAAAGCCAACGACGTCCTCGTCCAGGCGAGGAAGGTGCGCTCATTGGCGAGGGTAAAGCGCGGGTCCGGGTCCTCGCCGTCTGGGAAGACCGCCCGCGTGAACCAACCGCGCTGTGTCATGGTTGACCAGCCTAATGCCTACGCCCCGAGACACGTGAGAGCGAAGCGGGTGGCAAAGGCCACCACGACAGCCAGCGCCCCAAGCGCAAGAATGCCCACGATGACCCCGCGACTGCGCGGACCAACACGGGAGGCAACCCAACCGCCCAGGACTGCGCCGACAGTGTTGAACATCAGGTCGTCGATATCGGTGTACCCCGTGTATGTCAGGTACTGGGTGGCTTCGATCACGACGCTGAGGGTGAGGCCGGTGAGGAGGGGGCGTCGATAGGCGAGGAAGCCGACGGGAGCGAACAGCGCGATGTTGCCGACTAGGTTGACCCACGGGCCGTACCACACGGTGGAGCGCCGGTAGAACTCCTCAAACGGCATAAGACGCACCTCCCGGCGCGCTTGCACCGAGGCATCCCAAAGAGCACCACCGTCAATATGTGCTTTGGCGATGGTCAGGCAGAACACGGCGACAAGGACCAGCGTCCACGCTGTCACTTCACCGGACTGGAATCGCTGCAGCTTATGACTCACTCGCGCAACCATAGAAGGTGAGCCTGTCTGCACGGTGAGGAAAAGCTGAACAGCTGCTCGGCAGCTTTTCAGGGCGTAGGCTTGGTCCCATGACACACTCAACTCTCATTGTTACTGAGTCAGGTCCGCAGATCGTCGACACCGTCGCCGAACACGCTGGTGAGGGCGACACGCTCATCCAGGTCAGCCACTCGTCCGTGAACTACAAGGACGCCATGGCGCTCGATGGCAACCGCGGTGTGCTGCGCAACCTGCCCACCGTCCCCGGCATCGACGCCGTGGGCACCGTCGTGAGCTCGCCTACGCTTGAGGAGGGCACCCTCGTCACCGTCAACGGCTTCGGCATCGGTGAGCGCCGCAACGGTGGGTTCACCCCGCAGCTGCGCATCGACGCTAGCCAGGTCACCGTCCTGCCTTCGCTTTTCGACGCCCCCACGGCCGCCGCCATCGGCACCGCGGGCTACACCGCCGCCCTGTGCGTTGCCGGTGTGGAGCGCACCCTGTACCCCCTGGACACGCTCGGTGTTAAGGAGCGTGGCCCGATCCTCGTCACCGGCGCAACCGGCGGTGTCGGTTCCATCGCGGTGCAGCTGCTGGCCGCGCGCGGTTTCACCGTCCACGCCGTGACCGGTCGTGTCGAGGAGCACGGTGATTGGCTGCGCTCTCTGGGCGCTGCCGAGATCGTCGACCGCGCCGAGTTTGCAGAGCCGGGCAAGCCGCTACAGCGCACCGCATACGCGGGCTTGGTGGACACGCTGGGCTCGACCCCGCTGGTCAACGCACTCGCCCGCCTGGAGTGGGGCGCGCCCGCTGCTGCCTGCGGCCTCGCCGCCGGCCCGGATCTCAAGGGCACTGTCTTGCCGTTCATTCTGCGCGGCGTGCAGCTGATTGGCATCAACTCCGTCGATACGCCCGCCCCGCTTCGCGCCGAAGCTTGGGAGCTGCTCGCGGAGTCTCTCGACGTTGACGCACTGCGCGCATCCACCCGCACGGTGTCCTTCGAGGGCGCGATCGAGGTCGGCCGCGAGCTTCTCCAAGGCGCCGCACACGGACGCACCGTGGTCGAGGTCTAACGCCGCCTAGGCATAAGAACGCAAAAAGCACCCGCCGTCTGGCGGGTGCTTTTGTCGTGGTGCGCGTTGTGCGCGCCTACTCGGAGTAGGGGACCGGTCCGCCGGAGACCTGGCGGTAGGCGTGTGCGAGCGCGAGGTACGCCGCCGGCATCACGATGATCAGGCCGAGACCAAGCGCCAACACACCGAGGATGGTCACAACAAAGCCGACCAGCCCGAACAGCAGAAGCTGCGGGTAGTTGCGCGCGCTCGCGGCGATGCCTGCACGCAGCGATCCGCCGAAACCGGCAGCACTGTCGGCGGCGTAGAACGGCGGGAACAGGGTGAACGGGTAGATCAAGAACATGCCGACCAGCATCACGGCCAAGATCTTCGCGAATGCCCAGCCGATCTCGCTGAGCAGCATCCAGTCCTCTTCGGTGGGCTCACCTACGGTTGCGAGGCTCGCCATGGAGGCCAAGTTGTGGCCGAAGATGGGGAAGAGGAGCATGAACATCGCGAACGTCACGAGGGAAACGATGACGCTCACCGTGATCATCACGCCAAGGGTGAGGCCGTAGTTCGGGGCGCGCAGCCCGTCGATGCGCCAGTGCTTCGCCAACGTACTCATCAGCGCGAAGGAGTAGATCACCGGGTAAAGGAAGATCAGCGCAAACGCTGCGAGGTCGCCAACAACTGGCACAACCATCGCCAGAAGGAACACACCGACGGTGGTAATGAACCCAATGGGAAGCCAAATTTTCCAGTTAGCAAACGTCGCTTTGAACCCAAACGCCCACGCGGCCATGACGTCGAGCTTGCCGGTGCCACGGCGGTGGATCCAGCCATTGGTCGCGGGATCATTGAACGGGTGGAGCTCCACGCCGTCGCCGTACGTTCCGTCGACGATGGTGGTGCCGTGGTGGCGCAGGGCGCCGTGGTTGCCGTTGACGTCGAACGCGTCGGCGCTGTAGTAGCCGCCGTAGTTCTCGCCGCTGTAGGCGTTGCCGCCGTACTCGGGCGCGGGGTGGTTCGCCGTGCTGTAGTCGCCGGAGCCGTACTCAGCGGAACCGTAGGAGCCAGCGCCGTAGGCGTCGGTGCCCTCCGTGTTCCTCTCAGTGTTCCAGGCGTTGTCGCGGTTCAAATCACCGTCACGGGGCACGTCATTGCCCCCGTTGTATTTGGAGCTCATCACTCATACCTTCTCTGGATGGAATGGACACAGCGATGCTATCAGCCCAGATGCCTAGTACACCTCGGTGACTTTGCTGGGGTCGCCCAACCGTTCCCCGACGAGAACTAAACCGGCGAAGACGACGGCGACCGCGTAGCCCAGCCCCACCCACAGCGGGTGGAAGCGCGGGCCGAACAGCTTCGCCACACCGACCCCGAGCGCTGCGCCGAGGGTGTTCATGATCAGGTCGTCGATGTCCGTCAGCCCGAGCGCGAAGATGTACTGGCCAAGCTCCATCGCGAGGCTGAGCAGCGCGCCGAAGGCGATGGCCCGCCCGGCGCGGCCGAACACCACGTAGGCAAGGACCCCGACCGGGACGAAGAAGGCGATGTTGCCGCCGTAGCCGAAGGCCGGGGCGAAGACCGAGGTTGCGTCGATAAGCTCGGCGAACGGGCGCAGCGACAGGCCGCGGCGCGACTGGTTCGCCGGGTCCCAGAGGTAGCCGATGCGGTAGAAGGCCTTGAGCATGGTCAGGGCGACGACGACGCAGCAGTACGCCGCGAGAGATCCTGCCGCCGCCCTGCGGCCCATTACTTCACCACCAGGTTCACCATGCGTCCGGGCACGACGATGACCTTGAGTACGTTCTTGTCCGCGGTGAGCTCGGCAACGCGGGCGTCGCCAAGCGCGAGCTTCTCGACATCCTCCTTACCCGCGTCCGCAGGCACCGTCAGGCGGGCGCGAACCTTGCCGTTGATTTGGACGGGGATCTCCACGGTGTCGTCGACAAGCAATGCCTCGTCGAAGGTGGGGAAGGGCTCGAAGGTGATGGTGGACTCGTGGCCGAGCTTGCCCCACAGCTCCTCGGCGATGTGCGGGGCGAGTGGGGAGACCATCTGCACCAACGGCTCGACCGCCGCGCGCGGCGCGATCTGCGGGTACGTCTTGGTGAGGTAATTGACGTACTCGATGAGCTTGGCCACAACCGTGTTGTCGCGCAGGTTCTCGTAATCCTCGCGCACCCCCGCGATCGTGCGGTGCAGCTGCTTGGCATCGTCCTCGGTCAGCTCATCCGTGCTGACCTGGGCGTTACCGGTCTCCTCGTCGACGATGAGGCGCCACAGGCGCTGCAGGAAGCGATGCGCACCGACAACATCCTTCGTCGCCCAAGGGCGCGAGGTGTCCAGCGGGCCCATCGCCATCTCGTAGACGCGAAGCGTATCCGCGCCGAACTCCGCGGCGATCTCGTCCGGGGCGACGGCGTTCTTCAACGACTTGCCCATCTTGCCGTACTCCTGGGTCACCTGATCACCCTGGTAGAAGAACTTCCCGTCCTTCTCCTCAACCTCGGCCGCAGGGACATAGACGCCACGGGAGTCCGTGTACGCGTACGCCTGAATGTAGCCCTGGTTGTACAGGCGGCGATACGGCTCGCGGGACGTGACAAACCCGAGGTCGAACAGCACCTTGTGCCAGAAGCGGGCGTAGAGCAGGTGCAGCACCGCGTGCTCAACGCCACCGACGTAGAGGTCAACCCCACCCGGATCGTTCTCACCGCGCGGTCCGGTCCAGTAACGCTCATTTTCGATGTTGCAGAACTCGTCCGCATTGGTCGGGTCGATGTAGCGCAGCTGGTACCAGGAGGAACCGGCCCACTGCGGCATGACGTTGGTGTCGCGGTAGTACGTCTGCTTACCCTCGCCGAGGTCGAGCTCCACCTCAACCCAGTCGGTGGCCTTCGCCAACGGCGGGGAGGGCTCAGAGTCAGCGTCGTCCGGGTCGAAGGACACCGGGTTGTAGTCCTCCACCTGCGGCAGCTCCACGGGCAGCATGTCCTCGGGCAGGCCGTGGGCCTGGCCGTTGGCGTCGTAGACGATGGGGAAGGGCTCGCCCCAGTAGCGCTGGCGGGCAAACAGCCAATCGCGCAGCTTGTACTGGATCTTCTCCACACCGGACTCGCGCGCCTCGAGCCACTCGATGGCGGCCGCGATTGCGGCCTCCTTGCCCAGGCCGTTGAGGTCCAAACCGTCGGCATTGGCGGAGTTGATGTGCGGGCCGTCCTCGGTAAACGCGGCTTCGGTCACGTCGCCGCCCTCGATCACGGGCACAATCGGCAGTCCGAAAGCGGTAGCGAACTCGTAGTCGCGGTCGTCATGGGCTGGCACGGCCATGATCGCGCCGGTGCCGTAACCGGTCAGGACGTAGTCACCGATGAAGACAGGAATCTGCTCGCCGCTGACCGGGTTCGTAGCATACGAGCCGAGGAACACACCGGTCTTTTCCTTGTTCTCCTGACGCTCCACATCGGACTTCGCGGCAATCGCGCGCTTGTAGGCAGCGACAGCCTCCGCCGGGGTGGCCTCGCCATAGGTCCACCGCTTATCGACGCCCTCGGGGTAAGCGGGGGCCGTGAGGGCGTCGACAAGCTCGTGCTCGGGGGCGAGCACCATGTAGCTCGCGCCGAAGAGCGTGTCCGGGCGGGTGGAGAAGACCTCGATCGGGCCGGCCTCGGAGCTAAACGCGATCTGGGCGCCGCGGGAACGGCCAATCCAATTGCGCTGCATCGACTTGACCTTCTCCGGCCAATCGAGCAGGTCCAGATCATCAAGCAGGCGATCCGAGTAAGCGGTGATGCGCATCATCCACTGGCGCAGGCGCTTGCGGAAGACCGGGTAGTTGCCGCGCTCAGAACGGCCCTCGGCGGTGACCTCCTCATTAGCCAGCACCGTACCCAGACCCGGGCACCAGTTGACCATGGACTCAGACAGGTAGACGAGGCGGAACTCATCAATCGCCTTGTGCTTTTCCTCCGTGGTCAGCTCGCGGAAGTTACGGCCGTCCTTGGTCTGGCGCGCACCCGTCATCAGATCACGGACTAGGTCCTCGATCGGGCGGGCCTTCTGCAGCTCCTCATCGAACCACGCGTTGTAGACCTGCAGGAAAATCCACTGAGTCCAGCGGTAAAACTCCGGATCCGTGGTAGCCACCGAACGGCGGCGGTCGTGCCCCAGGCCGAGCAAACCGAGCTGGCGCTGCATGTTCGCGATGTTCGCCTCAGTAGTCGTGCGCGGGTGCGTGCCCGTCTGAATCGCGTACTGCTCCGCCGGCAGACCGAACGCGTCGTAGCCCAAGGTGTGCAGCACGTTCTTGCCCAGCATGCGGTTATAGCGGGCGTAGACATCCGTGGCGATGTAGCCGAGCGGGTGGCCGACGTGCAGGCCCGCCCCCGAGGGGTAAGGGAACATGTCCTGGACGTTGAGCTTGTCCTCGGGCAGTTCGGCGCCGGTGGCGAGATCGCCCACCGGGTTCGGCGCGTTGAACGTGCCGTTATCCACCCAGTAGCGCTGCCACTTCTGCTCGATCTCATTAGCCACTCCCGCCGTGTAGCGGAATGCCGGTCCCTCGCTCGCGTTAGTCCTCGCGTCAGTCATGGTTAGACAGTGTAATGCGTGGTAACGCAAGGTGGTCGCGGTGGGTTTCGATGGCGGTTTTGGCGCGGGTTGCTGGGTGTTGGAGCCCAGGTGTTGGTTCCATTCACACCGGCGGGACGCCTACTCCCCCAGGAAAGCTTTGCGGCAGTGCCCTATCCCCGCTAGCGCGGGGCGACTGTACTTTCGCACGTATCTAAGGGCTCATCTCCGCAGGCGCGGAGCACTGCCGAAGTTCACGTTATCGGAGGAGCAATCGCGATGAAAGCGAGCGCACTTCATTCACCTGTGGCATACTCTGAACTTAGAAACGTGAGAAGCGCTATCGGTTCAATCCGCGTGACGCCACGGGGATCGCGACGAACCGGGATCGCTTCACACAACCAGATTGCAATGGAGGACGCCCATGCCTAAACCCACTGGCCTGCCAGCCACCACGCTTGACTTTGCTACGGCAGCAGATGGTTGGGCCGACGCACGCAGCGCTACCGCGCAAGCACTGTGGGCTAAATCCGGCGACGAAACAGGGCACCTAACACTTCCCCAGCACCTCGTGGACAGCGCGTGCACGGCATCAGCACTCTTTGACACGTGGCTTTCCCCTTCGACCACACAATTACTGACTGAGAAACTGGGCCTCATCAAAGGGGAGTTGCGCTCCTTAACCATTTGGTTGGCGGGGACCCACGATATTGGGAAGGCGTGCAAAACTTTCCAGACTAAAATCGAGCCTGACTCCCGCCTATCTTACCTGCTATCGCTGCTTGACGACGCCGGTTTGCCCCGCACCCAAAGCCGCCACGAGATCCCCCACAAGATGCCCCATGGCGTGGTCTCTGCGGTCATTGTCACGGCATGGCTCAAAGAGCACGGCGTTCCACCCGCCACCGCTGTACGTCTCGGCGAGATCGCCGGAGCACACCACGGGATCGCTTCACCGATAGAGGATTACGGGGTAGTCGAAATCATCGTGGGCGGTTACGAACCAGAATGGGCCGCGGTCCACCGCGAACTCCTGGACGGCATGGCCGAACTGGCTGGAGTACACCCTGCCCTCCAGAAACTCTCTTCTCGCCCAGCACCCTCGGCCGCGGCACTACAACTCCTCACCGGACTCGTCGTGCTGGCCGACTGGATCGCCTCCAACGCCGACGCTTTCCCTATGGAGACACGGGGAAGCCAGCGCGACAGGTTGATACTGGGGATGCAGCAGACGGATCTCACCTCACCGTGGTGCCCGTCCGAAATGGGGGATGACCTGGACGAGCTTTTCCGCACATCTTTCGGGTGGCCAGACGGATATTCACCGCGGAGCATCCAACACGCAATGGCGACGGTAGCCAGCGAGGTGAGCGAGCCCACCCTGATCATCCTGGAAGCGGGTACAGGCCAGGGCAAGACGGAGGCTGCATTGGCCGCCGCCCAGATCCTCGGGCAAAACGTGGGCGCACAGGGCATCTACTTTGCGGCCCCCACGATGGCAACCGCCAACGGCCTGCTCGAGCGCACCCTGCGCTGGGCGTCTCGTTCCGGGCAAGACCACACAGTGGCATCGATGTACCTAGCTCATTCCAAGAACCAGTTGGCCCAGGAGTACCGGCAACTCAAGCTTCGGGGCATCGCACCCGAGGAGTCTGAAAAGGGCGGGGAAGTGGTGGCCAGCTCCTGGATGAGCGGGCGCCGCAGGGGCCTACTGTCCAACATCGTGGTGGGCACCGTCGACCAGGTCCTCATGGTGGCCCTGCAGCAGCGCTACTCCATGCTCCGCCACATTGCGCTAGCAGGAAAGATCGTCATTTTCGACGAGGTGCACTCTTTCGACACCTACACCTCGGCGTACCTGGAACGAACCCTGGAATGGTTGGCTTACTACGGGGTCAGCGTCATCATGCTCTCCGCGACGCTTCCCCGTGGGCGTCGAGAAGCTCTCATCGAGGCCTACACAGGAGAGCGACCCACGGAATCGCACGATGCCTATCCCCTGATCTCGATTGCCAGCGAATCCTCGCTGCGATTCGAGGCGCCCAAACCCCCTCCCCCTGAGCTCACGGCACGCGTGCAATTGCTTGACGACGACCTCCCAACCGTCACCGACACCCTTGAGGATCTCCTCGCAGACGGCGGGTGTGCCCTCATCACGTGCAACACGATCGCGCGGGCACAGGAGACCTACTCAGCAGTGTCCGAACTCTTTCCTGGTGAGGCGGAGCTCCACCATGCCGGATTCATGGCGTGGGAACGCACGCAACGCGAGGATGCGCTGCGCCGCAAACTCGGCCCAACGTCCCACCGCGGGGATGGGCGCCCCGACAGGTTGATTGTGGTGGCGACCCAGGTTGCCGAGCAGAGTTTGGACATCGACGCAGACGTGCTCATCACCGACATCGCACCGATGGATCTGCTGATCCAGCGAGCCGGGCGAATCCACCGCCACGACCGCCCAGTCAGCGACCGCCCAGAGAAACTCCGCACACCGCGCATCTACGTCCGCGGGATCACACAGACGGACCCAGTCCCCGAATTCGATGGTGGAGCCGAGGCCATCTACGGCGCACGGCTCCTTCTCGCGACACTTCTGCGTCTTCCCGAACAGTTCACCCGCCCGGACGACGTTCCTAACCTCGTGCAATCCGTCTACGGAGACGTCCACGACATCCCCGAGGCATGGGAAGCGGCGTGGAACGATGCACTGCGCGCGGAGCAAGAGCGCGAAGCCCGGGCTAGATCACGCGCTCAAGACTTCCGAGTTCCAACCCCGTTCCAACAGCAACCTCTGGCAGGCCTTTTCGGGCGATGTGCCTCGGCCGTCATCCGTCTCGGCGACGAGGAGCGTGGCGCGGCCCAAGTCCGCGACGCGGAGCCAACAGTCGAGGTGATTCCCATTGTGCGCACCCAGTACGGCTACCGCCCTCTTGGGGACCACCCCGAAATCCTGGAGACGGGCGATCTGAGCTACGCCGAGGCATTTCACCTCGCATCCAGCGTTGTCCGTCTCCCGGCGCGCATGACCCGGTACACCAACGACTTCGAGGCGGTGGTGGGGACGCTAGAGGAGCGCACACCGCCGCATTGGCAGAACCACTTCCTGCTCAAGGGGCAGCTCGCTTTGCTTCTCGACGAAGACCACGTCACCCAGCTCGGCCACTTTTGGGTTCGCTACTCCACAGAACTCGGCCTCGAACATGGATTCGAAAAGGAGGGTCGAATGTCTGCTCCCTGATCTAGCGTCATTCGTACGGCACACCTGTGCCACATCCACACCCCACACACCCAACCATCACCAGAAAGGAGACACGATGAATGGCACCGCTACGCACGAACCATCTTTTCATCTCCTCGATGAACCATGGATCCTCTGCCTCACGCAGGATGGCCGGGCGACACTGAGCATCCGCCAGGTTTTCGACGGCAGCCACACGCCGTTGAAGATTGTCGGTGACTCGCCGACGCAGGACTATGCCGTACTTCGCCTGTTGCTAGCGATCTTTTGGCGTGCACACCAGCAGGACCTCGCCGCTCAGGAGTTAAAGCGGAAGGCCAGGGTAGCTTTTTCATGGTCGGATTGGTTCCAGGCAGCGCTCAACACCGCGCGCTCGAGCAGCCCCGACGAGGTGGTGCTGGCGTACCTGGAATCGCACCGGGATCGCTTTGACCTTTTCCATCCACAGACGCCATTTATGCAAGTGGCAGACCTACACACTGATTCTGGAAAGCAGTTGGAGATCTCCAGAATTGTCCCTGAGGCCGAGCACAGCTATTTCACGATGCGCACCGCTGAGGGGCGAAAATCCCTTTCCTTCGCCGAGGCCGCGCGTTGGCTCATCCACACGCAGGCCTACGACTACTCCGGCATTAAGCCCGGTGCCGTCGGAGACCCCCGCGCCAAAGGAAACAAAGGTTATCCCATCGGTACCGGATGGACCGGAATGACTGGGGGGACCGTCGTGCAGGGAAGCACGCTGCGCGAAACGCTCGTTCTCAACTCCACACAAGCTGTGCTCTCCGCACAGGGTTCTGAAGATCTTCCTGTCTGGGAGCGCCCAGCTGATACAGCAGCACCCCGCAGCAGCGAGACCCCGCGCGGCGCAGTTGATTTGGCTACTTGGCAGTCACGGCGGATCCGGCTTTTTCACAACGACTCTTCTGTCACCGGGGTTCTGGTTACCAACGGCGACAGGATTCCCGATGCCGGGAAAAACATCTTCGACGACCCGATGACCCCCTACCGTTACAGCCCCAACCAGACGAAGAAGGGTGTTCTGGCCTACTACCCTCTCCCTTACGCGACCGACCGGACGATGTGGCGAGCACTCGACGCTCTCATCGTCGAGGAAGGTGACGCCGGATTCACGGAGAAGACGCGGGCACCAGTTCGCCCTGCCACCCTCTCACACCTCGCACAACTCGCCTCGGAAGGAATCATCGACGGCGTCTTAGACGTGAGCCTCGTGTCCATGGGATACGGGCCGCAGTCTTCGTCGGTGGCAACAACCACAAAAGCAGAAATCGGGCTCCCGCTGGCCATCCTGCGCTCTGAGAAACTGAACGCCGAACTCCGCTTGGACGTACGCAATGCCGCACAAGCCACCGCTCAAGCCGCAACCTCCCTCGGGTGGTTCGCAGGCCAGCTCCATGTCGCGGCTGGAGGAGACTATGAATTTGGCCGAGACGCAGCTGACCGGTTGTACACCCAGCTCGAACCGGAGTTCATTTCCTGGATCCGAGGAATCGGAACAGGCGATGCGGATGAATACGCCACAACCTGGCAGCTCACCGTTCACCGTCGTGTCTTCCAGCTCGCCGACGAGCTCGTCCGCGGAGCTGGGCCTAAGGCACTCATCGGCCGCACCGAAGGTGCCGACGATGCCGGCTCGGCGGGCCGAATCGTTTCCGCTGGAACTCTGTACCAGCAGCTCAAGCACAAGATCGCGAAAGATCTGCCGCTCACGGTGGCGGACCTCGCACCTGAAGAAAGGAGTACCCGATGACTACAACAGCAGTGCACGATGAAGGGCCAGCCACAGACGTGGGCCTGAGGGCGTGTGTCGGTTCGACCGCTGCACGTTTGCAACGCAATTATCTCGATCTCTCCCACACTGCCAGTGGTGCAGAGGCCCGCGCACGACTCGCGGAGCTGCGCACGTACTCTTCGCGCCCGGTGATGGAGAACCCGTTGGCGCTTGGTCACGTCCTGCTCATGCTCGATCCTCCGCTAAGTGAGGGGGAGACGGGCCGCGGCGACGCGCCCTCTGCATCCGAGAACGCAGCGTTTCACGCCCTCACTTTGTTCGGCGTGCACATGCAGAGCGCCACACAACCCATGCACTCCACAGAGACGTCCTTTGCTGCCGCGTGCGGGCGCTTGTTCGCGCAAAGCTCCTCGAAATCCATCAAGCCACGTTTCGACGCGATGCAATCAGCGGGTGACGAGATCACTCGTATCACCCATTTGCGCTCGCTCGTCACGCTCCTTCGCTCACAGCAAATTGCCTTCGATTACGGGCGCTTCGCCGGTGATCTTCGGTCCCTCACCTACGCCGACAAACGCAACGGAGTGCTCCTGCGCTGGGGCCGCGATTTTGGGCGCGGCGCATTCCGTAGTTCGGCTACAGGCTCACCCGCGCGATAAACCCACCCACACTCCTCCAACCTTCTAGGAAAGGAAAACCCATGTCCCTCACCATTGACGTCCACGCCCTCCACTCCGTTCCCCCCTCACTGATCAACCGCGACGACACAGGTGCCCCCAAGAGCGCCATCTTCGGCGGTGTGTCACGCCAGCGTGTTTCCTCACAATCCTGGAAGCGAGCCATCCGCCGCTACTTCAAGGACAATTTCGATCCGGAGGGCGTCGGTGCGCGTTCCCGCCGACTGCCCGAAAGAATCGCACAGCGCCTCGAGGAGCACGGGGTCGAGCAGGGAGATGCAATTGCCCGCACCGAGGATCTCTTCAAGAAGGCCGGGATCAAGACGGCGGTGGATAAACCCTCCAAAAAGGCAGCTGACGAGACGGAAGAGCCCGCATCGGTGTACCCGCGCACGGGTTACCTTCTCTTCCTGAGCCCTCACCAGATTGACCGGGCAGTACAGAAGCTGCTGGAACTCGACGGTGAGAAGATCAGCAAGGCCGATGCCCAGAAGATTCTCGACACCGAGCACTCCGTCGATATGGCGATGTTCGGCCGTATGGTCGCCGACGACGCTGCATTCAACGTCGACGCCTCCGTCCAGGTCGCACACGCTTTGGGTGTTCACGCCTCCGCCCCAGAATTCGACTACTTCACAGCGGTCGACGATCTTGCAGAAGAGGGTGAGGAGACAGGCGCCGGAATGATCGGCACCCTGCAGATGATGTCTTCGACGCTGTACCGCTACGCCACCATCGACGTCGACAGCCTCGCAGCCAACCTTGGCTCGGAGCAGGCAGCGAAGGACGCCGTACCGCACTTCATCGATGCGTTCATCAAGTCCATGCCGACGGGCAAAATCAACACCTTCGCCAACCAGACCCTGCCGGAGCTTGTCTACGTTGCCGTACGGGACACCCGGCCCGTCTCTCTTGTGAACGCCTTTGAAAGCCCCGTTGAGGGCGAGGACCGCCGCGCTCTTGCCGCTCAGCGCCTCGCTGAGGAAGCAAAGCAGGTCAGCGATGTCTACGGCTTTACCCCTCTCGCTTCCTGGGTGGTCGCGCTCGGTGACCTCGGCGCCCCCTTTGCTGAGATCGCAGAAAATGTCACCCTGCCAGCGCTCCAGGACCAGATCACGGCTGAGCTCGACCGCTCGTTTGGTGGTATCTAATGGCCCACTCGCTCCTCCTTCTTTTGAAAGGGCCGCTCCAGTCATGGGGCGACGAATCTCGGTTCAAGGTGCGCGCGACCGCAACGACCCCCACTAAATCTGGCGTCCTGGGACTCATCGCCGCCGCGCAGGGCCGCCGACGAGTCGACCCCGTAGAAGACCTCACCACGCTCACAATGGCTGTCCGCGTCGACCAGTCGGGAAGCCTGTTGCGTGACTACCAAACTGCTCAGCCTTGGCAAACCGACCCGCAAGCTTCAGCACAATTGGTCACACGCTATTTCCTCTCCGACGCCGCTTTCGTCGTAGCTCTTGAGTCAGACGATCGGTTGCTTCTCGAGGGTATCGCCGACGCACTGCGGGCTCCCGTGTACCCGCTTTTCATGGGACGCCGCTCGTGCCCGACCCATCCCGGACTAGTCATCGGAATCGTGGATGACCCGGCTGAGGAAGCTTTGCGCTCTCATCCAAACTGGTACGCAACCGAGACCCACAAATCAGAATCCCCGAAGAAAATTGGACTGGCTCTCTATCGTGATGCCCTCCCCGGTGAGGAAGGATCGGTCTCTCGACAGGATGTGCCGATCTCTTTCAACCCTGAGCACCGCCAGTACGGTTGGCGCGACGTCATCCGAGTAGATGATGTCGAGATGGACAATCCGTGTGGTCGCGCAACTCCGATGCAACATGACGCCTACTTCGACACGGTGGTGAACGCATGACGACTCTGACCAGGATCCTTCTTAACCCCCAGACAAGGGGAGGAAGGAAGCTCATGACAGATCCGCAGTCCATGCACGCCGCTGTGCGCTCCGCCTTCCCACCAGATATCGACGAGTCGAACACTCGGGTTCTGTGGCGCCTGGATCACCGCGAGCACGAGCACATTCTCTACATCGTTGGTCCGGAGAAACCTAGCTGTGGCCACATCGTCGAGCAGGCGGGCTGGGAAACCAGGCCGGCGCAAAGCGCCGACTACACCCGATTCCAGGACACATTAATGCGAGGCCAGCGGTGGAGGTTTGAGATGGTTGCCAATCCAACGTATTCGGAATGGACTCAAGGAAAGCGCGGCAAGGTCAAAGCCCACGTTTCCGCGGCCCATCAGCTCGGATGGCTGCATAAAAGGGCCGGAGCAGCGGGGTTCGCGCTTGCCCCGTTGGACGATGCCCCCGCCAGCGATGAAGAGCGGGCGCGTTGGTCTCCGCACGATGCGCCCCAAGTCTATGAACGGTGGACAGATACCTTCTACCGCGACAAGACCCAGCGTGGAAAAGGCACAGGCCAGCGCCCGGTAAGAATCGCGAAGGCTCGCTTCGCAGGAACCTTGGAAGTTACTGACGCGGAGGCACTGCGGAAGACTTTGAGTCTTGGCATCGGCCGCGCGCGCGGTTACGGCTGTGGGCTGCTCACACTGGCGCGAATGTCGTAACCATGACGCACCCCAGCGAAGTCCCGCTTACGCGGCAGGCACTTGCCAGATTTAGCGATCGGCTCTCGTTCCTCTACGTGGAGCGAGCGACAGTTAATCGCGACGGCAATGCATTGACGGTAACGGATCAGCGAGGAACTGCGCACGTTCCTGCCACAATGCTGTCCGTACTCCTCCTCGGCCCAGGCACGAAGATCACATACGCAGGTATGGCCCTTTTGGGAGACGCCGGCGTGAGCACTGTGTGGGTCGGGGAGCGCGGGGTGCGTTACTACGCCAGCGGGCGTCCTCCCGCTAAATCCGCTCGAATGGCGGAAGCTCAAGCAGCAATCGTGTCCCATCAAAGAAAGCGCTTGAACTGTGCCCGCAAGATGTATGGTCTGCGGTTCCCTGACGAGGACGTCTCTGGGCTGACCATGGCTCAACTTCGTGGTCGTGAGGGAGCTCGGATGAAAAAGGTTTACGCAGCTGAAGCCGAGCGCACAGGGGTGTATTGGGATCGGCGATCCTACGACCCCAACGACTTCGACTCATCCACACCAATAAACCAA
Organism: Corynebacterium sp. LK2510; assembly: GCF_040946405.1. Classification (NCBI taxonomy): domain Bacteria; kingdom Bacillati; phylum Actinomycetota; class Actinomycetes; order Mycobacteriales; family Corynebacteriaceae; genus Corynebacterium; species Corynebacterium sp. LK2510. Next base: position 9,991 of record NZ_JAYWLR010000021.1, on the reverse strand, counting down.
GCTCTCACCTCGGCAAGCGCAGCCCTCTACGGAATATCACATGCCGTAGTCGCTGGTCTCGGATTCGTGCCAGCTTTAGGGATCGTGCACGTCGGCACTGACCGGTCATTTGTTTACGACATCGCGGACCTCTACAAGGCAGATATTGCCATCCCCGCAGCTTTCGACGCCGTCGCCGCAGCTACCGGAAGCCCGGGTTCAGAGGCTCGCCGCAAGGTGCGAGATCTCGTGGTGGAGAAACAGATCATGCAGCGAATGGTTCGTGATCTCAAGTTCTTAATGGAGGTTCCGGACGAGGAACTCACAGCGGATGCAGAACTGATGCTGTGGACAGAACTCGAAACTATCGCGTCGGGAGTCAATTGGGCTGAGGAGATTGGTACTCGATGATCGTTCTGGTGGTAACTGCCTGCCCTGCTGGTTTGCGTGGCGACCTGACTAAATGGTTGATGGAGGTTTCCCCTGGGACCTTCGTAGGAAATCCAACTGCCCGGATTCGAGATCTCCTCTGGAACCGCACGGTCGAGCTATGCAAAGACGGCCGAGCACTGATGGTCTTCTCTTCCAACTGCGAGCAAGGCATGGATTTTCGCAAACACCGACACGATTGGCAACCCACCGACTTCGAGGGGTTGACGCTAATGATGAGGCCCAACGCCCGCTCATCTAACGGCCGGCGGAAAGGCTGGAGCAAGGCTCGACAGCAAAGGCGTAGCTACCTCCGCCAAGGCCGTGCGGAGCAGTAAGTCGTATGTGAATCGCTGGTCGCGCTAGAATAGTCCCAGGGTGGCAAGTGTGTTCCCCGCGCGAGCGGGGATGAGCCGGAGCTGCAGCACCGGGATGCCCGACGACATCAGTGTTCCCCGCGCGAGCGGGGATGAGCCACACAGTGCCAGCATCGGCGGTAAAAACCTCGCCGTGTTCCCCGCGCGAGCGGGGATGAGCCTTTGTGCCCACCACGAACTACGACACCCCGATTGTGTTCCCCGCGCGAGCGGGGATGAGCCATTCTCGCGGCCACTCTCACAGCACAGGCTGCGCGTGTTCCCCGCGCGAGCGGGGATGAGCCCTAATCCGCGGGCTCGGAATTCCGCAGCCTCGTGTGTTCCCCGCGCGAGCGGGGATGAGCCCCGCGCCTACCCCATCACCAAAGCCATCACCACGTGTTCCCCGCGCGAGCGGGGATGAGCCCTGTCATCTTGCCTTCTGTCGCCGGATTCACCCGTGTTCCCCGCGCGAGCGGGGATGAGCCGTTGATGAACCGCTCACTGCCAATGCTTGGCAGGTGTTCCCCGCGCGAGCGGGGATGAGCCCGCCATGGTCGCCCACTGGCGCGCACCATCACCGTGTTCCCCGCGCGAGCGGGGATGAGCCCGCGCCGCACTACTCACCATCAGCGAGTTCGCGGTGTTCCCCGCGCGAGCGGGGATGAGCCGTGGTCATTGATGCCGATGGCATACCGTTTGAAGTGTTCCCCGCGCGAGCGGGGATGAGCCCCCCATAGAACCGCTGGAAATCGGCTTCTATAAGGTGTTCCCCGCGCGAGCGGGGATGAGCCCAGGTCATCGTGGGTTTTGCGGTGGATTGGCACGTGTTCCCCGCGCGAGCGGGGATGAGCCGTCCACCGACCATACGTTCCTCGTCGGAGGGCAGTGTTCCCCGCGCGAGCGGGGATGAGCCCCAATCGAGCTGGGCAGGGAATTCACCATCACAGTGTTCCCCGCGCGAGCGGGGATGAGCCCTTCACCGGCGTTCATGGCGACACACTCGCTGAGTGTTCCCCGCGCGAGCGGGGATGAGCCCGACGCTGCGTAAGGGTTTCCAGCCGCGAACGAGTGTTCCCCGCGCGAGCGGGGATGAGCCTTGCGCCGCGTTGGCCGGGCACTATCACGAAGGGTGTTCCCCGCGCGAGCGGGGATGAGCCGAAAAAGACCCCGAAGCAGCAGGCACACTTCGAGTGTTCCCCGCGCGAGCGGGGATGAGCCCCCGACGGAATAACCCAAACACGGCTCCTCGCCGTGTTCCCCGCGCGAGCGGGGATGAGCCCCGTGGCGTCCGGGTCGAGAGACACCAGAACTTGTGTTCCCCGCGCGAGCGGGGATGAGCCGGAACTACTCGACCTCGTCGACGCAGCCCTCGGGTGTTCCCCGCGCGAGCGGGGATGAGCCGACCGCGCTCTCTATTGCTTTGCAGCATGGATAGTGTTCCCCGCGCGAGCGGGGATGAGCCGACCACAACCCCGGCTAAGAAGGAAGCAGAAGGGTGTTCCCCGCGCGAGCGGGGATGAGCCGCGTCGCCCGCGCGCTCGCGGGAGATGATTGCCGTGTTCCCCGCGCGAGCGGGGATGAGCCCGGCGGCCGCTTAAACGCCAACCGCACATTCCAGTGTTCCCCGCGCGAGCGGGGATGAGCCCACCCCAACCCCCAAAGGCGCACACGGCAAAGGGTGTTCCCCGCGCGAGCGGGGATGAGCCCGTGGACGCCTACTGGGAAGCCCGCATGGCGCAGTGTTCCCCGCGCGAGCGGGGATGAGCCGTAAATCGGGCCCCATTTTTCTATCCATTTGCCGTGTTCCCCGCGCGAGCGGGGATGAGCCCGTCGCGGAGCTGGAACCGAAAGCTAAGTCGTGGTGTTCCCCGCGCGAGCGGGGATGAGCCCCCGTGCCGGGGGTGTGCGCGATCACCGGGGAGGTGTTCCCCGCGCGAGCGGGGATGAGCCCACATTTGGCGCGAGATGGACCGTGAAGCCGAAGTGTTCCCCGCGCGAGCGGGGATGAGCCCTGCTCCACCGGGTGCTGCGCCTGGGCGGCTGCGTGTTCCCCGCGCGAGCGGGGATGAGCCCGCGGCGCCCTTAGCCTGCATGGAGGCCAGGGCGTGTTCCCCGCGCGAGCGGGGATGAGCCCGCCGAGTTGCGTAGGTCGCCGTCGCGGATGGGGTGTTCCCCGCGCGAGCGGGGATGAGCCGTAGAAGAACTACCCAACGCCGCCGTCGGACTGGTGTTCCCCGCGCGAGCGGGGATGAGCCGCAACATCCGATAGCGACATGGAACACGGTGGCGTGTTCCCCGCGCGAGCGGGGATGAGCCCATCATCGCCGAGGGCCACCCCGAGACCGTGGTGTGTTCCCCGCGCGAGCGGGGATGAGCCGGTGCGCGAGCCGTTCGTGAGCTTCTCGCAGACGTGTTCCCCGCGCGAGCGGGGATGAGCCGATGTGAATGGCATCGTCGCGTCTGGTGGGCCCGTGTTCCCCGCGCGAGCGGGGATGAGCCGGTGAGCAGGACACCAGTGATGAAGAGGGTTTCGTGTTCCCCGCGCGAGCGGGGATGAGCCGCATCGATACCTGGGTGAGTCCATACACGGAGCGTGTTCCCCGCGCGAGCGGGGATGAGCCGACCAACCATGCCAGCGATTTCACCGACCTTCGGTGTTCCCCGCGCGAGCGGGGATGAGCCCCCCGGCCCCGAAGCGACACGCATGTTCGCTAGTGTTCCCCGCGCGAGCGGGGATGAGCCGGTGGCTTTCGCGCGTATCGCTGCCGCCCCGACGTGTTCCCCGCGCGAGCGGGGATGAGCCCCCGATCGAGCCGGACGCCCTGGGCAACGAGACGTGTTCCCCGCGCGAGCGGGGATGAGCCGCACAGGTCATGTTTCAGATGGGTGTGTCCGGTGTGTTCCCCGCGCGAGCGGGGATGAGCCGTCGTGGATGTGCTCGTCGGTGACCGGGGGAAGGTGTTCCCCGCGCGAGCGGGGATGAGCCGCTGCCGCTTCGACACACTCGTTTTCCCACTCGGTGTTCCCCGCGCGAGCGGGGATGAGCCCGACCACCTCACCGGGGCGTTCGGGAAGCACCGGTGTTCCCCGCGCGAGCGGGGATGAGCCCTGTACCGACCGGCGCAGGCCACGGTTGAGCACGTGTTCCCCGCGCGAGCGGGGATGAGCCCGCCGCCACCGCATGGCCGAGGCACTGAAGCTAGTGTTCCCCGCGCGAGCGGGGATGAGCCGGGGACGGGCCGACGATTAGGGGCACGAGTTTAGTGTTCCCCGCGCGAGCGGGGATGAGCCGCCGCGCTCACCCTCGCCGAGCGTTTCCTACTCGTGTTCCCCGCGCGAGCGGGGATGAGCCCCCTCGCCCAGGCGGCGGGTGTCCTCGACCAGGGTGTTCCCCGCGCGAGCGGGGATGAGCCCCTTGCCGTCGCGCACGGACTCGTAGTTGGTGAGTGTTCCCCGCGCGAGCGGGGATGAGCCTGAGCACATCCACCTTAAGGCCCTTCGTCCGGCGTGTTCCCCGCGCGAGCGGGGATGAGCCCGTCACATCATCAGCCACGAGGTAGAAATCGACGTGTTCCCCGCGCGAGCGGGGATGAGCCCTCCTCGCTGCGGTAGTGCGCCGCGGGCCGGAGGTGTTCCCCGCGCGAGCGGGGATGAGCCCTGGTCGGCCTCCAACCGGTCGGCGATATCGCCGTGTTCCCCGCGCGAGCGGGGATGAGCCGCGTCCGGCGACAACTGGAAGTTCACCAACAACGTGTTCCCCGCGCGAGCGGGGATGAGCCCTAACCGATGAGTTGCTGCGTCGCCTGCGTCTCGTGTTCCCCGCGCGAGCGGGGATGAGCCCCTTGCCCAGCGTGGAACCAACATTGATGACAAGTGTTCCCCGCGCGAGCGGGGATGAGCCCGACACCGGCCCGTCGCCCTCGGGTACTACGACGTGTTCCCCGCGCGAGCGGGGATGAGCCCCATGGGCCGGCATGTTCCCACCCACGTCCGTAGTGTTCCCCGCGCGAGCGGGGATGAGCCCACTAGAGCCCGACCGCGTGCGTATCATGCAGAGTGTTCCCCGCGCGAGCGGGGATGAGCCGCGTCCGGCGACAACTGGAAGTTCACCAACAACGTGTTCCCCGCGCGAGCGGGGATGAGCCCTAACCGATGAGTTGCTGCGTCGCCTGCGTCTCGTGTTCCCCGCGCGAGCGGGGATGAGCCGAATCCGCCACGCCCAGTGAAATCACCCCGGAAGTGTTCCCCGCGCGAGCGGGGATGAGCCCGTCAACCAACTCTCAAGGATGGTAGGCGTGTCGTGTTCCCCGCGCGAGCGGGGATGAGCCGTCAATCGTGGTGTGGCCGTTGCTCTGCGCCCAGTGTTCCCCGCGCGAGCGGGGATGAGCCGATGCCGCGTCGCAGATGGGTGTGTCCATTGAAGTGTTCCCCGCGCGAGCGGGGATGAGCCCACCCGCCCGAACGCCCAAACCATCTTCCTGTCGTGTTCCCCGCGCGAGCGGGGATGAGCCCAACATCACTCACCTCGCATTCTCCCCCGCGACGTGTTCCCCGCGCGAGCGGGGATGAGCCGAAGTCATTCTGCGTGTCTGCCAGGGCGTACGAGTGTTCCCCGCGCGAGCGGGGATGAGCCGATTTACGGTGATATCGGCTGGGAGGTCACGGCGTGTTCCCCGCGCGAGCGGGGATGAGCCCACCCGCCCGAACGCCCAAACCATCTTCCTGTCGTGTTCCCCGCGCGAGCGGGGATGAGCCCGCGGCCGAAGGGCGGGACGGTGATGCGTGGCTGTGTTCCCCGCGCGAGCGGGGATGAGCCCCTCTGGATGGACCCAAGGCTGCGCCGACCAGAGTGTTCCCCGCGCGAGCGGGGATGAGCCCAGGCGAAACCCCCGCCGGTGATGAACCGAACGGTGTTCCCCGCGCGAGCGGGGATGAGCCGTATTTCTTTGTCACGTTTGTCACGGGCTGTGAGTGTTCCCCGCGCGAGCGGGGATGAGCCGGAACTCCACTAATGGCAAGCGCAATCAACGCCGTGTTCCCCGCGCGAGCGGGGATGAGCCAGACTACGGCTGGAAACTCCTCCCGGCCCAGTGGTGTTCCCCGCGCGAGCGGGGATGAGCCGGTGCTGGAGAAGTTCATGACGGTACTGGTGGTGTGTTCCCCGCGCGAGCGGGGATAAGCCCGAGCGCGTCATCCCGGAGGGCACGCTGCTGTTGTGTTCCCCGCGCGAGCGGGGATAAGCCCCGAACCCGCAACCGTACGACAGCGTTCAACCGCGACGAACGCACCGCGCGAATTGCTCTTTGAAAGCACTGCGCGCCTTGCACGCGGTCCTATTTCAAGGACCTAGTACGAGCTGAACCCGTCGTCGGTAAGCGTGTGCTTCTCCTCGCCCGTGATCGGGGGGTTGAACACGCTGACAAGGATGAGGTCCTCGTCCTTGCCGCCGCGCAGGTAGTGCGCGTCGTGCTCGTCGAGCACGTAGATGGTGCCCGGGGTGATGGGGTAGATGTTGCCCTCGGTGTCCTCGACCTCACCGGAGCCGGCGATGCAGTAGCAGGCCTCGAGGTGGTTGCGGTACTGCAGGCGTGATTCGGTGCCGGCGCGTACAACGGTGTGGGCGAATGCGAAGCCCATGTTGTCTTTGGCGGTGAGCAAGCGCTCGCTGGTGCCGCCGCCCCATTCAACGGCGGGTACTTCGTCTCGGGATCGGGTGAACATGAAATGCCTCCTTAGCTCGCGGACTGTGCCCCCGAGGGTACAGAGATCGCGCGATCGCGTCAGGCGTCCTCGTCCAGCCCGTACAGTTTCAGAGCGTTGTCACGCAGGATCGCTCGCTTTTCGGCACCCCCAAGACGCGCCCCGCGAACATACTCAAACGCGCGCACGTACTTCTCGCCGCGGAAGTATGGCATGTCGGAGCCGCCGAGGATCTGGGTAGGGCCAAAGGCCTCCACCGCAAGGCACAGTGATGGTTCGAAGAAGTTGGCCGCGTCGAAGTACATCCCACGCAGCGATTCGCGCGGGGAGCGGGCGAACGCGTCCCAGTCCTCGTAGTTGTCCTCGAGGCGCTGCATGAGAAATGGCAGGTCGCCTCCGAGGTGCGCGACGTGGATCGTGACGTCCGGCCACCGGCCGGGCACGTCGGCTTTGAGAAGTTGGAGGGTGGCAATGGCGTCCTCGACAGGCGCCCCGTTGACCCATTCCAGGTGGTGGCTGGTGATCGGTGTCGAGCAGGCCCCCTGGCCGGTGGGGTGAATGTTTACTACGGCCGCGGCGCTGTTGAGGGCATCCCAGACTGGGGCGAGGGAATCTGCGACAAGCGAGCCGCCGCCCGGCAGGAGCGCGGACAGCGAGACTCCGACGAACCCCGCGTCGGCGATGCGTTCGAGCTCGGCGAGGGTTTCGTCGACATGCGGTAGAGGCAGCGCGGCGTAGGCGAGGAAACGGCCCGGGTACTTCTCCACGAGGCGCAGGTAGTCGTCGTTAATCGCGCGCGCCGCATCCGCGGACTCGGCCGCGCCTGGCAGCGACGGTGACTGCGGAGTCACCGCGAGCACCTGTTTCTCCACCCCCGCCGCGTCCATATCCCGGATCCGCTCCTCCATGTCGGCCGGGGTGGAGTCCGCGCCGATGTCACGGGCAATGGCGGTAGACGCCGCCGGTGCACCGCCGCGCTCCAACTGGTCGAGGTACCAGGCGGGGTAGACGTGGGCGTGGGTGTCGATAGCCGACGTGGTGGGGGAGTTCATGAGGTGTCCTTTCTCGTTGCGACCGATCCTACGAACGGCGCGCCGCCGCTGTGGCCGCGATGAGCGCCACGAGCGCTGCGGCGGCACCGGCGAGGAACACCGCCACGTTCGCCTCCCACGCCGCCCCGCCGTGAGCACCTGCGAACATCACGCCCATGGTGGCGACGAAGCTCGAGCCGAGCGACATTCCGATGGAGCGCAACAGGGTGTTAAAGCCGTTGGCTCCGGCGGTGACGGCGGGTTCGACGTGGGCGACGATGATCATCGGCAGCGCGGCGTAGCCGAAGGAGATGCCGATGGTGAGCACCGTGGCCCACACGACGACCATCGGGGCGGTCGTGCTGAACACCCAGCGCAGCAGGTAACCAGCGATGATGATGGCGGTGCCGAGCTGCAGCAGGAACCGTGGTGAGTACTTGTTGGCAATCCGCGCGGCCACCGGCGCGGCGATGAGGCTCATCAGCGCAGACGGCAGCATGGCCATGCCCGCGATGCCGGGGGAGATGGCAAAGCCGTTCTCCGCCGGGTCGTTCTGCAGCTGGATGGTGGTGACCAACAGGTTGGCAAACATGGCGAACCCGAGCATCAGGCCGGCGAGGTTGGCCATGAAAACGGGGCGCAGGGCGGCGGTGTGGACGTCGACAAGCGGCTCGGCCGTGCGGCGCTGGAGGGCGACCCACCCGGTGAAGACTACGGCGCTTGCCGCGATGAGGCCCACCGTCAGTGGGTTCGTCCATCCCCACTCACCGGCCCTGGTCAGGGCGATGAGCAGGCAGGTGAGCCCGAGGCCCAGGACGATGGCGCCGCGGAGGTCGAAGCGGGGCGTTGGCCCGTCAGTGGTGCGCGCGTCGCGGGGTACGACGAACAAGACCGCGACAAGGGCGATGAGGCTCAGCAGCGCCGCTACCGCGAAGATGGCGCGCCAGCCGGCCGCACCCATAATCGCCCCGCCGATCGGAATGCCGAGGCCGCCGCCGATTCCGAGCATGGCGGACAGCAGCGCGAGCGCGGAGGGCAAGCGCTGCGGCGGGACTAGATCGCGCACCAGCGCCATCGCCACCGGGATAATCGCGGTGCCCACGCCCTGCAGGCCGCGGCCCACGATGAGCATGGCGGTACTACCCGCCGCCGCGATGACGGAACCGGCCAGCACCAGACCGAGCGCGATCAGCATGAGGCGCCGCCTGCCGTACATGTCCGCCAACCGGGAGACGACCGGGGTGGCGATTGTGCCGATGAGCAGCGTCGAAGTGACAATCCATGAGGCGGTCGCCGCCGAGATCCCCAGGATCTCTGGAAACAGGGGAGTCACGGGCACGACGAGAGTTTGCAAGAGAGTGACCACGAGGGCCGAGTAGGCGGCGACGAGTTCCACCGCGCTCATCGGTGCGCGACGCGAACGCTTATCGACGCCCACTTTCCCAGCCCCCGCAGAGTACGAAGTCGTTGCTGAAGTCATGGGGAAAGTCAAACACCGCTGCCAGGTTTTCAGCCATCTTGTTTCGTGTTTTCGTCATATTGTGGAGTTTGTTGTCTTAATTCTGCCACGAGATGGGGATTGTTGTGCGTTCTTCTGACACCGGCCACGGCCACGGCTTCGCCACCGATGCCGACGACCTCGCCATCATGGCCGAAATCCGCCGCACCCCCTTGGCCTCCTTCCACGACATCGCCGAGGCCACGGGCATTCCCGAGCGCACCGTCTCGCGGCGCTTCGCGCGCCTGGAACGCCTCGGCGCGGTCTCGGTCACGGGCAGGACCCTGCCCGGATTCGACGGCACCGTGGCGTGGATGGTGCGCGCGGCCAGCGATGTTGCCCACGCGATCTCTCTGAGCCGTTACCTCTCCACCCAGGACCGCACACGCTGGGTGCGCGTGACCACCGCGCACAACGAGGTGGTGTTCGGGTTGATCTCACCAGGACCCGACGCTGACCCGATCCTCGCGCACCTTGTCGACGACCCGCACGTCCACTCCGTCCAGATGTACCGGTTGCTTCAGACATGGACGGCGCAGGGAGAAACCACGGACCACCACAGCGAGCTGCCCATCGACGAGACCGACCGCGCCATCCTCGCCCAGCTGGCGGGCCGCGGGCGCACCCCGCACACCCACATCGCGGCCGCACTCGACCTGACCCCGCGGACCGTGACCCGCAGGATCAACCGCATGGTAGAGGGCAAGGTGCTCTTCTTCGAGGCGGACACAACCACCACCGGCCCCAACTCCCGCGTCGAGGCCCTGATCTGGGCGCAGGTCCCACCGGGGAAGATCCTCGACACCGCAGCAATGCTGGCCGGGCGCGCCGAGTTCCCGTTCGTCGCCGCCTCATCGGGGCCGTACCAGCTGATCATCAGCTACTCCGGCCCGGACAACGCGCACCTGCTGCGCACCGTGGACACCGCGCTGGCCGACACGGTCGCCTCCGTCGACATCGTCCCGCTGTCCCCGGCGGTCAAGCGCGCGACCTAG
>NZ_JAYWLR010000020.1:0-34668 GCF_040946405.1 Corynebacterium sp. LK2510 | reverse complement strand
CCACGCCCCCGCACACAAACCATCAGACACTCTCCCAATTTCTGTTTGCATCTCGATTACTACAACCCCCGGAGACCCCCGAAACGCTGGAAATTGGAGAAACGTCGACAAAAAAAGAATCCGCCCACAACCAGCGAAAACGAAGGTTGACGGGCGGTCAAAAAGCTTCCCCACCAGGACTCGAACCTAGAATGACGGTACCAAAAACCGTAGTGTTGCCAATTACACCATGGGGAAATTCAAAAACTTATTGTAGAGCACGTTAGCGCTACGCCCAATCATCGGGTCTTTAACTTCGCCCGTAGAGTAGGTGTCATGGCTCGTCAGCGTATGACCGGCGCCCAACGCAGGGCCCAATTGATCGACATCGGCCGCGCGGCTTTTGCCGAGCGCGGTTTCGATGGTGTCTCCGTGGAGGAAATTGCCATCCGTGCGGGGGTGTCAAAGCCTGTGTTGTACGAGCATTTCGGCGGGAAAGACGGGTTGTACAAGGCAATCGTCAAAGAAGACACGGCTGAGCTCGAGGTGAGGATCCTCGAAGCTATTACGGTTGGCCGGTGGCGTGAGCGCATCGAGGGAAGTATCGTCGCCCTGCTGACGTTCGTGGAGGAAAACACCGACGGATTCCTCATCCTGGTCCATGGACAGGTGCCGGGGGAGGATCGGACGTTTTCCACGCTGCTGAACAAGTCCATCGAACAGGTGTCGTCTTTCCTCGGGGTCGCGTTCAAACACCGCGGACTTGATCCGGAGATCGCGCCGCTGTACGCCCAGGCGTTGGTTGGTACGGCGTCGAGTACCGCGCTGTGGTGGTTGGACCAGCGCTCGCCCGACAAGTACACAGTGGCCGCGCACATTGCGAACTTGGCCTGGAATGGGCTCAGTGGAATGGAGGCCACCCCGAAAATTGAGTCCAACCGCAGCGCTGCAGCGGATGGGATCAGCGGCATTTTCGACATCGCTCACGACAACCTCACGGAGAAAGAATGACAGAGACCACGCCCGCCCTCAGCGGGTTGCTCACCGCAGCACTCGCCGACCCGAAACTGAAGGGCCTGGTTAACAACGTCGGCCAGGACTCCCTCCACGTCACGGGCATTGACCAGGTGCGCAGCTGGGCAGCGGCCGCGCTCGCGCGCGAGACATCGGTCCTTGTGGTCACCGCCACCGGACACGAGGCTGAGGATCTAACCGCCGAGCTCGCAGCGCTCATCGGTGAGGACGAGGTTGCCTACCTTCCCGCGATCGAGACGCTTCCGCACGAGCGCCTCTCGCCCGCAGCTGACGTCGTCGGCCGTCGCGCGAAGGTGTTGTGGGAGATGCCGCGCGTTATCGTCGCGGCAGCCCGCGCGGCGTGCCAGCCCGTTTTGCCGGCGGTTGAACCGATCAGGGTCAAGGCAGGCGAAGAGCACGACTTCACCCAGCTCACCGAGAGAATCGTTGGCTACGCCTACGAGCACGTGGACATGGTGGCCAAGCGCGGCGAGTTCGCCACCCGCGGCGGAATCATCGACATCTTCCCCACGACCTCCGAGCACCCGGTCCGCCTCGAGTTCTGGGGTGACGAAGTCACTGACATTCGCTCCTTCGCAGTCGCCGACCAGCGCACGATCGAGGACGTCGCCACGGTCGACGTTTTCCCCGCCCGCCCATTGCTTATCGACGACACCGTCGCCGCCCGCGCCGACACGCTCGCCCGCGAGTACCAGTCGAACCCGACGCTCGTGCAGCTGCTCACGCGTATTTCCGAGAAGACCTACGCCGACGGGATGGAGGCGCTCATCCCGGCGCTGACGGATACGCCTTATGCGGCTCTTCCAGAACTGCTTCCCGAGGGCGCGATCGTCCTGGTGACGTCCCCGGAGAAGGTCAAGGCCCGCATTGCCGACCTCGAGGCGACCGACCGCGAGTTCCTCGAAGCAGGCTGGGAGGCCGCCGCGATGGGTGCGGAGGGACCCGTGGCCGTCGAAGACCTCGATGTCTCCGCCAGCTCGTATCGCTCCTTCGAGTCGCTGCGTGTCTCGGCGCGCAAGGCCGGTGCCGCGTGGTGGACGTTCGCCCCTCCTGGCATGTTCACTGCCGATGACTCCGAAACCCTGCCGCTGGAGTTCGATGCGGCTCCCGCACCGAAGGGCGAGCCCAAGGCGATTGAACAGCTCTTCGCCACACTCAAGCTGCACGTCAACAGCAACGGGGGGAAGGCTGCGTTCATTGCGCCTGCGAAGGGCACCGTGGAGCGGATGGCCGAGCGCCTGCGCGAGCATGGCATTTCTGCGCGCATTGCCGCGCCAGGGGCCGAACCTGTGGAAGGCGCGGTCACGCTCTACCGCGCGCTGTCGCACGCCGGGCTCGTCTTCCCCGGCCCCAATCTTGTGGTCGTGACAGAGACCGATGTCACCGGCAACCGCGTCGGGGACATCGCCGGTGCCAAGCGCCGTGCACCGCGCCGCCGCAACCGAGTTGACCCGCTTGCGCTGAAGCCGGGTGACTTCGTCGTCCACGACACGCACGGCATCGGCAAGTTCGTCAAGATGGCCGAGCGTACCGTCAAGGCCGGTGACGAGGATTCGCGCCGCGAGTACATCGTCTTGGAATACCAGCCGGCGAAGCGCGGCCAGCCCAACGACCAGCTGTGGGTGCCCATGGAGTCGCTCGATCTGCTGAGTAAGTACTCGGGTGGGGAGCAGCCGTCGCTAAGCAAGATGGGCGGCTCGGACTGGAAGAACACGAAGAAGAAGGCCCGCGCCGCGGTGCGCGAAATCGCCGGCGAGCTCATCGAGCTCTACGCCAAGCGCCAGGCTGCGCCGGGCCACCCGTTTGCGCCGGACACCCCGTGGCAGCACGAGATGGAGGACAATTTCCCCTTCGTGGAGACCGAAGACCAGCTCGCGGCCATCGAGGCGGTCAAGGACGACATGGAGAAACCGGTCCCGATGGACCGTGTGATTGTGGGCGATGTCGGTTTCGGCAAAACCGAGGTGGCTGTGCGCGCCGCGTTCAAGGCGGTGCAGGACGGCAAGCAGGTCGCGGTGCTGGTACCGACGACCCTGCTCGCGCAGCAGCACTTCGCCACGTTCAGTCGCCGCATGGACGGCTTCGGGGTCACCATCCGCGAGTTGTCCCGCTTCACCACGGCGAAGGAGTCGAAGGAGATCTTCGCCGGGCTTTCCGACGGCTCCGTCGACGTCGTCATCGGCACCCACCGACTGCTCCAGACGGGCGTGCACTGGAAGAACCTTGGGCTCGTGGTTGTTGACGAGGAGCAGCGCTTCGGTGTGGAGCACAAGGAGCACATCAAGGCGCTGAAGTCGCATGTCGATGTGCTGACGATGACCGCGACCCCGATCCCGCGCACACTCGAGATGTCGCTGACCGGCATCCGCGAGATGACCTCGATCACCACCCCGCCCGAGGACCGCCACCCTGTGCTGACTTACGTCGGCCCGCAGGAGGACAAACAAATCGCTGCGGCAATCCGCCGCGAGCTGCTTCGCGACGGCCAGGTCTTCTACATCCACAACAAGGTCTCTGACATCGAGCGCACGGCGCGCCAGATCCGCGACCTCGTGCCCGAGGCCCGCGTTGTGGTGGCGCACGGCCAGATGTCGGAGCAGCTTCTCGAGCAGACCGTCCAGGGGTTCTGGAACCGCGAGTACGACGTTTTGGTGTGCACCACCATCGTCGAGACCGGCCTCGATATCGCCAACGCCAATACGCTGATCGTGGAAAACGCTCAGAACATGGGCTTGAGCCAGCTCCACCAGCTGCGTGGTCGTGTCGGCCGCTCCCGTGACCGCGCCTACGCGTACTTCCTTTACCCGAAGGACAAGACGCTCACCGAAACCTCCTATGACCGCCTGGCCACGATTGCGCAGAACAACGAGCTTGGCTCGGGTATCGCCGTGGCGCAGAAGGACTTGGAAATGCGCGGCGCCGGCAACGTGCTCGGCGCGGAGCAGTCCGGCCACATCGCGGGCGTCGGCTTCGACACGTACGTCCGCCTCGTCGGCGAGGCTGTGGAGACGTTCAAGGCCCTCATGACGGGTGAGACCATCGATGCAACTGACAAGGGGCCGAAGGAGATCCGCGTCGACTTGCCTGTCGACGCCCACATCCCCGAGTCCTACGTCAACTCCGAACGCCTCCGACTCGAGGTTTACCGCAAGCTTGCTGAGGCGCGTGACGACGCCGACCTCACCACCGTCGCCGACGAAATGGTCGACCGCTTCGGCCCCTTGCCGACAGAGGTCGAGCGACTCATGGCCGTCGCCAGGCTTCGCCACCAGGCCCGGCGCGCCGGGGTCTCCGACATCCTGGTGCAGGGTACGCGCATCAAGTTCCAGCCGGTGGAGCTGCCGGACTCCAAGCAGGTCCGCTTGAAGCGGCTCTACCCGGGCTCGAACTACCGGGCAGCCGCCAAGGCGCTGCAGGTCCCGTTCCCTCGCGCGGCGAAGGGGGTCAACCAGCCCACACTTCGCGACGTCGAACTGCTCCAGTGGGTCGCCGACTTCCTCTCCGACATGTTCGATGTGGACAAGATCTCGGTTACAGGAGGTCACGTGGAGCCAAAGAGGAAGAAGGTTTTATCAGTCAGCGAGTAACCGGGCTGATTGCCCATCGGCTTCCGGGTGGCCGTAAACTATCCGGGCATGCCCCCATAGCCCAATTGGCAGAGGCAGTCGACTTAAAATCGATTCAGTCAGGGTTCGAGTCCCTGTGGGGGCACCACTTCAGGCGCGTTGTCGCTCGTCGTGGTGAGACCACTGTTCGCCGAGGCAGAAGAACTCCGACACAGACGGCACAGAGTGCGGGTTGTCCAGCTGTTGACAGCAGCGCGCTTCACCGCTTTCACCCGCACGCCCACCACACCTGGGTACTGCTCGCTCTTTCTCGCTGGTCACGCATCAGAAGCACTATGCGCTCCGATTTTATTTGATGAGATTTCCCTGCTGGCGCGGGTACATTCGAGTGCTTTACCGGTCCAGACTTTGCTGCATCTCTTGCGCGGAACCGCCCGGGGGCCCAGAATCCAGGGGAGTATTCGACAACAACAGCGCGGGGGTGTGTTGTGAGAGTTTTCCGTCCATTGATCGTCGTTCTCCCCTTATTGGTAGCAGGGTGTTCAGTGCAGGGGCCAGAATCCAGAGCTCCTGAGGTAACAGCGCGGCCGGTGGCAGGTGATCCGGTGTCAGAGCAGCCACCTGCATTTCATTTTGAAAGCGGCGACCTGGTGCTCGGGGAGTTCGACCCCTACACAATTGGCGATAACCTATTCGATCCATGCGCTGAGATCAGCGAAGAAGAGTTCGCTGCGGTGGGGTTGGTGAAGGGGGAGGCGCTTACTAATCAGTATTTGGAGATTGCGGGACTGAGAAGCTGCGAGGCCAGAACCACTCACGCGGATATCGGAGTCAGCTTGATTAGCAACCGACTTCGCGCAGAGGAGATCAAGAGCCAATCTGTTTTCGTCGAACCGGTCGAAGTTGTCCCTGATGGGTTTGCCTTCGGGCCACCGTTTCTGGAAGAAGGGATCTGTGACGTGGGTGTCTCAACGGTTAGGGGAACATTTTCAGTTTCCGCTAGTGCGATTCGACCAGTTACTAACCAAGCTGAGCTTTGCCAAGTCAGCGCAGATATTCTGGAGAAGCTTTATACACTGGACTGAACTTGCAGGTTCCCTCTCAAGTGGCACTTAGGTGGACACGCTGAGGCCATCTGAGATTACGAACCGGCGATACGCTTCACATCAAAGTTGGTGTGATGATGTATCGGGGGAACAATTGTCTGGAAACTTATTGCTTGATGTTGCGTCTCTGCGGAGTGCTATCTCGACTTTGGAGTCGATTGGCAGAGACCTGGCGGCACAGTTCCGTATGGGAGCGCGCGCTACCACTGCTTCTTTCTCACCCGTCTCAGGCCTAGACTTCGCCGGCCGAACGCACGGTGCGATCTCAGGAACCTACGAACCGATGTCCACCAAGGCATTGGCTGCACACATGCTGGACGCGGCTGCGCTTCTTGAGGCGAACCTGAATAGTGCAGTGGCCGAGGACTTCCAGTTCTCCAAACTGGTATCGCACATCGGGGCAGGAAGGGGACTCGGCCTCAACCAGTTCGTCGCGGACATGCAGAATCCGGTTCCGCCAGTTCTGGTCAACCCCACTACCGGCAGGTTCGCCAACGCGGCTCCAGTCGCCGGGCCACAGGGATCTCTCGCTGCTCTGAATGCTCAGTTCGCGGGTACGTTTCCTGCCCAGGCTACGGCGGCGGCAGCACAATGGACCTCCACAGCGGAGTCCATTAGCAGTGCAGTCGCTGCTCTGGAAGGGGTGAAGGCGGCGTTGGCTAGCTCCGCGACAACCAGTTGGGTGCAGGCTGCGATCGATCGGATCAACCGCATCCAATGGGCAGGCGGAACCTACAGTGCGCACGCGGGTGCATTAGCGATGCACACGACGAACCTGGCCACCGTTGCCCAGGCGAACCAGATCAACACGGCAGTCGCACACGGAACTTGGCTAGCGCTGCCGACGCCACCAGCAAAAATCGCATTCGAACAGGCATATCTTCTTCCGTTCGCACCAAGCTTGACGGCCGGGCTCATTCCGTCGAATCCCGCTTTTGACCAACTGCTGCCACCGTTAAGCGACATGCCAGGAGGCGACTTCGATGCCGGTGCGGTGTCGGTTCCACAGGCGCCCGAGTTCGACCAGACACCCCTGCCGAAGGTAGTCGCGAGTGCGCTGCGGGAACGCGGGTTTGGTGATCTTGCCGGCGCTAACACGCCAGCGCAGGTGGTGGAGCGGTTCGCCAACACAACCCCGGAGGCTCTCGAGGCTATCTCTGCCGGAGCCACGCCGACTCAGGTCGCGTCGTTGGGAGTGCCGACGATGCCACCAAGCCTGAATCCCGGAACTGGGATGGGAACTGGCCTGGGGAATAGCGTCGGCACCCCAACGCTGGGCGGTGCGCCCAGTGTCGCCCCACTGAACGGAGGCGCTTTGGGTGGTGGAAGCCCTGCGTCACTCGTAGGTGGCGGACCCATGGCGTTGGGCGGTCCTACGGGGACGAGCCGTGGAAATACTCCAGGGCTTGGTCGCGGTTTCGCTGTGGGCGGTGGGGTACCCACCGGAGCATTTGGGGGCAGAATCCCCAGCGGAGGAATCGCAGGTGTGGGAATGCCAGGTGCGGGAGTCTCGGGAACAGGTGCACACGGAGTCGGCGCGCCGGGCGCGGGTACATCGGGGGCAGGTGCCCGCTCGGCATCCGCGATACCGGTTGGCCAGACAGGAACGTCAGGTGGAAACCGTGCCTACCCGGTCGGTGGGCACGCCGGCGGCGGGCCGAGGAGGAGCGACCGAAAAGGCAAGCCCATAAAGGCGGTCACCAGCGCTGTCGAACGTGAGGGGAATCTGCGGGCACTCCTTGGCGAAGCGCCCGCGCTCCTGCCACAGGTCATCGGGGATAACGTGCGGGAACCGCGCGAGCGTTAGCTTCACAGCATCGCTTGGGGCAGCCCCGAGCTCGACGCCTCATCACCTGTGGAATCCGAGAAGATTCCACGCAGGAACGGGGTCGAGTCGCGGGTCGACAGGTTAACCGTCCCGCTGTGATCGGTGGGGTACCAGTGCACCTCAACCCGAGCATTGCGGGCAGCGGCGTCGGGGGAGAACTGGCGTAGCCACATGTCACTGTTGAGGACCACACCGATTGGGGAGGGCACGTCGATGTCCTGTATTCCGTGGCCGAGGAAAACGGGCTTGTCGTAGCCTGCAACTGGGGTGGACATGAAGGCGCGGGTCGCGTCGGCGAGGCCGGGGACGTCGCGAAGCGGCTTCGTGAATGCCCGCGACAAACTGGTTCCGACGGCTGCGGCGGCGACCTCGTCGTAGCAGCTTTTCTTTGCCTCATCGATCATGAAACGGCCTTCGTCGGTGAGCGCGGAATTGAGGTCGATTTCTGGGTGGGCCTCTTCGACCGCCGCGAGAATGTACAGGCCGTAGGTGGTCATCCCGGCCGGAAGCGGTACAGGAGGGAACGAGGGGCCGGCAGCTAAGACGATCTCCTCGATATAGGCGGGAGCGCCGGTTGCGACCGCACCGCGATAATCCAGACCGAGCTCGTGGCTCAATGCGGAGGCGCGGTGGGCCACGTGGAGTGCGACACCGCCGCCTTGAGACTGGCCGATGACGGCCCATGCGGTAGAAAGCTCCGCGCCGAGAGGAAGCGAGTGTGCAGCCTGGACGGAGTCGACAACGTTGGCGGCAGCAACCTTGCCGTTGAGATAGCTGTGGAAGCCAGGTGAACCAAGGCCGGCGTAATCGCTGGCGACGATGGCGTACCCCTGGTTAAGCCAGTGGTTAAGATACTCGGCGTCGCGTGCGGAGGGTGCGTTGATGCTCGGGGCGCATTCGTCGCCAAGCCCGACGGTGCCGTGCGCCCAAGCCAAGACAGACCACCCACCCTCCGGAGCATGACCGTGCGGGAGGAAGACCGTACCCGTGCTTGTGGCGGGTTGTCCGTGCTGGTCGGAGGTGGTGTAGGCGAAGCGGTGCTGCTCGGCAGCGTCTGCGAGGCCGACGCGGTGATCGAGGGGCACAGTTGCAAGGACGGTGCCAGCAGGACCTGCAGGCGCTGGGATCGACAGACCGCTGTCGAAGGTCGCTTCTGTGCGAGCCGCGACGGCGCGCATCGGCTCACCCGCCTTGACCAGGCTGGACGGTGCGGCGTCGGCGGTCACCGCGGTTCCGGACAGTGAGAGGCCGACGGCGGCAAGGGTGGCGGTGAGGGGGCGTCGACAAGCGAATGTGCGGTTCATGGGGCTACCTCGGCAAAGAAATCAGTAGTTTGCGTTTACTAAGTAGACCACACGCGGTGACGTCCCGGCTGTAGGGTAGCGGGCATGGCTGACACGACGAAGAACGACATCATCAACATCATGCGCACCAAATCCGTCGGCATGCTCACCACGGTCGGCGCCGACGGTGGTCTCTACTCCCACCCCATGGACACCCAGGAGGTCACCGACGACGGCGACATCTACCTCGTCGTGGACAAGGACACCGAGCAGGGTCAGTGGCTCAAGGACGGCCCTCAGGTGAACATGGCATACTCAGATGCCGGTTCGTGGCTGTCCGTGGCGGGCACGATCCGTTTCCTGGAGGGAGCGGAGCGCGACGCGAAGCTCGAGCAGCTGTGGGACGACTCCATGTCGAACTACTTCAGCGGCAAGGACGACCCCAACCTCGGCGTGGTCATCATCGAGTCGGAGTCCGCGCAATTCTGGGGTCACAAGGACGGCCGCGCCGCGGCCCTGTTTGACCTGGTCAAGACCCGGGTGACTGGCCAGAAATCCAACGACGACTCCGCGACAGTCGAGCTGTAGACCGCGGTTCTACCGCGGGAACACCGCGAACAGCACGCTCACAGTCACCACCGCGCCGGTGAGGTAGTTCAACCAGAGGAACACTCGCCAGGCGCGGTTGACACTTTCTGCGGTCTCGTCCGTGACGTCGGCGAATCGCAGGGTGTTCGCGGTGTAGCCTATGCCCAGCAGCCCCACGAGCGGGCCGGGGAAGGGCAGGATCGCCGCGAGCAGCGCCGAGATGAGGTACCAGGCGGCGGCGAGGCGGGTGGTGAGGCGGGCTCCGAAGCGCGTCGCCACCGAGCTCAACCCTCCCGCACGATCGGCATTCACGTCCTGCACTGCGCCGAGGGCGTGGCTGGCCATGCCCCAGAGGAAGAATGCGACGAGCGCGAGGACCATCCGCGGGCCGATTCCGCCGCCCGTTACCGTGGCGCCCACCACCGCGGGCAGGGTGAAATGCGCGGACGACGTGACGGAGTCGACGAGCGGCAGCTCCTTGAACCGCAGCGGCGGCGCCGAGTAGGCGTAGACCGCGAACAGCGCCAGAGTGAGCCAGGCAGCGGACGCGGCGGTGCCGGCGAGGTAGAGGACAACCGCCGGGGGCACAACGGTGACCACCGAGGCGAAGAGGAGGGGGCGGTGCATCGACCGGGGAAGGACGGCGCCCTCGACGCCGCCCTTGCGGGGGTTGCGGATATCCGACTCGTAGTCGAACACGTCGTTGATGCCGTACATCGCGATGTTGTACGGGATGAGGAAGAAGACGAACCCGAGCACGAGCAGCCAGTCGACGGACCGCGCGGCCAGCAGGTAGGTCAGGGCGAAAGGCACCGCGGTGTTAACCCAACTGACCGGCCTGGACGCGGCGAGAATTCCCCGGATCATTGTTCCCCCTCCGGCCACACCGCAGTGACGACGAGAACGACAAATATTGTGTAGAACAGGTCCTCCACCGGAATGCGGCCGATGAACACACCCAGGTTGTTGCCCGCGGAGTATTCCACCAGGCCCGCTGCGACCATGAGGTTGTCGAAGATGACGGTGAGCGCCACGAGAACGGCCATCACCGCCAACGTCACGCGGCCCTGGCGCGGGCCCGCTTGACGACGCCACCCCCACAGCACCGCCGCGGCAACGAGGAACGGCGCGCTGATCAGTACATACGTCATCCGCTCAGCCCCGTCCGCACGGCGGAAGTGACGTTCATGGTCAGGTAGGTGAGGAAAAACAGGAAGATGGGTTCCTCCAGCGGCATCTCGGGGGCGAGTTCGATGCCCGTCATGTACGGCGAGTCACCGCGGTAGAAGGTGCCGGTCACGATGCCCAGCGCGTCCCAGAGGAGAAAGATGGGCACCACCGCGAGCGCGACGGCGGCCGCACGCCGGGGGTCGCGGAAAAACGCGAGACGCCACCGGTGGTCGCAGACCGCCATCCCCGCCAGGGAGAAACCGAGCAATGCCAGGTACGCGAACGCGGTCACAATTCCTCCAGCGGGCCCGGGGACGTGTCGCCGCGCAGGCGTTTGAGAACGTTCTCCGCGGAAATGAGGCACATGGGCACCCCTACGCCCGGCACGGTGGTCGCGCCCGCGTAGTAGAGGTTCGGCACCTTCTTCGAGCGGTTGCTCCCGCGCAGGAACGCGGACTGGCGCAGGGTGTGGGCTGGACCGATCGAGCCGCCGGACCATGCGTGGTAGCGCTGCGCGAAATCGGCGGGGCCGAGAGTGCGCCTCACCACGATGCGCTCGCGCAGGTCCGGAACCCCGCACCACCGGGCGATGGTGTCGAGGGCGGAGTCCGCAATGCGCTCCACGGCGGGCGAGGCGGCGTCGGCGTACATGTCTCCGTGCCCGAGGTCGACCGCGGCGGGGGTGGGGATGAGAACGAAAAGGTTCTCACACCCCGCGGGCGCAGTCGACGGGTCGGTTGCGGAGGGCTTGGAGATGTAGATGGAGCGCGACGCCTGGTCGGGGCGGGTTGCGGTGGGCCCGTCGAAGACGGCGGCGAAGTCGTCCTCCCAGTTCTCGCTGAACAGCAGGTTATGGTGCGCCAGCTCGGGAATCTCGCCCTCGACGCCGAGCATGAGCAGCACCGTTCCGAGGCCGGGGTCGCGGGATCCGAACCACTTTTCGTCGTAGGTGCGCATCTTCCGCGGCAGGAGGCGTGTCTCGGTGAAGTGCAGGTCGGCGCAGGACACGACGAGGTCGGCGGCGAGCTCGGAGCCGTCGGCAAGCCGGACACCCGTGGCACGCGCGTCGTCCAGCGCGATCGCGGTGACCTCGGCGTCGAAGCGGAACTCGGCCCCGTTGTCCACGGCGAGGGTGTGGATCGCGTCCACGACAGCGGCGAACCCGCCCTGCGGGTAGCGCACACCCTGGACCAGGTCGGTGTGGCTCATCAGGTGGTACATCGACGGGGTTCGCGACGGGTGGGAGGAGAGAAACACCGCGGGGTAGGTGAGCATCTGCCGCAGCCGCGTGTCGCGGAAGCGCGCGGCCACAAAGGCGTCCAGCGGCACAGCCAGCAACCGTGCGAGCTCCGCGTAGCGCGAGCGCAGCGCCTTGTCGACGAACGACCGTGGCGAGGAGAAGGTGGTGTACAGGAAGCGCTCCACCGCCATGTCGTGGACGCTGCCGGCGGAATCGAGGTAGCGTTCCAACTGCTCGCCCGCGCCGGGTTCGAGGGACTCGAACAGCGCGGCGGCGTTGGCGCGGCCCGACTCGACGTCCACGGGGTCGGCGCCCTCCGGAAACAGCCGGTAGGCCGGGGAGAGGTCCACCAGGTCCAGCAGGTCCTCGGTGCGTGCGCCGAACAGCGCGAAGAAGTGGTCGAACGCGTCCGGCATGAGGTACCAGGACGGCCCGGTGTCGAAGCGGAATCCACCGATGGTCTCCTCGCCCGAGCGGCCGCCGTAGGTGCCGAGGCGTTCGACGACGGTGACGCTGTACCCCTCCCTGCCGAGCAGGGCGGCGGTGGCCAGGCCCGCCGCGCCCGCCCCAATGACGATGGCGCTGGAGTCGTTCATGTCTGGGGTCCCTTCCTGGCGTCGCGGATCGCGCGCGCCGTGACGAACAGCTTGATGTGCGCGGGCACACTGACCCGCTCGTGCAGAAGCGTGTCGGCGGGGGTGGCGTCCACTCGGTCGGTCAGCTCCCGGAAGAGCGCCTCGGCGGCCGCCACACCGGCGCGCGCGCCGCCGGGCAGAAGCGGGATCACCCGTCGGGCGTGGTCGAGCTCGCCGCGGATGTCGGCGACAATGTCGGACTTCGCGGCGTCTGTGAGCGTGCCGCGGCGGAGCTGGGGGAAGTAGCTTCGGCCGAGCTCGCCGCTGTCCTCGGCCATGTCGCGCAGAAAGTTGATTTTCTGGAAAGCGGAGCCGAGCGCCCGCGCACCCGCCTCGAGCTCGGGCCACCGGCTCGCGGGGACCGGGTGGTGCGTGACAAATGCCTGGAGGCACAGCAGCCCGATGACCTCGGCGGAGCCGTAGACGTACTCGGCAAATTCGGCGGTGTCGTAGGTCGACTGGGCGGTGTCGCGGCGCATGGAGGCGAAGAACGCGCGGACGTGTTCGGGGTCGAAGGAGCAGCGGCGCGCTGTCGCCGCGTAGGCGTGGAGCACAGGGTCGGTGTGGAAACGCTGCCCGGGTGCGGCGAGGACGGAGGCTTCGTAGGCGTTGAGAAGCGCGAGCACGTCCCGCCCTCCCTCCGCGGCGGAACCGTCCACGATCTCGTCTGCGATGCGGACCATGGCGTAGAGGTTGCGGATGTCGCGGCGCAGCGGCGCGCTGAGCACCCGGGTGGCCAGGGAAAAGCTTGAGGAATAGGTGGCTATGACGCGGGAGGCGGCGCTATCGCACATGGCGTCGTAGGCCCCCAGATGGGCGGCGGAGGTTGGGTCGGTCACCGGGTCCACCTTTCCACAAGTCGCCGCGGAGGCGCGGAACGCCCGAACCCGCGCATGACGGAGTGCCAACCCCGGGCGAAGCGGCGCCGCAGCTGCGCGGCGCCGCGCAGCGGGCGCGAATCCATCCGCAGGTTGAGCGCCGGCGCGTAGCGGACCGTCTCATGGGGGCGGACCGCGAACGAGAGCTGGATGTCGTCGTGGGATGTGGTGTCGAGAAGGTCCAAGTCGTCCCGGACCTCGCGCCACCACGACGTGGTGAAGCTGCAGTCCGTGCCGAAGAAGGGTGCGTGCCCGAGAGCGGAGCCCACCGTCAGCCTGTAGGCAGAGACATAGAGGGCGCTCGCGGCCTTCCCGCCGACGGGCAGGTCGAACGTCGCCCGGCCCATCAGTCCGACCACCCGCTTGCGCGAGCGCGCCCGGCGGTCCCACTCCGCGCGCAGCGTCGCCACGAACCCCGGATCCGCCCAGGCGTCGGCGTCCGTGCGCAGGATGATGTCGTGGCCGAGCTCAGCGGCGGCGTCGTACCCTGCGGCCGCGGCCCAGGTGATGCCGACGCGCCGCTCGTCGACCACGTGTGCGCCAAAGCGGCGTGCGACCTCGGCGGTGTTGTCGGTCGAGGCGTTGTCCACCACGACGATGCCGTCGAGGGGCGCCGTTTGGGTGGTGAAGCTGCGCAGGCAACGTTCGAGGAAGGCCGCGTCGTCGCGGCAGGGCACGACGAGACAGATGGAAGGGTGTGCCACGCGATCAGGCCTTCTCTTCGACCCAGTCCTTCGCAATCTCGGCCGGCTCGGCGCGTTCCGGACCCATGTTGCGCAGGTTCATCGCCACGAGCGCGTCGGTGGTCAGCTTTGCGTCGATCCTGTTGACGGCGTCGAGGGCGCCGTCGGGAAGCGAACCGGCCTTTACCACGGGAACGACGTTCTGCGGGGGAATGAGGTTGTTCGGGTCCTCGAGGGTGACCAGGTCGGCCTCGGAACCGTCGCTGAGCAGCGCAGGCGAGGTGGTGAAGATGTTGGCCGCATTGGCCGCGCCCTGCACCAGAGCTTGGACGGTGAGCGGCCCGCCGCCGTCGGAGATCGGGTTGACGGTGATCTTGCCGGCATCGATGCCGTAGGTGCCGGTGAGACCCTTCGGCCCGGCGGGGCGCTCCGCGAATTCGGGGGGCGCCGCGATCGTTATTGTGTCGAGCTTGTCCAAATCCGCGATGGTTACCAGACCGTACTGGTCGGCGAGCTCGCGGGTCACGCGGTAGGCGTCCTTGGACTCCGCCGGGCTGAACTCCCCGGTCTCGAGGCCGTCGGGGAGGGCGTCGGCGAGCGCGGCCGTCACCGCGTCCTCGTCCGCACCGGCGGGGAGCTCCCCGTAGTACTGGGCGAGGTTGCCCGCGTACTCGGGCACGAGGTTGACGGAGCCCTCCTCCAGGGCGCCGAGGTACACCTCGCGGGAGCCGATGCCGGAGGACACCTCCACGTTGTAGCCTTCCCGGCGCAGAGCTTTGGCCCATATCTGGCCGATGATCTCGGACTCGGGGAAGTTCGCGGTGCCGATCACCACGGTTCCCGACTCCGCGGGCGTCGTCGGCGCGGAGGACTGCTCAGCGAAGGGATCAGAACTGCCGCACGCGGTCAGGGTAAGGGCGGCGAGGGCGGTCAATGAGGCGCTGGCCAGCGGTGTGAGGTTCATGCTCCCCCAGCGTATCGGAAAGCGGAACGGATGGTCGGTTTGCTTATATGTTGCACTCCCGCCAAGGCGAGATCGACCACGAGCGCCACCGCCGTGACCAGCAGAGCCCCGGCCACCATACGTGGGTAGTCCTGCACGGCCAGGCCGTCGATGAGGTAGCGGCCCAGCCCGCCCAGGCCGATGTACGCCACCACGGTGGCAGTGGCGATGACCTGCACCACGCAGGACCGCAGCCCGCCGACGATGACGGGTGCGGCGAGCGGCAGCTCGACCCGGGTGAGGATCTGGAGCTCGCTGTAACCGGCCGCCCGGGCGGAGTGCACAACGTCGCGCTCGACGGAGTCGAAACCGGAGACCACCCCCGCGAGCAGCGGGGCGACCGCCAGCAGCACCAGCACGATCGTCGCCGGAACGAGCGGAACGGTCACGCCGAGTGGCAGAGCGATCGCCAGCCACGTCAGCAGTCCCAGGACGGGAAGGGCGCGCAGCGCACCGGCGACCGCCTGCACGGCGGTGGCCCCGGTGCGGGTGTGGCCCACCGCAATGCCCACGGGCAGGGCGATCAGCGCAGCCAGTCCCACCGCCAGTGCCGTGTAACCGAGGTGCTGGGCAATCCGCGCCGGGATGCCGGCCGCGCCGGACCAGTTCGCGGGCGCGGCGAGGACGTCGAATGCGGCGAGAAGCTGGTTCATCGGCGGGCCGCCTTCCGCGTCCAGGGCATGGCGATCCTGCCGATGGCGACAAGGGTGGCGTCGAGAAGCACTGCCAGCACGATCGTGCCTACGAGCCCCGCGATGATCTGGGTGGGGAAGGAGCGCTGGAACCCCTCGGTGAAAAGGGTGCCCAGCGACTGGACGCCGATGAGCGCACCAACGGAGACGAGACTGACAGTAGAAGCGGTCACCACGCGCAACCCGGCGAGGAGACCAGGACCTGCAAGCGGGAGCTCCACCCGCAGCACCCGGGCACGAGGCGCGTAGCCGGCGGCCGTGGCGGACTGGCGCACTGCGGCCGGAACCGAGCCGAACGCATCGGCGGAGGCGCGCACCATAAGCGCGATGCCGTACAGCGTCATCGCCGCGATCACGTTCAGCGGAGAGAGCACCGAGGTGCGCAGCACAAGCGGGAGGAGGATGAACAACGCCAGCGACGGAATGACATAAATCAGGCTCGTTGCCACGACGAGCACTTCGCGCGCCCGGCCCGAGGAGTGCGCGAGCCACCCGAGCGGTACAGCGATGAAAAACGCGAGCACCACCGCAGGCAGCGTCAGCAGCAGGTGGTCGAGCGCGAGCCCACCGATGCGCCCGGCGTTGGCAGACAGCCAGTGCCAATTCACTCGAGCACCCCCTTGATGTTTCCCGCGGCGTCGACCACGACGGACCTGTCACCGCGGTGCTCAACGTGCAGGCTGCGCCCTTCGGCCCCGATAAAAGCGCGCACGGTGTCGTTGGTGGGGGAGGCGACAATGTCTTCGGGGGAGCCGGATTGCTCGATGTGCCCGGCGTTGCCGAGGATGACCACGACGTCGCCGAGCAGGAAGGCCTCGTCGATGTCGTGGGTGACCATGAGCACTGTCGTTTCGAGCTGCTCGCGCAGCGAGATCACCTCGCGCTGCAAGTCGCGGCGCAGCACCGGGTCGACGGCGCCGAACGGTTCGTCCATGATCAACACGTCAGGGCGGGTGACCATGCCGCGCGCCACGCCCACGCGCTGCGCCTGCCCGCCCGACAGCTCCGCCGGGTAGCGCCGGTACAAAGTGGGGTCCAGGTTGACCAGGTCAAGCATGTCCTCAGCACGGCGGTGGGCCTCGCTTTTCGACGCCCCCGCCAACGCCGCAATATCAGCAACGTTGTCAACCACTGTGCGGTGCGGCATGAGCCCGGAGTGCTGCATGACGTAGCCGATGCTGCGCCGTAGCCGTACCGGATCCTCGCCCGCGACGTCGCGCCCGCGCACCAGGACCTGTCCACGGTCGGGCTCCACCATGCGGTTGACCATGCGCAACAGCGTGGTCTTGCCGCAGCCTGACGGGCCGACGAAGACGGTCGTCGATCCGGGATGGACGACGTGGGAAAAGTTGGCTACAGCGGGCAACGGCGAGCCGGGGTAGGTCTTGGACACTCCGCGGAACTCAATCATATGAACCCAACGTAGCGAAGAAGGCGGTGTTAAGGAGTTAGCCCTTGATGATTTCGTATGCCGCAAGAGCCTGCGCGCGCGACGCCTTGATGTCCACCATGGGTTCGGGATAACCGGGTAAGCATGCCTCCGGCGCCCAGCGCGCGACGTAGCGACCCTGCGGGTCGAACTTCTCGCGCTGCGTCAACGGATTGAAAATGCGGAAATACGGTGCCGCATCGTCACCACAACCGGCCACCCATTGCCAGTTGAAGGGGTTGGAGGCGTCGTCGGCGTCGACAAGCGTGTCCCAAAACCACTCCTCACCGTGGCGCCAATGGATGCCCAGGTTCTTCGTCAGCCAGGACCCCACCACCATGCGCACGCGGTTGTGCATGGTTCCGGTTTCCCAGAGTTGCTTCATGCCGGCGTCGACAAGCGGCACGCCCGTGTGCCCCGACTGCCAGGCAGCGAGTTCAGTGAGGTGGTGGGCCTGCGGGTCCATCTCCGCGTGGGCGAAGGCTCGTGGCGTCGAACCTGGCACGGCGTGCTGGGTCCACTCCCAGGGGAAACGATCAAACTGGGCGCGGACGTTGCGAACCGCGAGATCCGGGTGGTGGTAGAGCCTGTGCCACGCGAAATCGCGCCACGCCAGCTGGCGCAGAAATGCCCAGATGCTGTCACTGGCACTCGGGTGGGTATCGCAGGCGGCAACGCACTGCGCCCAGATGTAGCGCGGGCTGATCTCCCCGAACCGCAGGTGGGCCGACAACCCGGAGGTCGCGCCGGGGGTGAGGTCGTTGTTGTCGTATCGCTCTCCGTTGACGCATCCGTCAAGGAACGCATGGAACCGCACCAGCGCGGCGTCCTCTCCCGGGGTGTTGTGGCGCGCGAGCGTGTGCGTCCAAGCGGGCTCGTCCCGGCGCGGCACACATACGGGCTCTACCGGGGCGCCGCTCACCTCAGGGCGGGGAAGCGGTTGCGGAAAGTCGTGAACAAGGCGCGCCCGCAGGGCGGAATAAAAAGGCGTGAACACGCGGTAGGCACCGCTAGAACTGGTGGACAGCTCCCACGGTTCGGCGAGTAAGAACCCGGGGTGTGACACCGCGCCGAGGCTGGCTTTGAGCTCCTCGTCGACCTCGCGCAACCGGTAGCGCCTATTCCACGTCACAGCTGCGCCGTGCTCGCGCGCGATGCGCGGCAGGATCTCGCGCGGGTCGCCTTCGCACTCGATGAGCGGGGCGTCCAACGACTCCCGCAGCGCATCCAGGCTGCGGCGCAGCCACCACGCGGCTGCCGCCCCCAACGGGCGGCCCACCGTTTCGTGGATGTACAGGCCAATCACGGGACCCCGCTCTGCGGCCCAACTCAACGCCGGGTTGTCGGTTGCGCGCAGGTCGTCGCGAAACCACACGATTGTCGGAGAGGGCACCTGGTCCTACCTTTCACGCTGTTGCCGGTGCAGTTCGAAGACGCGGGAGCACATCTCCGCGCGCCGGGGCTCCGGGGCACCCCTCCACGCATCATAGGCGCTACCTAACGCAGGCATTTTTGTGAATATGGGAACTAAATATGTACACGTGTCGTTGTAGCGAGTGAACGTGAACCCATTACGAAAGGAAACGGGCTCAAAGTGAAAAACAACAACCCAGTGCTGAACTCCCTGCCGGGGGCCCAGTCGCGCGACGGCTACGGCTACGGCTATGGCCAAGCAACGATGGACCAGCCGCAGTTCGGCCAGTCGCCGTACGCCGGCGCAGGTGATGACCGCCCGATGACCATCGACGATGTCGTAAGCAAGGCCGGCATCACGCTCGCCGTCATCGTGGTGTTCGCCGTCGCTAACTTCGGCATCGCCCTGGCCGGCAACCCGGGCCTCGCAATGATCCTTACCTTCGTCGGTGCGATCGGCGGTTTCATCACCGTGCTGGTCCACGCCTTCGGCAAGAAGTACGGCAGCAAGACCGTCACCTTGATCTACGCTGCGTTCGAGGGCCTCTTCGTCGGCGGCTTCTCCCTGATCCTGAGCGGCTGGATGGTCGGCGGCGCGAACGCCGGTGCGATGATCTTCCAGGCGATCCTGGGTACCCTCGGCGTGTTCTTCGGCATGCTGTTCGTCTACAAGACCGGTGCCATCCGCGTCACCCCGCGCTTCAACCGCATCCTCACCGGCGCGATTGTCGGCGTGGCTGTCCTGGCGCTGGGCAACTTCCTGCTCGCCATCTTCACCTCGGTCAACCCGTTGCGTGACGGCGGAACCCTGTCCATCATCTTCGGTGTCGTCTGCATCGTGCTGGCGGCGCTGAGCTTCCTGCAGGACTTTGACGCCGCTGACCGCCTCGTGCGCACCGGGGCCCCGGCCAAGATGGCGTGGGGCGTCGCTCTCGGCCTGGCAGTGACCGTCGTGTGGCTCTACACCGAAATCCTCCGCCTGCTGTCCTACTTCAACAGGAACTAGCACCTACGGCGCGAAACACGTCAGCGCCCGGTCCCATCACCATTCGGTGGGGGCCGGGCGCTGTGTTGTGTTGTGCTGTGCGCCAACCGGGATTAGCGGGCGTTGCTCTCCGGGTTGACGGTCACGCCATCGACGGTGACGGTGGAGAACTGCAGCTCACCGTCAATCATCTGCGCGGCGCCGAGGGAGATCGGGGTCTCCTCGACAACGCGGTCCGGGTTGACCGTGACGCGGGTGCCGGTGCCTACGGCGAGCTCCGGGGTCCACTGCGTCCAGGTGATGTCCTGGATGAAGTCGTCCTGGTCGGCGCAGGACAAGACGATGCGCTGCGGCTCGGTCTGGCCGGCCTCACCACAGTTACGCAGAACCGGGACCGTCCCTGCCGGGACAGTGGTTGCGGTGGCGGTGGCAGCATCGCCTACGTTGCTGACTCCGGTGGCGCCGGTCGAGGTCTGCTGCGCTGCGGTGTTCGCAGCGGCGTTCTGGCTCGTGGCGGTGTCGATCTTTTGGGCGGAGTCCACCTCGCCGGGAGGGGAGCAGGCGGCCAAACCGAGGGCGGCGACGGCGAAGAAACCAGCTGCGGCGGTGCGGGCGGTAGAGGAGGTCACTGTTCTCAGTCCTTACATGTCAACGTGAACGGGAAAAAGGTGCTACGCGCGGGGCTTGGACGCCTTCACGGAGTCGTACGGCTCCGCGGACACAATGGTCACCGCGATTTCGCGGCCGTTCGGGGCGGTGTAGGTGCGGGTCTCGCCTTCTGCTGCGCCCACGACGGCTGCGCCGAGAGGGGAGTTCTCGGAGTAGGTCTCCAGGTCCTTGTTGCCGGTGGAGGCGGCGCGGGTACCGATAAGGAAAGTCTCCTTGTCGTCCTTGTCGCCGTCGTAGTAGACGTGCACGACAGAACCGACAAGCGCGACGCCGTCGACGACGCCGGTGCGCTCGGTGGTGGAGTTGGCCAGGATCTCGGAGATCTGCTTGATGCGGGCCTCTTCCTGGTCCTGCTGCTCGCGGGCGGCGTCGTAACCCGCGTTCTCCTTGAGGTCGCCCTCCTCACGGCGCTCGTTGATCTCGGCTGCGATTGCCGGGCGGTTGTCAATGAGCGCCTGCAGCTCGGACTCGAGCTTGGCCTTCATCTCAGGGGTGATGTACTGCTGCTGGGTCTCAGCCATGAGGTTGTGAACCTTCCCTTGTTTAGTCGTGCATTCGTCTCATCCCGGGGCCGCGGAACATGCGAAACCGGCAGGTGGAGTCTGCAAATATACAGGCAGATAGTAGCATGAGGCGCCCTGCGGGTTTAGCGTGCCTCGTAGCTCGCCTGCGACGTATCGAGGTAGAACGGGATGTCGTCCGAGCAACCGTAGACGCGACCCGACACGCCGGGTGAGCGCACGGGGACATCGACGCCGATGCGCGTGAGCTTTTCCCCTCCCGCTGGGATGACAACTTCGCGGCGACCCACCTCCGCGAACTCGTAATCGACCGCCGTGACGATGCAGTAGGACGCCACCGAGGGGTCCTTGCGCTGGACGTCGATCCACAGACGGGTAGTGGAATCGTCGACATGTTCCTGAGTGATGAAGTCTGCGCTGACAGGTATGGCGCGGCGCTCCATCACGTTGCGGCCGAATGCGACGGCGATGAGCACGATGACGAGGACCGCGGCGATCGCCAGGACCTTGCCCCCGACCCCGCTTGGGGTGGAGCGGCGCGCGGGGTCGCCGTAGCGGTGTGACTGCGTTTGCGGCACGGAAGTGGGAGTCGACACGGAGTTCAACCTCGTTCAGAAAGGGCCCGGCGGTGGGGCAGGGGCACGCGGAGTAGGAGTAACCAGGGGTAAAGACTTCGACACCGATGGTACTAAGATGAGCGGGGTTGGAGAATTACCCCTACCCACGTTGGAGGATCTGTGAGCGGCAAGCGCCTTCTGGCGGTTCACGCGCACCCGGACGACGAATCGTCCAAGGGGGCAGCCACGATGGCGAAATATGTCGCCGAGGGCAACCGGGTCAAGGTTGTCACGTGTACCGATGGCTGCCGGGGGGACATCCTCAATCCCGCAATGGACCGTCCCGGGGTGCTCGAGAACATCATGGCCGTCCGCAAAGAAGAGATGGCCACCGCGGCCGCTGCACTAGGTATCGAGCATGAGTGGCTGGGCTACGCCGATTCGGGTCTGCCGCAGGGAGACCCGCTGCCGCCGCTGCCCGAGGGATGCTTCGCACTCCAAGACAGTGAGAAAGTGTGCCGTGAGCTGGTGCGCGTCATCCGCGAGTTCCGCCCGCACGTGATCGTTACGTATGACGAGAATGGTGGCTACCCGCACCCGGATCACCTGAAGGTGCACGAGGTGTCCATGCTCGCCTGGGCGAAGGCGGGGGATTCCGACTACGCGCCCGAGGCAGGCCCCGCATGGACGCCCCTGAAGCTCTACTACTCGCACGGCTTCATCCTGCAGCGGATGAAGCTGCTGCAAGAGCTGCTCCTTGACCGCGGGCTGCCGAGCCCGTACGAGCTGATGATTCAGCGCTGGGAGCAAAACGAAGCGGACGTGATGAGTCGGGTAACAACGCAGGTTGAGTGCTCCGCCTATTTCGGTCAGCGGGCTGCCGCGCTGACCGCTCACGCGACGCAGATCGATCCCGCTGGGGCGTTCCTTGCCAGCCCGGTCGAAGATCAACAGAAGGTGTGGCCGACGGAGGAGTTCGAGTTGGCGCGCACTCGCATCGAGGCGGACCTGCCGGAAGACGACCTGTTCGCCGGCATCGACGACACGGAAACACTACTTTCGAGCTCCCAAGGAGACACCCGTGATTAATTACGCAGTCAACGCATCGGCGTGGGTCGTGGCCCAGGCCCCGCCGCAGACCCCGGTGGGACCGGAGTTTGGCAAGGCGTCCCCGATCGGGCTGCTGTTGCTCGTCTTCCTGGCAGTTGTGGTGCTCTCCCTCGGGTTCGCCTTCCACCGCCGGTTCTCCCGCTTCAACCGCCGCCGCATGTTCGCGGAGGCGCACGGCATCGACCCGTTCGATCGGGCCGCCGTGGATAAGGCGATGGAAGAAGCCGGGGTTCTTGACCGGCACCGGAAGTCGGTTTTCTAACGTGGCGCTGGAGAAGTTTCTTTACCCGCTTTACGAGGCGCGGTTGAGGCGCGAGCTGCGGGGCACCAAGCGCCCGAAGCACATCGCGGTGATGGCGGACGGCAATCGGCGCTGGGCGCGCGAGTCCGGTTACAGCGACATCTCGCATGGCCACCGCGCAGGAGCGGCCAAGATCGGTGAGCTGGTCAGGTGGTCGGCGGAGATGGACGTCGAGGTTGTCACCATCTACCTGCTGTCCACGGAGAATTTGCAGCGCACGACGCAGGAGGTCGAGCTGCTGTTCGACATCATCTCCGATGTTGTTGATGACCTCGCCGCCGAGAACCACACCTGCAAAGTCCGGCTCGTCGGCCACCTCGACCTGCTTCCCCCGGAGGTTGCGCAGCGGATGCTGAGATCGGCTGAGGCGACCGTCGAAAAGCCTGGGCTCTGCGTCAATATCGCGGTCGGCTACGGCGGGCGCCAGGAGATCGTCGACGCGGTGCGCTCGCTTATCGACGCCAACGTTGCCGCCGGCACCCCGCCGGAGCACCTCGCGGAACAAGTCACCATCGAGTCGGTCTCGACGAACCTCTACACCTCGGGCCAGCCGGACCCGGACCTTGTGATTCGCACCTCCGGCGAGCAACGCCTCAGCGGATTCTTGCTGTGGCAGGCCGCGTACTCGGAGATCTGGTTCACCGATACGTACTGGCCAGCGTTCCGCAAGATCGACTTTTTGCGCGCATTGCGTGACTACTCGCAGCGCTCCCGCCGCTTCGGCAAGTAAGCCTCACTACAGCTTGCGCATCCGTACCCGCTGCACGGCGTGGTCGGGGCCTTTCCGCAGGACCAGGGAGGCGCGCACCCGCGTTGGCACAATGTTTTCCACCAAGTTGGGCAGATTGATCGACTGCCAGATATCGCGCGCCTCTTTGACCGCACTTTCCTCGTCCAGGTCAGCGAAGCGGGCGAAGTGCGCCCCGGGTTGCCGGAAGGCAGTAGTGCGCAGCTTGAGAAAACGGTCGATGTACCAGCGCTCGATGTGGTTGGTCGCCGCGTCGACGTAGATGGAGAAGTCGAGCAGGTCGGACACCATGAGCGTTGGCCCCGTCTGTAGCACGTTGAGGCCCTCGAGGATAACGATGTCAGGGGTGCGAACGACCTGCTGCTCGCCGGGCACAATGTTGTAGGCGTTGTGGGAGTACACCGGTGCGGTGACCTCCGGCAGGCCGGACTTGACCTCGGTGACAAACCGCATGAGGCGGCGACGGTCGTAAGACTCGGGGAAGCCCTTGCGGTCCATGAGCTTGCGCTTTTGCAACTCCTCGTTGGGGTAGAGGAAGCCATCGGTGGTGACCAAGTCGACGCGGGGGTGGGACTCCCACCGTTGTAACAGCACCTTGAGCACGCGGGCGGTGGTGGACTTGCCCACGGCCACGGAGCCGGACACACCAATGACGTACGGAACGTGGTGGGCCTCGCCGGCGAAGATCTCGGTCGCGGTGGTGAGTTGCTGGCGCGCCAAGACCTGCAGGTGAATCAGGCGGGAGATCGGAAGATAGATCTCGGCGACCTCGTTGAGGTCGAGGGTCTCACCGATACCGGACAACTCCGCGACCTCTTCTTCAGTGAGCACCTGGGGCCAAGCATTGCGTCGTTGGCGCCAGGCCTCGCGGCTGAATTCGAGGTACGGGCTGGAGTCGGCAGCACGGGACATGCGGTCAATTGTTGCACCTCCACCTTGCAAACACCGCATGGGTGCCCTGTGCCCGAGGCGGTGCCTATACTTCAGGTACCAACAATGTCCCCGCCTCGAGAAAGGACCCGGTGCCCGTGTCTGAAGACCTCCGCTACCAGGATCTCGCAACGTTTGATCCCGAAGTTCACCAGGCCATCGTCGATGAGCTCGGCCGCCAGCGACACACGCTGGAGATGATCGCCTCCGAGAACTTCGTTCCCCGCTCTGTCCTGCAGGCGCAGGGCTCGGTGTTCACCAACAAGTACGCGGAAGGCTACCCGGGGCGCCGCTACTACGGCGGCTGCGAGTTCGCGGACGTCGTCGAGGAGCTTGCCCGCGAGCGTGCGAAGTCCGTCTTCGGCGCAAAGTACGCCAACGTCCAGCCCCACTCCGGCGCCCAGGCCAACGCAGCTGTGCTCATGGCGCTTGCGGAGCCCGGCGAGACCATCCTGGGTCTCAGCCTCGCCCACGGCGGTCACCTCACCCACGGCATGAAGATCAACTTCTCCGGCCGCCTGTACAACGTGGCCGCCTACGAGGTGGAGAAGGACACCCACACCATTGACATGGCCAAGCTGCGCGAGCAGGCGCGCGAGGTCAAGCCGAAGGTCATCATCGCCGGCTGGTCCGCGTACCCGCGCCAGGAGGACTTTGCGGAGTTCCGCTCGATCGCAGACGAGGTCGGCGCCTACCTGTGGGTCGACATGGCCCACTTCGCCGGTTTGGTCGCCGCGGGCCTGCACCCGAGCCCGGTGCCCCACGCGCACGTCGTGTCCTCCACCGTGCACAAGACGATCGGCGGCCCGCGCTCCGGCTTCATCCTCACCAACGACCTCGAGCTGCACAAGAAGCTCAACTCCGCGGTGTTCCCGGGCCAGCAGGGTGGACCGCTGATGCACGTCATCGCCGCAAAGGCGACCGCGTTCAAGATCGCCGCGACCCCGGAGTTCAAGGAGCGCCAGGAGCGCACGCTCGAGGGCGCGCGCATTATCGCCGAGCGTCTCACTCAGGACGACGCGAAGGCGGCCGGCATCGATGTCGTCTCCGGCGGCACCGACGTCCACCTCGTGCTCGTGGACCTGCGCAACTCGGAGATGGACGGCCAGCAGGCCGAGGACCTGCTCCACCGTGCGGGTATTACGGTCAACCGCAACGCCGTGCCGTTCGACCCGCGCCCGCCGCAGGTCACCTCCGGCCTTCGCATCGGCACCCCGGCGCTAGCCACCCGCGGCTTCGGTGCCGAGGACTTCCGCGAGGTCGCGGAGATCATCGCCCAGGCTCTCATCCAGGGCGAGTCTGCGGATGTCGAGGCGCTGCACGGGCGCGTCGACAAGCTCGGTGAGAAGCACCCGCTCTACCCGGGCCTTGAGGAGTGGAAGATGCTCTAGGAAGAGCTCAGGAAGACTTTAGTCTTCGGATTCCTCGCTCGGCCCGCGCTCGTCCGCATGGACGGTGCGGGCCGTTCGCAGCCATTCGGGCTGGTCGGCGAGCAGATCCTTGATCTGGTTCGTCGTCAATGGCTCATCCATGCCGTTCTTTTTCAGCGCGGTGATGCTGATGCCGAGCTTGCGCGCCACCTCGGGGCGGGGGTGGGGGCCGTTGAGCCGCAGCTGGGTCAGCCACTCGGGCGGGTTGTCCTGCAAGTCGCGCAGCTGTGCGTGCGTGACAGCGCCGTCCTGGAACGACTGGGGGGTTGCGGGGAGGTAGATTCCCAGCTTCTTCGCCGCGGTCGCGGGCTTCATCGCGCGGCCGGAGGGCTGCTGTGCCTCGAAAGATTCGTGTGACGTCATGGCTTTGACGGTAGCATTTAGCCATGCTGAGCCTTGCTTTTGTCACCGGCACCGAACCCGGCAAGTGGCTGCGCCGCTACGCCGAGGGCACGCCACACGGTATCGACGCGCGCGCGACGGATGACCCTTTGAGTGAGCTTGCCGACGGCACCTGCGATCTTGCGCTCGCCCGCCTGCCCGACGCCAGGGTCGGTGAATCCCACCATGTGGTGCGGCTTTACGACGAAACCCCGGGTGTCGCCGTT
Source organism: Corynebacterium sp. LK2510 (assembly GCF_040946405.1). Lineage (NCBI taxonomy): Bacteria > Bacillati > Actinomycetota > Actinomycetes > Mycobacteriales > Corynebacteriaceae > Corynebacterium > Corynebacterium sp. LK2510. The sequence goes on along the minus strand of NZ_JAYWLR010000020.1, from coordinate 8,281 downwards.
CCCAAAGATTCCGTCTACGCCGAGGTGGCAGAAGCGGTGGACGCCGCGGAGCTCGCCGACGAAATCGTGAATTTCACTTACGCCGAAGGTGCCGACACGGACGAGCTGCGCGGTGCGCTGCAAGTGGTCGCCGCGAATGTCGGCATCGCGTTCGCCCCGCTGCCGCTGCTGAAGGCGCTGTCGAAAAAACAGGTGGTTCCGCTCGAGCTGCGCGGGGAGGGCACGCACGCAACGTCGATAGGCTTGGTGTGGAAGCGTGCGGACGATGGCGACGCCATCCAGGACTTCGTCGGGGTAGCGAAAGGGCGCACCCCCAATTCGTCGCGGGGTGCGTCCCCGGCCCTGAAGAAGGCCCCACGACCTGCACAAAAGAAGGCCCCGGCCAAGCGGAAGCCGGCCCGGTGGCGTAGGGGCTGACTGCAGCGCTGAGAGAATTCATCTAAGGTTGTTTATGTAAACAATTACCAACGAAAGGCTGAACACGAATGTTCTCCAAGAAGATCGCTGCATCCGCAATGGCCCTGACCCTGGGAGCCGGCTTGGCGGCATGTTCCACCGAGGGCGACACCGCGGCATCCGCCACCAACACCTCCACCGTCGCCGAGACGGCCACGGAGCAGGCAACGGCGACCGAGACCTCCGCCGTCACCGCTACCGAGACCTCCCTGGCTGAGACCGCCGCTGCTGAGGGCGACACCGTAGAGGTTGCCACCGCCGACGGCCAGACCGCTCTGGTCCCGCAGGGCGTGGCGCAGGCTATGGACGAGTACGCCGGCGACTGGGGCCAGCCGGTCTCCGTCGATGAGGTTGCTGGCGGCTGGATCGTCTCCTACGGCGACGAGCAGCACGTTGCATGGAACGAGAACACCGGCGGCGCACCGATCCGTGGCCAGATTTCCACCCAGTGGCTCGGCGAGCTCAACGCTGCCAACAACATCGGCTTCCCGGTCGCACCGGAGCAGGAGCTTGCGGACGGCACCGGCTGGATCCAGGAGTTCGAGAACGGCACCATCTCCTGGTCCCAGGGCGAGAACGGCATTTACGGCCCGACCGTCGAGGTTAACTAAGACCTAACCGCTTAGAAAAGGGGCGTGCAACCACCGTGTTGCACGCCCCTTTTATTGCAGGAAAAATGATCGCTATGCCTTTGAATGGTTTCAACATCCGCCCGATCCGCCGCGAGGACTACAAACAAGTTCGCCAGATCTACGAGATGGGTCTCGAGTCCGGCCATGCTACGTACGAGACCAGCAGCCCCAGCTGGGAGGAATTTACCTCCAAGAAGATCATGGAGACGGTGTTCGTCGCGGTGGACGCGGACGACGACTCCCGCGTTGTCGGGTGGGTCTCGGCAGCGAAGGCATCTTCGCGCACCGTTTTCCACGGCGTGGTGGAAGACTCCATCTACACCCACCCGGACGCGCGCGGCGCGGGCGTGTCGGGGGAGTTGCTGGATACTCTCATCGATACCTGCATCCAGCTGGATAAGTGGGCCATCCACTCGTGGATTTTCCCGGAGAACGAAGGCTCCGCAGGTTTGCACGTCTCCCGCGGCTTTGAGAAGGTGGGCACGTTCCACCACATGGCCAAGATGAGCTACGGCGATTTAGAGGGGGAATGGCGCGACACCGACATTTACGAGCTCCTCCTGCCCAAGCCGGATACGAAGCGCGAACGGCACAAGGCGTAAAGCGCGAGCTAATCGACGCGCACCTCGCGGGACAGGGAACCATGGACCCGCGGCGCAGTGGACGAGGTGTACTCGACGTCGAGGACGCCCGGTTCGGGCTGGGTGAGCGTCCACGATCCATCAGTCGGCCCGCATGACGCTGACAGTGGCGTCGCGGTCCACCGCTGGCCGTCGGACAAGGTGAGCAGCGCGGTGCACCCGTTGTTGAGGTAGGTGATCATCGCGCTGTCGGGTGCGAGCGTGAGCGCGGCGTTCCATCCCGCCTCGGCCGTGTCGCCGGAGGAAAACAGCCAGCCAGTGTAGGTGCCCGGTGTCGGGCTGGCGGATTCGGCAGTTGGGCCGGGCTGCGCGGTGACCGTGACAACGCTCGGCAGGGGAGTGCGCTCGTCGGCAGGGCGCGACAGGGCGTACACGGCAGCGGCGAGCGCGCCCAGCAGAGCGACCGCGAGAACCGCGAGCCCGCCGGCGACCCAGCGGCGCTCCGCGGCCCGGTCGGGGCGAAACTGCGCGAACGAATCAGACAAAGGGCAACCCCCAGCTCGGTGTGTGAACTGGGGGTCGATCCTAGCGCGGCGCTAGTTGCGGTCGGTGTTAGCCATGCTCAGAACATCGAGGCGCTTGTCCAGCTCCTCCTCGGTGAGCTTCTCGCCGTCGACGAACCCGAGGTCGATGACCGTCTGGCGGATCGTCTTGCCCTCAGCAAGAGCGGTCTTGGCCACCTTCGCCGCGTTCTCGTAACCGATGGCGGAGTTGAGCGGGGTGACGATCGACGGGGAGGACTCCGCGAGCTCCTTCATGCGATCGACGTTGGGCTCGATGCCGTCGACAAGCCTGGTGGCGAACTGGCGGGAAGTGTTGGCCAAGAGGCGAGCGGACTCGAGCACGTTGCGGGCCATCATCGGGATGAACACGTTGAGCTCGAACTGGCCCTGGGAACCGCCGAAGGCGACAGCCGCGTCGTTGCCGATCACCTGAGCCGCAACCTGGGTGGCGGTCTCGCACAGAACCGGGTTGACCTTGCCCGGCATGATGGAAGAACCCGGCTGCAGGTCCGGCAGGTGGATCTCAGCGAAGCCGGCCAGCGGGCCGGAGCCCATCAGGCGGATGTCGTTGGCGATCTTGTACAGCGACACAGCGACGGTGCGCATCGCGCCGGAGAACTCGACAAGCGCGTCGCGGTTGGCCTGCGCCTCGAAGTGGTTCTTTGCCTCAGACAGCTCCTGGATTCCGGAGAGCTTTACCAGCTCCTCGGTGACCTTGCCGCCAAACTCGGCGGGGGTGTTGATGCCGGTGCCCACAGCGGTGCCGCCGATGGGCAGCTCGCCTAGGCGGTTAAGGGTGGCCTCGATGCGCTCGATGCCGAGCTCGATCTGGCGGGCGTAGCCGGAGAACTCCTGGCCCAGGGTCACCGGGGTGGCGTCCATGAGGTGGGTGCGGCCGGACTTGACCACCTCGTGCCACTCCTTGGCCTTTGCGGCCAGGGACTCGTGGAGGACCTTCAGGCCCGGGATGAGGTCGTTGACGGCGGCCTCGGTGGCGGCGACGTGGGTGGCCGTCGGGAAGGTGTCGTTGGAGGACTGCCCCATGTTGACGTCGTCGTTGGGGTGAACCTCCACGCCGTTCGCCTTCGCGATGGAGGCGATGACCTCGTTGGTGTTCATGTTGGAGGACGTACCGGAACCGGTCTGGAAGACGTCAATGGGGAACTGGTCGTCGTGCTTGTTGTCCGCGATCTCCTTCGCCGCAGCGATGATCGCGTCGGCCTTTTCCGCGTCCAGCGCGCCGAGATCTTTGTTCACCTGCGCACAAGCGGCCTTGAGCAGGCCGAGGGCGCGAATCTGCTTCGGCTCGAGCGGACGGAAGGAGATGGGGAAGTTCTCCACAGCGCGCTGGGTCTGCGCGCGCCACAGAGCGTCAACCGGGACCTTGACTTCGCCCATCGTGTCGTGCTCGATGCGGTATTCCTGATCAGCCATGTAGTTCCATCCTTGGTGTTCGTCTCGAGAGTGTGAACGGGGTCGATTCCCGATTATGCCCTCTGCAATGAGATGCGGGGCACAATTCGGGGTTAATCGGTCGGGTCAGAGTAATCCACCACGGAGTACTCCTGCAGCTTGGCCAGCTGGTGGATCGACTCGATGTAGCGGACGGTGCCGGAGCGCGCACGCATCACCAGCGAGCGCGTGGTCGCACCGTTCTTGCGGTAGGAGACCCCGCGCAGCATGTCGCCGTTGGTCACGCCGGTTGCCGCGAAGTAGCAGTTGTCGGAGGAGACCAAATCGTCGATGGTCAGAACGCGGTCGAGGTCGTGGCCCGCAGCCAGAACGGCTTCGCGCTCCGCATCACTCTGCGGTGCGAGCTGCCCTTGGATGTCACCGCCGAGGCACTTGAGCGCGCAAGCGGTGATGACACCCTCGGGGGTTCCACCGATGCCCATCGCCATGTCGATGGAGTTGTGGTCCTGGGCGGCCGCGATTGCGCCGGCGACGTCACCGTCGGTGATGAAGCGAACCTTTGCGCCAGCCTCGCGGATCTCCTCGACGAGGCGGTTGTGACGGGGGCGATCAAGCACAACGACAGTGATGTCGGCGGGCCTGACCCCCTTCGCCTTCGCCACGGCCTCGACGTTGGCTGCGACGGGGGCGGTGATATCAATGACGCCGGCGGCATCGGGGCCGACGGCGATCTTGTTCATGTAGAAGGCGTCCTTCGGGTTGAACATCGTCCCGCGGTCCGCCGCTGCGATTACGGCGATGGCGTTCGGGCGTCCTTCCGCCATCAGGCGGGTGCCGTCGACCGGGTCGACGGCGATGTCGACCGCGGCGCCGTGGCCGTTGCCCACGTTTTCACCGTTGAAGAGCATCGGTGCCTCGTCTTTCTCACCTTCGCCGATGACAATGACGCCGTCCATGCTGACGGAGTTGATCATCTTGCGCATCGCGTCGACAGCCGCGCCGTCGCCTTCATTCTTCTTGCCACGGCCGACCCAGCGGCCAGATGCGAGCACCGCCGCTTCCGTGACGCGCACTAGTTCCAGCGCAAGGTTACGATCCGGGTACTCCGTGGACGTCTCGGTCATCGAAGGCAGCCTCCTGAGCTAATTACGTTGTGTGGTTCCGCTTGTGCAATGCGGGGGTGCAAACGGGCAACCCGCCCTTTGCATTCTTCCATTTTGGTCCCCCGCAACGGCGGGAGCCCTCACACATACGGGGGTATTTCGGGGCATGAACGTGCTCGCGCTGTCACGTGACATACTTACTGGCGTGGCAGCCGAGAATAAACCCCGCATCTTCCAAGACGGCCGAGACATGGTGATCAACGTGGCGCTCATTGTTGTCATCATGTTGGTGGCCGTCGGCTTCACGGGCATGTGCTCGTTCAACCCCGGAGCACCGGAGAACGGTCCCGTCCAGGAGGTCGACGCGGAATCCTTCATGAACCTCGAGTCGCGCGCCGTGTCCTACCCGGTGCGCTACCCGCAGATGCCGGAAGGCTGGACGACGAACTCCGCGCGCCGCTCCATGATCGACGGGCAGCCGGCGCCCGTTGTCGGCTGGGTCACGCCCGCCGGAGGCTTTATCTCCCTTACTCAGACCGGGGCTTCGCTTGAAGACGCAGTCGTCGACGTCGACCGCGCCCCGCGCGAACTCTCCCGGACCGTGGACGTCGACGGCACCGAGGCGCGTATCTACTCCTCCGAAAGCAACGACGTTCGTGACCTGTGGGCCGTCGATCTGGGCGAGGAGCGCCTCCTGCTCAGCGGCGCGGGTACGGACGAGGAATTCCGCGAGGTCATCGCCACCGCGGTAGCGACCGAGCCGCTGTCGCGCGGCTAGTCGTTTGCGGAGGGGTCTGCCTGGTTGATGGTGGCTTCGACGCGCTTCGTGGCGCCGTCGAGAAGCACCTCGCACCGCTTTGCCAGTGCCTCGCCGCGCTCCCAGTAGTGCAGGGATTCGTCGAGGCTCATCTGGCCGAGCTCGAGGATCTTGACGGTTTCGACGAGCTCGTTGCGAGCCTCTTCGTAGCTCAGCGTGCTCGGGTCGGGCAGCGCTTCGTCGCCGCCGCGGCCAGTTCCGAACGTGTTCTCAGTCATGGGTTTCTCCTGTGGGGTTGGTTGTCAACGCGTGGGTTAGTCGGCTTGTTGGGTGCCCATTGATGCGGCGGTGATCGAGCCGTCACCGACCCGGATCCGCAGCTGGGAGCCCGGCGGTGTTTGCTCGATGCTGGTTACGACGTCGGGGCCGCTACCGTCGCGCGGCAGGACCTGAACGACGGCGTACCCGCGGGCAAGGGTGGCCGAGGGGCCCAGCGCAGAGACCTGGGCGCGAAGGCTGCGAACCGCCGCGGTTTCTTGCTTGAGCAGGTACGACACGTCGCGCCGGATGAGTGAGCAGGCGCGTTCGATTTCCTCGCGGCGTTGGTTGATCGCTGTGAGCGGGTTGGCCAGAACGGGGCGGGAACGAAGCGAATCAATGGTGGTGCGTTCTCGTTGCACCCAGCCGCGAAGGGCGCCGTTCATGCGCGAGCGCGCCTCTGCGACAAGCGCGTACTCCTGCGCGACGTCCGGAACGACTCGCTTGGCGGCGTCGGTGGGCGTCGCGGCGCGCAGGTCCGCAACGTTGTCCAGGACAGGATTGTCGGGTTCGTGGCCGATCGCCGACACGACCGGTGTCGAGGCGTTGGCCACCGCGCGCTGCAGGGCCTCCTCCGAGAAGGGGAGAAGGTCCTCCACGCTGCCGCCGCCTCGGGCGATGATGATGACGTCGATGGCCGGGTCGGCGTCGAGAGCTTCAAGTGCTGCGATGACCTCGGGCACCGCGTTCGGGCCCTGAACCGCGGTGTTGCGCACGGAGAACTGAACTGCGGGCCAGCGTTTCTGTGCCACCGAGAGCACGTCACGTTCGGCGGCGGAACCCTTTCCCGTGATCAGCCCGATGGTGCGCGGCAGGTAGGGAAGTGGCTTCTTGCGGGCGGGGTCGAACAGGCCCTCCCCGGCGAGCTGCGTGCGCAAACGCTCGATGCGTGCGAGGAGCTCGCCTTCGCCGACGTGGCGGATCTCCGTGACCCACATCGAGAAAGAACCGCGGCCCTCGTAGAAGGCGGGTTTGCCGTAGATGATCACCCTGTCGCCGTCCTTGACCGGGGCGGGCAGCGAGTTCAGCAGCGCAGTGCTGGTTGTGACCTGCACGCTGACCTGTTCCTGGGTGTCGCGCAGCGTGAGATACGACAGCTTCCATGTCGGCTTCATGTTGACCTGTGTGAGCTGGCCCTCGACCCACAGCCACCCGAGCTTTTCAATCCACCCCTTGACCGAGCGGTTGAGCTTGGCGACACCCCACGGGGCTTCTGCGGAGCTCGCCTGCTGCGCGCTATTGGTTGCTGCCACGGGACGTGGACACCTCTCTTCTTGCTTCTTTGCCACTTTGCGACGACGGTTTCACAGCTGGCGCCAACACCGTTTCCTGCGAAGATACACACGATTTTGCCTGTCTATTCTTTTAGACTGCCATTCGATACCCTGGGTTCCATGACTGAACAGGGTAAGAAGGTTCTTCTCGCTGCGCCTCGGGGATATTGCGCAGGCGTTGACCGCGCCGTCGAGACCGTGGAGAAGGCGTTGGAGAAGTACGGTGCCCCGGTGTACGTGCGCAAAGAGATCGTGCACAACAAGTACGTGGTGGAGACATTGCGTGATCGTGGTGCCATTTTCGTCGACGAGGCGGACGAAGTGCCGGAGGGGGCGCACCTGGTGTTTTCCGCGCACGGCATCTCCCCGGAGGTGCGTGAGTCGGCCGCGCGGCGCAACCTCCTCACGCTCGACGCCACCTGCCCGCTGGTGACCAAGGTCCACAACGAGGCGAAGCGCTTCGCCCGCGACGGTTACTTCATTCTCCTCGTCGGCCACGAGGGCCACGAGGAGGTAGAGGGAACCGCCGGCGAGGCCCCTGAGGTGACCTTCCTCGTCGACGGTGTCGAGGGCGTTGACACGTTGCCGGACTTCCCGGCGGACCAGAAGCTCGTGTGGCTGTCGCAGACGACGCTGTCGGTGGATGAGACGATGGAGATCGTCGACAAGCTGCACGCGCGCTACCCGCAGCTGGAGAACCCGCCGAGCGACGACATCTGTTACGCCACGCAGAACCGTCAGGTCGCGGTCAAGGCAATCGCGCCTCGCGCGGAGCTGGTCATCGTGGTCGGCTCGCAGAACTCCTCGAACTCGAAGCGCCTGGTCGAGGTCGCGGTGGAAAACGGCTCGAAGGACGCGCACCTGATCGACTACGCCCACCAGATCCAGGACGAATGGTTCGATGGAGTGAACAACGTCGGCGTCACCTCGGGTGCGTCGGTGCCGGAGGTGCTGGTGCGCGAGGTCATCGACGCACTCGCCGAGCGCGGCTACGCGGACGTGGAAGAAGTCACCACGACGACTGAGACCATCACCTTCGCGCTGCCGCGCAATCTGCGTCCCGCGCGCACCTAAGCGCTAGCAGGGGGGACGGGGCCTAGTTGTACTGACCGGAGACGTTGGTCGAATCTATGCGATCCGACCACATGACGAAGACCTCCAATGTGGAATGGGAAGTGCCTTAA